>JAJXVH010000132.1 GCA_021782205.1 bacterium | reverse complement strand
CGGGAGCCGCGGCCAACGCGGGAGCGGCCGCGGCGGCCGAGAAGGACGGCGCGAGAGCAGGCGCGGCCGCCAGGCCGGCCAGCGGGGAGGTCAGCGACGGCGCCGTGACCGCGGGCGCCGCGCCCATCACGGCGGCCAGGCCCACCGAGAACGGCACGCTCGGCACGTCGGCGTCGACGACGGCCGCGAACGCCGGCCCCCAAGCCGTCACCAGCAGGACGAGCATCGGCACGAGGACGCGTCGGTGGTCTCTGTTCATGCCTCCAGTTTAACCTCGGCGACGCGCCTAGGCCTGGGTCTTTCGGGCTCCAGATGCGCAGGCAAGAGACCTAACGGCGGCTTGACGCCGCCGCGCCGGTCCCCTACACTTGCGTCATGGGGAACATTCGCGCGCCGCGGGCCGCCGTCGTTTTTCTGACTCTGCTGGCGGCCGGCTGCGGCTACGTCAACTTCAGCAAGCCGATGTCCAACGAGGAGATCGTCCTGCGCTCCGAGATCCGCGGCTACTACGAGGACGTCGCCCAGGCCTTCGCCGGCGGCAACGCCGACGCGCTGGCCGAGCTTTACGACGAGTCGATCGCCGACCCGATGACCCGCGAGCAGATCCGCGATTGGGCGCGCCAATTCTTTAAGGCGCACGGCCCCGCCCAGTTCAAGGTCGTGGGCATCGACATCGACAGCATCGGCCACGTGTCGGCCGTTCTGGTGCTGACCTACCGCGTCGACACGCGCGACGGCGCGGGCTCGTTTCACGGCGTGGAGCGCGACCACCTGCTCAAGCACGGCCGGCGCTGGTACGTCTCCTCCTGGGAGAAGCTGCCCAACGACCGCGCGAAGTAGACTAAGGAGGGAGCACGACATGGCCAGCCTGATCACTCACGCCGTCGCCGCGGCAGCGCTCGGCCAAGCCGCGCCCGCGCGCTACCGCGAGGATCGCCGTTTCTGGGCCGCGGCGGTGACGTGCGCCTGCCTGCCGGACATCGACGTGCTGGGATTTTTTTTCGGAGTGCGCTACGGCGACCTCTGGGGGCACCGCGGGATGACCCATTCCCTGCTGTTCGCGGCCGTCGTCGGGACCGCGGCGGCGGCGGCGCTGCGCAAGAAGCGGCCCGAAGACGTCTGGATGCTGACGGCGCTGCTCGCGCTGATCACGGCCTCGCACGGCTTCCTGGACGCGTTCACCGACGGAGGGCTCGGCGTCGCGTTCTTCTCGCCGTTCGACCGGACGCGCTATTTCTTCCCGTGGCGCCCCGTCCGCGTCTCGCCGATCGGCGTGCGGCCGTTCTTCTCCCGCACGGGCCTGGACATCCTGCTCAGCGAGGCCCGCTGGATCTGGCTGCCGTCGCTGGCGCTCGGCGCGCTGCTGCGCGCGGGCGGCGCGTTCTTCTCCCCCGCCAGCGCGCCGGGCCCGCGCCGACCACCCGGCTGAGATGAAGGCCCTGCTGGCCTGCTGGGCCTGCGGACTTCTCGCCTGCGCGGCCTACGGTGCCGGCGACCCGCCCAACTCTCTGGCCGGCCTGATCGACGGCTACTCCCGCCGCCTGGCCGAACTGCCGGCCGGAACGGCGGCGTGCGCCGATTCCTATCGCGCGCTCGACGGCAAGGACGTCGTGCGCCTCGGCCTGTTTCTCGGATTCTCCGACGCCGGCGCCATCGTCGTCGACAAACCCATCCGGCGGGCCTTGGTCGCTCAGTTGGCCAAGCCGTGCCGAAAAAATTCATACGCCTGCGGCTTCACCGTGGAGCCGTCGTCTTCGCCGGACGGCCCGGCGACGCTGACGAAGACGCAGCTGTTCGGCGGACGTCCGACGAGATTCGTGCTGGACGTCGTGGACAGCTCGATCGACGAGCGCCCCGCGCAGTGCGCCGGCTCTCGGCGCGCCGAGCAGGCGGCGAAGTCGCGGGCGACGACCGAGCGCTACCTTGAGGCCCTGCGCGAAGACGACGCGGTCCTGTACGCGGGCCACGCCCGCTACGGCACCGGACCCGGATTTTGCCCCTTGCCGTTCTTCTCCCTCCACTCTGTGATGACCTACGTGCGGCGCCCGCTGCTGGCGCGGATGAAGTCCGCGCTGGCCGACCCCGCCCGCGCGCCCGCCGTGATCGGATTCCTCTCCTGCGATTCCCGGCATCTCTACGCCGGCAACCTCCAAAATTTCGCGCCGCGCTCCGCCCTGCTCGTGACCACGGACCTGACCACGCATTTCGACAACGCGCTGGCCGCGCTGGGATTCATCGACTCCCTGCTGGCCAGGCGCTGCCGCGGGGATTTTCAAAAGAGCCTCAACGAAGGCGGCGCCATCTTCCCTTTCGAACTGGACGGGTTCTTCGAACCCGCGCCGCGCTACGGAAGGTCCGACAACGTCCTGCGCGACGTCGCCGCGCTGATCCTGTTGCCCTTCCTCGCCGCCCTGGCCTCGCGCCCGCGCGAAAGTGCGCCTGCATCGCCTCCTGCGGCGGCAAGCGCGGCGCGCGACGGACTTATTTTGGTCCTTTGCCTGGCTCCGGGACCGTGGATCGCCGCCCGTTTCAGCGGCGACACGATCGCCACTCTGCCGCGCGTCCTCGGCTTGGCCGGAGGACTATTCGGCGCGGCGGCCTTGGCGCGACACGCGCCAAGTCCACGGGACCTCGCCCGCTTCGCCGCCCGCGCCTGGCCCTCCCTGCTGTCGGCCGCGGCGCTCTGTTTTCTGCTGGCCTTCGCGCCGGAGCCGAGCGCGCTCAATGCGCTGGCGTCCGCGCTTCGCGCGCTGAAGCTGTCGGCTGACTTCGTCGTCTTTCTTCCCTTCTTCTTTTTCGCCGAGAACCTGCTTCTCGCGCCGTTCGCCGACGGCGGCGCGAAGGGCTTGGCCCAGTCCCTGGCCGCCACGGTCGCGTTCGACTACGCCCTCTTTTTCGCGCTCAATCATTCCGGGGCGAGACTGATGATCGCCGGTCCTTTCATCCTCGCGTTCGTGCTGGGCGGACAAGCGATCGCCTTCCGGCTCTGCCGCGGCCGAAAGGACGTCTTCGCCGCGGCCGTTTTCCAGGCGTTGACGCTCGCCTGGATCTTCGCCGCGGGTCTGCAGGGCGCGCTGTATTATTGAGCGCGCGGAGCGACGAAACGGCCGCAGGATTTCGTAGGATAAAAGAATTATGCGAAAACAGCTTGCCCTCTCCGCGTTCTGCCTGTACCTTGCCGCTCTCTCCTCCCCCGCGCGCGCCGGCGTCAGCGGCGGCGTGTCGGAGACCACGGGCAACGACAACTACCAGAGCGTGCGCGCCAACGCCTCGGTCGACGTCGGCGACTGGACGCTGTCGCCGGACTACACGCGCTACCGCACCTCGTTTACCAACGGAACCTACGACGACTACGGCCTGCGCCTGGGCTACGAGAACGGCCCGCTGGCCCTGGGGGCGCGCGGCTCGGTCCTGCCCAAGGTCAACGGCTATTCCCAAGGAAGCGCGGGCGTCGACGCCACGTTCACCCTCAGCCCCAGCGGCTCAAGCCACGGCGGCAAGCTGGCCGGGCCCGACGCGGGCGGCTCGGGCGGCACGTCCTCGGGCGGCCTGGCCGCGATGGAAGCCGACGGGATGGAGACGTTCAGCGCCGGCCTGGGCCGCGCGGATCTGGGCGTCTCGGCCAACGAGATCATGCACCAGGACGACCTGATGACGACCGGCTCCAATCCCTTCGGTCCCACCACGGGCCGCAGCAAGACCTTCGACCTGGGCCAGACCGACCTGTCGGTCTACGGCGGCCTGGATTTCCTGTTCACGGAGCTCAGCGCCCAGGTCACCAAGAGCGCCTATGACCGCACGCTCAGCGGCCAGTCCCTGCGCGCGGCGCCTTTCCTGACGCTGACCGGCGTGGACGGCATCGAACAGGGCTACCCGGACCTCAGCTACAACCTGCGCCTGAAGTGGAGCATCCTGCCCATCGTGCACCCGTTCATCACCTTCACCCACACCACCTACCAGTTGGGCGAGTCGCCGTCGAACGCCTTCGAGGTCGGCGGCGCCGTCAGCCTGCAGATGCTGCGCGTGACCGCGGGCTACGAGCACTACCAGCAGACCGGCCTGCCCTCGGGCGACTTCCTGATGCTGGGCGCGGGCCTGAACTTCGGCAGCTAGGCTAAAGGCCCAGCGGGCCGCGCAGCGCCGCTTCGTCGCCGACGACCACGGCCACGAGTTGGTCCGGATCCAGACGCGCGCGCGCCGCGTCCAGGGCCGTCTGCGGCGTCACCGCGGCCAAACGCTCAGGATAGGAGGCGATGGCCGCCACGGGGTCGCGACCGCTTTCCACGATCGCGCCCAGGTAGCCGGCCACGCGGTCAAGCGACGACAGGCGCATGCGAAACAGCCCCGTCAGGTGGCGTTTGGCCGCGGCCAGGGCCGCCTCCGGCAGGGGCTGCTCGCGCAGGGTGCGCGCCTCGGCCAAAATCTCGTCGAGCGCCGCGCGCGCCGCGTCCGGACGCACGTCGGCGGAGGCCGACCACACCGAGCCTCGCCCGTAGATTTCGATCGACGAGTACGCGCCGTAGGTGAAGCCGCGGCGCGTGCGCAGGTTCTCGAATAGCCGCGAGTTCGCCGTTCCGCCCAGCACGTGGTTGGCCGTCGCGAACGCCACGTAGTCCGCGTCGCGCGGCGTCAGCGGCCCGGCCTGCGCGACGACCAACGTGGCCTGCGCGGAGCCCGCGCGGCCGACCAAAACGGTCTTCGCGGCGGCGCGGCCTGGCAGGGGCGGCGGCGTCGAAGGCGGCGTGGCCGCCGCCCAGCCGGAAAACGCGCGCTCCAGCGATCGGCGCGCCGCCTCCGGCTCCAGATCGCCCGCGAGCACCAGGTAGCCGCCGGAAGGCCGCACGCGCGCCGCGCGGTAGGCGCGCAGGCGCGGCGCATCGACGGCGGCGAGGGCGGCCTCGTCAGGGGCGCCGCGGCGATAAGGATGCCCCAAAAACAGCTCCGCGCGCAGGCGTTCCTCGGCCAGGAACGACGGCTGGGAGCGGCGCAGGGCCAACTCCTCGACCGCGTTCTCCCGCCACAGCTCGACTTCGTCGTCCGGGAAGGACGCCTCGGTCAGCGCGCGCGCCAGCTCCGCGCAGAACCCGTCGAACGTGCGCGCCAGCCCCGAGGCCGAGACCTTGAGCCACTCCGTCTCGCTGGACGCGCCCGCCGACCACCCCAGCGCCGACAGCGCACGCGCGACGGCCGCCGCGTCGCGGCCCGCGTCTCCCTTGAAGAGAAGCTCCTCGCACGCCGGCGACAGCGCGTCCTCGCCGTCCGCCTCGTGCGCGCGTCCCGCGCGCAGCCCCAGGCGCGCCTCGACCAGCGGCAGGCGTGCGTCGCGCGCGACCAGCACGTCCAGGCCGCAGGCCAGAGTGAAGCGTTCCACTCGCGGCGGCCGCAGGGGCCGCTCCGGCCCCAGCGGCGGCGTCGCAACGCCCGCG
>JAJXVH010000033.1 GCA_021782205.1 bacterium | reverse complement strand
AGGCGCAGCACGCCCAGACGCGCCAAGCGCGCCAGAACCGCGGGAGGAATGCGGTCCTCGCGGTCGATTTTATCCGCGTCGACCCGCGCCAGCTCCGCGTCCAGCCGCGACAGAAGCCGGCGCGCGTCGGGGCCGGAGGCGATCGACGCGCGCCGCGGCGCGCGGCGCGGCAGGCCGCCGGCCAGGATCACGTCGCCCGGCGAGAGCGCGCGCCCGCGCGCCTTTTTATCAAGCATCGAGCCATGATACGGCGCGCGGCCGGACGTGTCAATGCGCGCGGCCGCATTTTTGTAGAATCGCGCCATGAAAGCGCTCGCCGCCGCCCTCCCGCTCCTGCTCGCCCTGCCGGCCGCGGCGAGAAGCCGGACGAAGCCGCGGGCCCCGCAGAACGAACCCAGCGAGATCTCCGCGCCCCTGCACCCGCCGCGCGTGTCGACCGAGCCGATCACCTTCGTCTGGCCCGCGGAAGGCGCGACCGTCTCCGCGGATGCCGACTTCGTCTTCGGCAGCGTCGCCGTGGCCACCGCGCCGTTCACCATCAACGGCGCGACGATCACCGTGAACCAGGACGGAGGCTTCCTGGCCTGGCTGCCGATCTCGGCGGGAACCTTCACCTTCCACGCCGAGCTCAAATTGTCGTCCGGCAGCGCCGCGGCCGATCGGCATATCTTCGTGCCTCCGCCGCCGGCGCCCCTGCCGGATTCGCCGGCCGCCATCGATCCGGCCTCGCTGAGCCCGCACGCCGACCTGGAATTGCGCGCGGGCGACGCGTGGACGATCCGCATGAAGGCCACGCGCGGCCAGCGCGCGTGGGCGCGCGTTCCGGGGCAGGACTGGCGCGAGATGCGCGAGGCCAATCCCGCCCTGGGAATCTACGAGCTCAACCTGCGCGTCGCACCCGGCGAAAGCTTCGGTCCGGCGCCCGTCGAGTACCGCCTGGGCGGCGGCTGGTCTTCGGTACGCGCGACCGGAACCGCGCGCGTGAGCGCCGGCGGCGACGAGACGAAGGTCGCCACGGCGCGCGCCGCGGCGGGCTACGCCAACGTCAAGACCGGGCCGAACGAGGGCTTCCTGATCTTTCCTCCCAACGGCGCGCGCATGGCCGTCGCCGGCCGCGACGGCGCGTCCGTGCGGGTGCGGTTGGGACCGGACCTGACCGGCTGGGTCGACGCCAAGGACGTCCTGATTTCCACGGGCGCAGCGGCTCCGCGCGCGATCACCGGCAACATCGGCGTGGCAACCGACGCGGCCGGCGCCTCGGTGCGCGTCGCGCTCAGTGAACGCATACCCTTTGAGGTCGTCGAGGACGATGACCTGAACGCCGTGACCCTGCGCCTGTTCGGCGCCGTCGGCCACACGAACCTGGTGGTCTTCGACGGCGGTCCGAGCGACTTCGTCGAGCAGATCCATTGGCGGCAGGAGGCCGACGGCGTGGTCGCCCTGCGCGTGAGGCTCAAGCCCGGAAAGCGCCTGTGGGGCTACCTGGCGCGCTACGGCGCGGACGGTTCCGTGCGCCTGCAGTTGCGCCGCCCGCCGCGCATCGACCCGCGCCGCCCGCTGTCCGGACTGCGCGTGATGCTGGACCCGGGCCACATGCCCTCGGCGCCGGGCGCGATCGGGCCGCTGGGCACCAAGGAGATGGACGCCAACTACGCCATCGCGCAGGCCGCGGCCAAGATCCTCAAGCGCGAGGGCGCCGTCGTCCTGCTGACGCGGCGCTCCGCGGCCGACGAGGTCTCGCTGACCGATCGGCCGCGCCAAGCCGCCGACCGCGACGCCGACCTGTTCGTCAGCCTGCACAACAACGCCCTGCCCGACGGCACGAATCCGTTCTCCAAGCCGCGAGGCTTCACCGTGTTCTACTACCACCCGCACAGCCTGGCCCTCGGCCGTGCCGTGCACGAGGCCTATCACGCCGCCGTATCCCTGCCCGACGAAGGCCTGCAGTGGGACAACCTGCTGGTCGCGCGCCTGACCTCGGCACCGGCAATCCTGGTGGAGAACGCCTACATCATCGTGCCCGAGCAGGAGGCCCTGCTCAACGACGCTGGCTTCCGCCGGACCCTGGCCAAGTCCCTGGTCGCCGGCCTGAAGAGCTTCATGGCGGGCGTCGGCCGCGAACAACGGAAGTGAAGTTTCCCGCGCCCGCGCGCCTGCTCCTGGCGCTGGCCGCAGTTTGGATCGGCCTGCGCTGGTTCGAGAACGCGATGGTGTTTCATCCGTCGCGCGTCGTCGACGTTCTGCCCAGCGCCTACGGCCTGGCCTTCGAGCGCATACACCTGGTGACCTCCGACGGCGTCGCGCTCGACGCGTGGTGGCTGCCCGCCGCGCGCGCGGACGCTCCCGTGATGCTGTGCCTGCACGGCAACGGCGGCACGCTCTCCAACCGCGTCGAGAAGATGCGCATCTTCCACGAGGCCGGCGCGGCCCAATTATGGGTCGAGTGGCGCGGCTACGGCGCCAGCGCGGGCACGCCGTCCGAGGCGGGCCTCTACCGGGACGCGCAGTCCGGCCGGGATTGGCTGGCCGCGCGCGGCGTGCCGCCGTCGCGGCTGGTGCTCTACGGCGAGTCCCTGGGCAACGGCCCCGCCGTGGAACTGGCGTCCCGCGCTCCGGTCGCGGGTCTGATCGTCGACAGCGGCTTTGCGTCCATTCCCGCCATGGCGGCGGTGGTCCTGCCGTGGTTTCCGACCGGTCTGGCGCGCGTGCGTTTCGACAATCAGGCCAAGCTTCCGCGCGTGACGTGCCCCACGTTGTTCCTGCACAGCACGCAGGACGACATCGTGCCCTACGCTCAAGCCCGGCTCAACTTCGCCGCGGCGGGAGGCCGAAAAACGTTCGTGGATCTGAAAGGAAGCCACAACGAAGGCTTCCTTGACTCGCAGCCCGTCTACGGCGGCGCGATTCGAAGCTTTCTGGCGTCGACGAAGCAGCAGAAATAAGGGCACTCCGCGCCGCGCTCGGCGCCGATTTTTCCTAATCCCGTTTGCGCCGCAGCGAGGACCCGGCCCGCTCCAGAGCGCGGCGTTCGGCCTCGGTAAGGCTGTTGATCCCGTGGCTGGCGATCTTGTCGAGGATGAGATTGATCGGGTCCTCGCTCCCGTCGTCCTTGGCCGGCTCGGCGGGGCTTGAACGGCGGCCGACCCAGGCGGACTCCAGGCGGTCCCACCAATCGAAGCCGCCCTGGAAGCCCATCACGCGCATGGCGCAATAGCTGAAGCCGGCGATCAAGCTCAAGGTCATCAAGTCGGTCCAATTGTGGTATGCCAGATCGCTGAGGGCATAGATGCCGAGCAGGATCCAGGCGATAAGCTTGGCCGTGATCCCGAAGAATAACTCGACGTCCGGATAGATCGTCGCGTAGGCGATGAAGACGCCGAGCACGGCGAAGCCCAGGCCGGCCAGAGGCGGTTCGAAGGCCGCTGCGATCAGCACGCCGTACACCAAGACGTGGGAAAGGCTCTGAACGAGAAGCAAGATCGCGTAGAACGTGAAGAACCGCGGGCGCCCGAGCGACGTTTCCAAGCCCACCCCGAACCAAGACAGCATGAGCATGTCGACGGCGAAGGGGATGCTCGGCATCGCGACGAAGGCGTACGTGATGAGCTGCCACGCATGTCCGGCCATCAGGGCCCGGCGCGTGAGCATGAAATACTCGAGCGCGTCGCCGCGCCCGAAACCCGTCAAGAGCGCGCACGCGGCCATCGCCGCGCAATGGAGGATCACGAGGAAAGTCGCTCCGTGCATGGGGTAGCCCAGCACGACCATCCGCACCCCCCGAGCGTCGAAGTCCTCGATCAATCCCATGAGTTGTTGCGCCCCGGGCCGCAGCTACGGCGCGGTCGAATTATAGGACATCGACGGGGCAGGTGAACGATGTCGGGAATTGAACCGCCCTTGCTGGCCGCGCCGCTGTTCACCGCCGACCGGATCGGCGAGTACGGCCCCAGCGCCTCGTAGCAGCGCACCACATGCTTGCGCGCCGGAAGGATCAGCGCCGCGACCCTCCGCACGAACTCCACGCCCGTCCATTCGTGATACGCCCGCCACCCGTTCGTTTTGGCAGGCGGATAGCGGATGAGGCCCACTTGCGTCGAGTTTGGAGAGTGGTCGGAACGTATTTATCGAGTAGGAGGGCCAAGACGCTTCCAGCGGGGAGTAGTGAAAGGGCCGCTTCCGCAGCAATAAGCAAATGGTCGCTAACCGGCACCTTCTCGGATTCAGAATCGGAACTTTGGCTCATCTCTTTATCATCCACAATATTCTCGCTCCGTGGCGTCGAGAACTCCGAGGCCCTGCCGCCCGCCGAATACGCCGAACGCGACGCCGCCGCCGTCCGCGCGCATCTTCTCGCCCTCGGCTATCCTGAACGCAACGTGATTTTTTGACGGGACCTCGGGCGAGAAAGACCGGCATCGAAAAGTACGTCGAGTCGTGGCTGCCGCGCAACGTGGACGAGAAAAGCGAGGTCTTCGTGTATTTCTCCGGCCACGGCGCTCCGGATCCGACGATCGGCCGGGCTTACCTCATGCCGTGGGACGGCGACGCGCAGTTCCTTTCGAACACGGCCTATCCGATCAAACGGCTTTATGAAAACTCGGAGAACTCAAGGCCCGGCGAGTCGTCGTCGCGCTCGACTCCTGTTTCTCCGGAGCCGGAGGGCGGTCAGTCCTCGCCAAGGGCGCGCGGCCGCTCGTCAGCCATATCGATGCCGGCGTCCCCGCTTCGAATAAGATGATCGTTCTTGCCGCCGCCTCGGGAGACGAGATCACCGGAACCGACGAGAAGCAAGGCCACGGGCTTTTCACATATTATCTGCTCAAAGGCCTGGACGCCCGCGGCGGCTCGATCACGATCCGATCTCTATACGATTATCTCAAGCCTAGGGTCCAGGACGCGGCGCGGCGCGACAACCGCGATCAGACGCCGGAACTGCTGCCCGCGACGGCTTCCTCCGCCGTCGATTTCTAGGGACGCGGCGCCGTCCCGTCAGTAGCTGCTCCTTGGTGTAATGGGCTTGGTCCGCTATCAAGTGAGCAAGACCAACGGCGGCCCATCCTGCCATGAATGGCCCGCGGCGTCGGCGCATCGCGAAGCCCTTTCCCCGCCAGGGCCGCCGTCGCGACCGATCGGTCTTGGTTACTTCTTAGGCGTCAGGACGATCCAGGGCCGGACGGGCGCGTTCGGCGGCGATGCCAGGCTGGGGGTCTGCTCGACGTTTTGAAGCTTCGCCGCGCGTTCGACCGCCGGACGCACGTAGGCGATAAGCTCCTCGCTCGTGATCCTGCCGTCGTGCCGCGCGTCCGCTTCGCCGTGAAGGCCCGCCAGGAGATAGTAGGTGAGAAGCCCGTGACGGGCGTCCGGGTTGCTGGCGCTGACCTGGTTCGAGCCGGCGGCGGCGAGCACGACGGTGTTCTCCGCGGCCCTAGACTGGACGACGCTGACGAGCGGCCGCGTGCCCTTGGCGATCAACGAGCGTTGTCCCTGGCCGGAGAAGCAGGCATCGAGCACGACGGTCACGTCCTTCGTCGGCAACTTGCCGAGCCAGGCGTAGAGCTTGGCAAGCGGGAAGGCCGTGTCATCGAGGTACGCGGGATCGGCCTCGTAGGGCATCAGGTAGCCCTGGCCCGTCTCCGCGTTCGGCGAGCCGTGGCCCGCGTAGTAGACGAACACTCGCGATTTCGAGCCGACGCGGTTTTTCAGCCACGAGCCGAGGTTCTTCTCGAGGTCGGCCTTGCTGGCGCGCTCGTTGGTGAGCAAGACGACGTTGCGGGCATCGTAGCCCATCGCGCCGGTCAAGTACGCGTACATCGTCCGGGCGTCGCGTTCGGCGAAGTCCACGGCGGGTATCCCGTCTTGACGGTATTTCTCGACGCCGATCACGACCGCGTACGCGTCGGGATCGGGCTTCGCGTTCGTCGCCGGCGGCGCGTCGACGTCGAGCTCCTGGACGGGTGCCGTCTGCGGGACGGGCGGCATGGCGACGGCGGCCGTCTTCACGAACAGCCCCGTCCGGTAGGCGCGGATGCTCGAACCGGACGACAAAAGGACGACGTCGGCGTTCGGCGAGACGGGAAGGGAGCGAGTCATGTCATGGCCCATCAAGGGCACGCCGCTGAATTCGACCGGATTCGTGGAGACGGCGACCGGAGCGCCCTTCGCCGGATCGAGGACCTCGACGCTCCCCGCGGCCTTGTCGAACTTGAAGAGGAGCCCGCCGTCGGGCGTCGGGGCCGAGAATAGATCGTAGGTCCACGGCCCTCGGTAGATCTTCCGGCCGGTCGCCGCGTCCCAGAGATCGTAAGACCGGGTCTCCGAATGCTCCCGGTCGCTGATGAAGGTCCCCGCGACGAGCCGGGGCGTCAGAAACCAGGGGGACTCGCCGATGCGACAGTCGTCGAGGAACGAGACCCTTTTGCCCGCGTCGACGTCCCAGACCTCGCAGCCGGCCTTTCTCTCGATCAGGCCGAGGAGGCGCCCCTCTGAGTCGAACCCTCCCGTTTGGACGCCCGCCTTGGGATCGTCCGCCGACCAATAGTTCTCGTTCTCGACCGGTTTCGCCGTTTCCGCGCGCGTCAGCAGCGATTTCCCGTCCGCGTCGACCACGTCGAGATGGTAAACCATCCCCGGCACGGCGCTCTGATAGTCCCAGCTCCAGATCGCGAGTCGCTTATCATCCGGCGAGAACGACGCGCGAGTGAACTCCGGGCATGAGCGGTACACGCTTTGGCGGCAGCCGAGGCCCGTGCGAGACAGCAGCAGCTTCGCCTTCTCGTCCGTGAGCGAGACGCGATAGGCGAAGAGGTCGGCCTTGAGTCCCGACACGTGAACGACGCCGACGACGACCGACCGGTCGTCCGGGGAGATGTCCAGCGTCGTGTAGCCGATAAGTTCAGCGTCTCCGCCCGTTTTCTCGATCGGCGGAAGCCGGGCGGCAGACAATTGCCGGCCGTCCGAGATCCGCCACACGTTCACGGTGCGGTCGTCCGCGGACACGTAGATCTTGAAATCGCGCGAGACCAGGCCGTACGTCACCGGAAATTCCGCGATCTGCTCGAGAACGAGCGCCTGCGGCTTGGCTGCGGACGGTCCCGCGACGGCGAGAAGGAAGGCAACGAGGAGATTCATGTATCTGATATTAACATGAATCCGCGAACACCGGGGGGAGGGGGCTGCGACCATCGGATGTGGCGGTTCTTTGGCGGAATACGACTCCTGGGCCGCGACATTCTCCTTCAACAGGGGTCGGCGATCCGACATCCGCTTGGTCAAATCCCTCGCCGAGTCCAGCCAGCCGCGGTTACTGTTCGCGCGGACAAAGCCCTTCTCGTCCACGTCGCTTCTTTCGCTCAACATCGTCGGGCCGTCGGGGCTGAATAGGGAGTCGAACGATTGAAAGGAACGATGTCGGGAATTGAAGCGCCCTTGCTGGCCGGGCCGCCCGTCCGGGACCTCCTCGTCCTCCCCGTCCACTTCTCCGCCCGCGGATCGATTTGGCCGTCCTCCTCCGCGCTAAGGCGCCCACGGCACGATAGTCGCGGTCGCGCGGAACGAGGATTCCAACGACGATGAATTTATTACCATAATGACAACGGGCGCTCCACCCGCGGCTCAAGAGGCCGCGGACGGGTCGCCGCGACCATATCCCGCCCATGACGACCACCCCGATACTGATCGTCCCCCAGCTCGAATTCGCCGTTTTCGTCCTGCTGATGGGGATCGCCGTTCAGGTGTTCCTCGACTATCGGTCGCACCGCGAAGCCGCCGTCGTCCCCTACATCGGCTTGAGCTTTTTCGCCTCCCTGACGGCCCTGCTGAATTATCTGGCCGCCGTCCATCAGAGCACGCAGTACACGATCTACATCATGGACCTGATGTGGATCACCGCCACGATCTCGTTCTATTTCTACAACAGGGCGATCATCTTCTATCTGGGCGTGAGATCCGAGGCTTTCGAGCTGCTCCTGAAGGGCCTGAAGATCGCGGCCGCGATCTTCATCGCCAGCCTGGTCGTCCATCTGTTCTCGGACCACAGCCTGATGTATCTGCCGATCCCGCGGCAAAGGGTCACCCCGATCCTCGTGCTCAAGGGCGGCGCCCTGGCGACGCCGACCTTGTTCGCGGACGTCGCCGCCGTGATGGTGGCGACGATCTTCCTTTGCGCCTACGCCTTCATCTTCTCCCAGCTCTACCGCAAAAGGCCGCACGACTACATCCTCGCCTTCGGAGTCGCCTTCTCCCTTTTCGCCGGGCTTTCCGAGCTCCTGATCGCCTTCGGCTGGCTGAACATGGTGTCGGTCATCGCGTTCTCGAAGATCTTCGAGTTGCTGCGGATGGGCCGATACTACAGAAACCTCGCCGAAAATAAGATCCAGCGGCTCGAATCGCAGATCGGCATCCTCTCGCAGAAGGCCGCGGCCTCCTTCGTCACGGGGAGCGTCGTCCATGACATCAGGAATCCGCTCACCATCATCCAGCTGAACATGAACGTCTGCCTGGAGGCGAACGCGTCCGGGGAGATGTCCGCCCAAGAATGCGCGGCCGCGTTCGCGGACGTGAAGGCGCAGGCGGACCGGATCGCCGACATCCTGAAAAGCTACCTGGACCTCCTGAGAGGCGCCGCCAACATCCAGATGGCGGACATCGAACTGCAGGCCGTGCTCCAGGGGGCCCTGGAGCTTTCACGCCACCGGCTGACGGCGAACGGAGTCCCGACGCCGACGCTGAGCTTCTCGGACGGGGCCGGCCGCGGCAAAATCCGCGGCAACAAGACCCAATTGGAGCTCGCGATCGCGAATCTGATCAACAATTCCGCGGACGCCGTCGGCGGATCCGGGGATAAGTGGATAAGGATCACGGTCGAATCGCAGGACGGGTCGGCCCACATCACCCTCGTCGATTCCGGGAACGGCTTGCCGGCGACGGTCGCGGAGGACATTTTCGGGGGACACTCCACCAAGGGCGAATCCGGAAACGGCCTCGGCTTGAGGATCACCAAAGAGATCATGAAAGCGCATGACGCGACGATCGACTACCTGCCTCAGGCCGGGAACACGAGCTTCCTGATCAAGATGCCGCTACGACGTAGGTAATTGAAGCGCCCTTGCTGGCCGCGCCGCTGTTCACCGCCGACCGAATCGGCGAGCACGGCCCCAGCGCCCCGTAGTAGCGCCCCACATGCTTGCGCGCCGGAGGGATCAGCGCCGCGACCCTCCGCACGAACTCCACGCCCGTCCATTCGTGATACGCCGGCCCTCCGTTCGTTTTGGTAGGCTGATAGCGGATGAGGCCCACTACGGTGATTCTTCTGACGATGATGTCGTCGGGATGCGCGACGATGTCTTCGAGCGGCGCGTCTCAAGACTCCGGCAAAGCCATAATCATCACGCGAGGCTTTCTATCCCACGCAGCCACTGAATGGCGTTCTTTAAATCTCGACGATATCGTCAATTTCCAATATAGATCGACCATCCTGTACGAAGTCAACGGCGATAAAGTGATTCAAGATTTCATCTCCCCTATGGGCGATGAGCGGATCGCCGTGCCGGCGGGCGTGTGTGTCCTCAGCATCGACGTTCTTTCAACTTCCGGTCCGGCGAGTTTTGGTGCCTGGAGCTCGATCGTCAAGCTGACCGCCGCCCTCGCGGCCGGAAGAAGCTACCGGGTGGCCGACGCGGTTCAAGGCGACGGCTACCGCATTTGGCTCGAGGACTCGCAGACCGGGGCGAAAGCAAGTTCCGAGGCGTACGTGAAGCATCCAGATCCGGTCCGTCTGTCCGAACCGAATTCAGTTTTGTATGCACCGTACGTCATCCCCTTCAAAATTCCACTCAGCGTTCACGTCCGCTGAAAAATACCAAAGCCGAGGGGCTCGCCTCCCGAGCCCGAAAATGAGAAAGCCGCCCGGCAGCGGGCGACCTCTCAAACGTCGCTACAACTAGCAGGCTGATGAAAACCCCTTGCGCGCTCCTGCGCCGGGAAGCTGTCGGGCTGAAGTTCGTGAAATCGTTGCTTTGCTCGTCGGCAGCTCGAAAACGTTCGTCAGGAAGCACTCATGATCGGCTGGGGGCTCAACCTCTAGCGGATCGCAACCCGCCAGGCCGCCGTTTAGCCGAAAATAGAGCGGGACGAATCCCGACTAAAAAAGTCGACTGACGCTGGAGTCACCATTTCCAGCGCGCCAGGGGTTTTTCAGCAGCCTGCTAGTACTCGTGATGGCACATCACTTCCGATTCGCTCTTGCCCGAGTCGCGGGCGACTACAACTATATAGCCCAGCGCGACCCGCGTCTTGGCATATGGTTCCGGCATTTTAGAGGCGTGGACGAAGTCCGCTATTACGCGGATTGGAAGAAGGACGCTCACAAGTGGCCCGAGCTCATCATGACCGACGCGATCTCGACGTTGCGCGAGGAATCAACCCAATCCGCCCAGTTGATTCGGCAGTGGCTCCGGACTTCCTAGTCTAGAACCTGGGTCGAAGTTCAACGATTGTCCTGTCAATTCCGCCAATCTCAATCGTTTTTAAAACGATATTTTTCCCCATCCCAGGAATACATGGTCTTAGTTTCTTTTCGGATGCCCGCCGCATCAATTTCGCCCTGGATGCGAACAAACTGACGGCCGCCGTTCTCAAAGAATCCATCGACCCACCAACTGGCACCCCCTCCTTTGCCGGCCGCTATCCGAGATTCCTTGCCTTGAGCATCGACCAAGACAACGGGCATGAGCGATCCGGTATTCCATTTAAAATATTCCTTCCAAACGCCGCGGCCCAAGACTTCGATTTCAACGAGATTGGCCCCGGGAACCGAAAAGATACCTACGTTTGGAGCGCACTCGCCATCAACTCGCAAATCTGAAACCGTCGCGGTGCCAGATACCACCCGAAGGAATACGGGCAAAGGGAAGCCATAAACATCCGGCCGAACAATACTTCGTCCTTTTTTTCGACAGTACATGATGAGCCTTTGAGTCTTTCCGTCGCCGAAGATATCCCCCTCTGCTCGTTGAGTCATAGGGAAAGTATCAGTTGGAAGCATGTACGAACTTGTCAGATTCATTAGGGCCTTTTTTTCTGATTCTATTCGTTTTCTCACAGACGGATCGTCGCCGAGTTTTTCTCGGGACCATGCAAGCGCCTGATCGTATTCACCCCATTGTTCAAGTCCTTCGAGCACTTCAGATGCGGTAGACGCGCTCACAAAGTAATTCCGAGAGAATGCTATGCCTTCAAACTGAAGCGGCTGCGCGTAGACCGGTGCTGACTGGATTACCGCGAGTAGCGCGAACACAACGATCAAGAATCTACAAGTAGTCATAAACGATGTAGGTAATTGAAGCGCCCTTGCTGGCCGCGCCGCCCCTCATCGCAAGAGTGTAACCACTCTCCGGCCGCCGTCAAGGCCCGCCGCGACGCGCTCCGGACCGCGCTTGGCGCCGATTTTTTCTAGCCGCGCCTAAAATCGACGCGTCCGGGAACAGTCCTGAAGAGCGTTTTGTTCCGCCTTGGAACAATCACGTGCGCGGACAGACGCGCGCGGAGGGATCAGCGGTCGGGGCAGGGGTCCGGAGCTTACGCGGTCGGGTGGACGCGGTCTTAAGACAGGGCTTCGTCGACCCAGCCGGCGGCCGTCGGCATGTTGAGCCGCATCCAGGACAGGACTTGGCGGGGCGAGACGCGGCGGCCCGTCTCGGTGGAGACGATCTCCAGGACGTCGCGGCGGCGCGCGCGTCCCAGCACGCGCTCCAGGGCGGCGGACAGCTCGCGCTCGGCGCGGCGCTCGGCGGCGGAAAAATCGGTGGTCATCATGCAATCATGGTAGCACCGCCCGCTTTCACGGGCCATGACCGCGGCCAAGCGCGCGCGTTGACGCCCGACAGTAGGACTTGCGGCCCGAGGGTCGGCTAGGCCCTCAGCGCTTCTCGATCGGATAATAGTAGACGCCGAGGTTGACCGGATTGTCCACGAAGCCGCGCACCCAGGAGCGCAGCGCGTAGACGCCGGCGGGATGCACGGTGAAGATCGTCGGGCAGTCGGCGTGGCCGCGCGCGAGGATTTTTTTATAGAGCGCCAGGCGGCGCGCGGCCGAAGGCTCGGCGACGGCACGCTCGATCAGCGCGTCGAGAACGGGATCGGCAAAGCCCTGCGCCGACGGATAGCGGCCCTGACTGTGGTAGAACGCGTAGACGAAGTTGTGCGCGTCGGGATAATCGGCGATCCAGCCGCGCGCGAACAAGGGCATCAGCCGGCGCTGGCCCTTGTCCACGAAATTCGCCCAGTCCACGCCGCGCAAGTCGATGCGGAAGCGCGGGTTGAGAGCCTCCACGCCCTTCTTGAGTATCTGCGCGGCGGCCTCGCGCACTTCTCCTCCGGTGTTGTAGGTGAGCGTGAAGCGAAAGCCCTTGCGCCAGACTTCGCCCCCGCGCGCCTTTTTAAATAAGGCCGCCGCCTTGGCCGGGTCGTAATCATAGCGCGGCTGCTTGGGATCATAGCCGAACACGCCGGGCGGGATGGGACCCAGCGCGCGCGCGGCGGTGCCTTGGAAGGTGCCCTGCAACAGGGCTTGGTCGTCGAAGGCGTAGGCGAAGGCCTTGCGGATGTCGGGATCGGCGAAAAAATCCGGCGGGATGCCGTCGCCGTCGAGACGCCCCGAGCCGATGTCGGGATTGGCCACGGGATTGATCGCGACGGTGAAAAACAACGCGGGGTCGGTCTGCAATCGCGGCAGTTTATCCAGTATGGTCACGCCGGGAAGGCCCGCAAGCAGAGCCACGTAGGGCCGCGGCGTCTCGATCAAGTCCGCGTCGCCGGCCTCCAGCATCAGCTTGCGCGTATTGAGCTCCGGCACGGTCTTGATCAGCACGCGCCGCAGGCGCGCCGGGCCGCGCCAGTAGCCGTCGTGGCGCTCGAGCAAAACATAGCGCTGGACGCGGTCCCAGCGCGCCAGCTTGAAAGGTCCCGCGCCGTTCATGTGGTCGAACAGGTAGGATTTTTCCTTCGGCGGATCGTTGAACTTCTTCCAATCGGCCGCGGCTCCATCCCAGTCGCCGTGCGCCGCGCACCAGGCCTTCGGCAAAACGTAGGACCAGCGCGCCAGCACCGACAAAAACGGGCCGTAGGGCCGCGGCAGCTCGATCACCAGGTCCCGGCCCTCGACGCGCACGCGCCGTGAGAGCGCCGCGTAGTCCAAGGTGATCTTGCCCGCGGCGTCGCGCGTGGACGGCGCGCCCGCGATCGGATCGAGCAGGAGCGCCGCCGGACCGCCGGCGGGGTCCTCGATCATGAAGCGCAGAAGCGAGTAGCGCGCGTCCTCGGCCGTGACCTCGGTTCCGTCTTGGAAGCGCGCGCCGCGGCGGATGCGGAAGCGATAGACGCGCCCGTCGGGCGAGATCAGGCCGTTGGCCCGCGTCGGCACGCGCTCGGCCAGGCGCGGCTCGTAGGCGGACAGCGACGAGCCGCGGTAGCCGATCAGGGTCTCGTAGACGTTCTGGATGATCGACTGGCTGGAGCCGTCGTAGGGAAAGGCGGGATCCAGGCTGGACACGTCCTGGATCTCGGCCAGAGTGAACGTGTCCGGGTGGCGCACGGGCTCGGCGGCGCGCGCGGCCGCCGCGGCCAGCAGTAATGCCGCGATCATGCGCCCACGATAGCGTTTCGCACGGGACCTGTCCAGAGTGCGGCGCCGACCCGCGCTACCGCGGCGCCGCGCCGGCCTTCTTGGCCCGCATGGCCAGGAACGCGGCGGCCATGGCGCTGGGCGGGGCTTCCTCGCGGCGTGCCTGGGGACGGGCCGCGGCGGGCCGGGCCTCGGGCTTGGGTGCGGCGGCGCGCGCCTCGCGCGGGCCGATCACGGGATGGGACTTCAAGCTGAGCGCGATGCGTCGGCGCTCCAAGTCCACCTCCAGCACGGTCACGCGCACGCGCTGGGCGACCTTGACGACCTCGGCGGGCTCGCGCACGAACTGGTCGGACAGCTCGCTGACGTGGATCAGGCCGTCTTGGTGGACGCCGATGTCCACGAACGCGCCGAAGGCGGCCACGTTGGTGACGATGCCGGGAAGCTTCATGCCGGGCTTGACGTCCTCCAGCTTGGACACGTCGCCGAACGCGAAGGCCTCGAAGCGCTCGCGCGGGTCGCGTCCGGGCTTGGCCAGCTCCGCCAGGATGTCGCGCAAGGTCGGCTCGCCCACGTCGGCGGTGGCGTATTTCTTCAAGTCGAGTTGGGCGCGCAAGCCGGCGTCGCGCATCAAGTCGGCGACCGCGCAGCCCAGGTCCGCGGCCATCCTCTCGACCAAGGCGTAGCGCTCCGGATGCACGGCGCTGGCGTCCAGCGCCTCGCGCCCGTCGCGGATGCGCAGGAAGCCGGCGCTCTGCTCGAACGCCTTCGGGCCCAGGCGCGGCACTTTTTTCAGAGCCGCGCGCGACGGGAAGGCCCCGTTCTCGTTGCGGTAGTCGACGATGTTCTTGGCCAGCGCGGGTCCCAGCCCGGACACGTAGGACAAGAGCTCCTTCGACGCGGTGTTGACCTCCACGCCCACGGCGTTGACGCAGGAGATCACCGTGTCGTCCAGGCCTTTCTTGAGCTCGCCCTGGTCCACGTCGTGCTGGTATTGGCCCACGCCGATGGCCTTCGGGTCGATCTTGCACAGCTCGGCCAGCGGATCCATGAGCCGCCGGCCGATGGACACCGCCCCCCGCACGGTCAGATCCTCGTGGGGGAACTCCTCGCGCGCGGCCTCGGAGGCGGAATAGACCGACGCGCCGCTCTCGTTGACCATCACCACGACCGCGCCGGGGATGTTCAGCCCGCGCGCGAACTCCTCGGTCTCGCGGCCGGCGGTGCCGTTGCCGATGGCGATCACCTCGGTCTTGTGCGCGGCCGATAGCCGCCGCATCTTGTGCTCGGCCTCCGCGCGGCCGCCCTCGCCGGTGTGCGGGTAGATCACGTCGTGATGGAGCAGTTTGCCCTGACGGTCCAGGCAGACCAGCTTGCAGCCGGTGCGAAAGCCCGGGTCCAGCGCCAGCACGCTCTTGTGGCCCAGCGGCGAGGACATCAGCACCTCGCGCAGGTTGCGCGCGAAGACCGCGATCGCGTCCTTGTCGGCCTTCTTCTTGGTGTCGAGGCGGACCTCGGTCTCCATCGCGAAGCTCATCAACCGCCGGTAGCCGTCCTCCACGGCCAGCCGCACCTGCCGGGCGCACGCGCCGCCGCCTCGGGCGAACATCGCCTCCAGAGCGGGCACGGCCTCCTCCTCGGGAAGCTCCACGCGCATGTAGAGGATGCCTTCCTTCTCGCCGCGGCGCATCGCCAGAACGCGGTGCGACGGCGCCTTGAGCGCCGGCTCCTTCCAGTCGAAATAATCCTTGAACTTCGCGCCCTCGGCTTCCTTGCCGGAGACGACCCGGGAATGGAACGTCCCCTTGCTGAAAAAGATCTCGCGCAGCTTCGCGCGCGCGGACGCGTCTTCGCTGAAGCGCTCGGCCAGGATGTCGCGCGCGCCGGCCAGCGCCTCGTCCGCGTTCTGGACGCCCTTGCCCGCGTCCACGAACGCGGCCGCTAGCGCCGCGGGGTCCTCCGGACCTTGGAGAAGCAATCTTTCCGCCAGCGGCTCCAGGCCTTTTTCCTTGGCGATCGTCGCGCGCGTGCGCTTCTTCGGCCGGAAGGGAAGATAGACGTCCTCAAGCTTGGCCAACGTCGCAGCGCCCATCACCTGCGCGCGCAGGCCGTCGGTGAGCAGTTGACGTTCCTCCAAGGACTTGAGGATCGCCTCCTTGCGCGCGTCCAGTTCCTTCAGTTGGGCCAGGCGGTCGCGCACCGCGGCCAGAGCCACTTCATCCAGCCCTCCGGTGGCTTCTTTTCTGTAACGCGCGATGAACGGAATGGTCGCGTCCTGCTCGATCAGGGCCACCGCCGCGCCGACGCCGGCGGCGGGCAGGGACAACTCCTCGGCGATGAGCGACGTGTAGCGCTGGTTCATAGGGATGATTTTACCAGAGACGCCGGGCCCCATGCATCCCGAGTCGATTCAACCCCGCGCGACCTCGCGCCTCAGGAAGAAGTATTCGTTGAAGGGCCGGTCGTCGTCCAGAGCCGGCACGGACGGATAGGGTCGCAGCAACTCTTCCAGGGGAATCTCGCGACTCAAGATCGCGCCCAACTGTTGACGGGCATCGCCATAAGGGCCCCATTCCAGGAGATCCCGCTCGGCCTTCGGCGGCAATCGGCGGGCCAGAACGGAGGCCGAAACGTCCGCGATGGGAGAATCGCTCGCCAGGAAATGGAACCCGCGCCCCTCGATCGCGCCGAAGACACGCACGTAGGCGAATTCCTGCCGCAACGCGCGGGCAACCGACGCCAACGTGGCCGGGTCCTCCCCCATGTGCCACTGCTGCAGGATGCCGCCGGGCGTCAGTCGCCGGCGGGCCAACGCATAAAATTCACGCGAGTACAGAAGGCTTGATCCGGCCGCCTCCTCGGGCGGGGGCGGATCGACGACGATGACGTCGAAGAACTCGCGCGAGCGCTCGAGAAAGCGGCGGCCGTCGTCGACGACGACCCTCGCCGATGGCGAGCGCAGGAGCTCCGGCCCGCCCTTATGAAATATGCCGATCATTTTCGGCACGCTGGGAACCAACTCCACGACGGTCGTTGCGATGCCCCAGGACATCATAGACCGAAAAGACGTTCCCATGCCGAAACAGATCACTAAACCCGAACTCGGCGGCCGCGTCGACAGCAGCAGCGGAAGATGGACCATAACCTTCGTCGTCGGGCTCAGAGTGGTGGTGCCGATGCCGTTGATGAAGAGGCGCTTGTTCCTGTATTGGTCCGCGTCGACGGCAACGACGGTGGCCGTCGCGTCGCGTCGGACCGTTTTCCGCGGCCACCCATCCTCGAAATCGCGCGTCACGACCGCCAGCAGCAGGGCGGCCAGAAGCGGCAGCAGGCTCGCCCGCGCGGAAGGCCGCGCGCCGAGGATGAAAAACGGGCTCAGCACGACCAGCAACGCCCAGCGCTCGCGCAGAAACGGCAGCAGCACGAAACCTGCCAGAACGGGGCCCGCAATCGCGCCTAAAACGTTGACCGCGTAGGCCGTGCCGACCCGCCGTGGGTCGCCCTCGGAATACTCGTCGACCAGCATCGGGGTGACGAACCCCAGGGCCGCGCAGAACGGAACCACGCTGAGCGACAGCCGCGTCAGGCCCGCGCCGATGCTCCGCAGAGACAGCGGCAGGCGCGGGTCAATCCAGAGCAAGGTCGCCGCGCCCGCCAGGCCGATCAGCAGCCACGGAATTTTTCGGCGGCGCGCGGCGTCCGCCGCCCAGGCTCGGTAGGCTTGCGCGCCGCCGAAAGTCGCGGCCAGATACAAGCTTAAAATGCCGGCGAAGGTGTAGACGAACGTCCCGAGATAGGCCGAGAAAACGCGGCTCCAGATCACCTCCAGGGCCATGCCCGCGCAGCCGGTCAGAAACAGCTGTCCCAGAATTTGGCGTCCCCGCGCCGCGGGCGCCGACACGGCGGTGCCGGGTGGCCGGGAGCGCCGCGGGGCGCGCTCGACGCGTAGACTCAGACCGGCAATGGCGAGGGCCGTCGCCGCATTGAGCCCCGTCGCCAGCCGCAAAGTCCCCTGGAAACCGAACAGTTCGATGAATACGAAGGCCGACGCCAGCGCGCCGAAAGCCGCGCCCAGCACGTTCGCCAGATAAAGAGCGCTGAACGCTCCGCGCGACGTCTCCGGAAACGACGCGCGCAGCGCCGCCACGGCCAGCGGCACGGCCGCGCCCATGCAGAGACAGGGAACGATGAGCGCGCCCAAGATCCACGCTCCGGAAGCGAAATAGTAGCTGGAGGAGTTCCAGGAAGAGCCGGCGCCGTTCAGAAAGAAATGGCCGAAGCTGAGAAGAGACGGCACCGCCGCGCCGAAAATCGCCACGGCCGCCTCGGCGACCGCGTAGTATCGCACGGCGGACGCGGGTCCAGGACCCGGCGTGCCGCCGTAGCGCCGGCCGACCAAATAACTTCCCAGCCCCAGGCCCGCCATGAACGCGGACAAGAAAAGCGCGGCCAAAGCCGTGTTGACCCCGAATTGAGCCATGGCCAGGCGCAGCCAGACGACTTCGTAGATCAGACTATAGAAGCCGGAGGCGAAGAAAAAAAGAAAAAACCAGGAGCGGGGCGAGCGCTCCCTCATCTGCCGGGCCCGCGGTGCCCGTCGAGCCAGTGGAAATAGCGCCAGAGGTCTTCCAGGTCGCGGTCCGACAGGTCGCGGTGATCGGGCATGTAGGTGTGCCGGTACTTCGAAGGATTGCGGATGAACTCCTTGACCATGCGCTTGGAGCGGTAGGCGGTCACGCTCATGGGCTCGTTGAGGTCGGGGCCGATCTTGCCGCCCTCGCCGTTGACCGAGTGGCAGCGAAAACAACGGCCCTTGAACAGGGCGTAGCCGCGCCGCGCCGGGGAATCCTGCGCCGCGCCGCGCGGCACCGTCTTCGGATACTGATCCTCGAAGCGCACCAAGTTCAGCGCCGCGACCTGCCAAGGCCACGGATACTGCTGGGAGGTGGTCTGATCCTCACCGGTCCAGACCAGGAAAAACGGAGCGGGATCAGCCTGGTGCGAGCCGATCGCTTCCCAGCCGGACTTCACATCCAGGTCCTTGAACGCCAGCCACCCGCCGTCTTCGCTCGCCTTGTCCAAAGGCCCCACCGCCGCGTAGCCGTCCAAGGCGACGAAGGCCACGTCCGAGTAGTCGCTCGACAGCCAGCGCCGGCCGAACGCGTAGTCCAGCACGTCGCGCAGGGCGAAGGCGCGGTAATGCTTGACCCGGCCGGGCCAGAACTCCGCGGCGGAAAGCGTCACGTCGCGCGCGGGCAGGGCTTTTTTCAAGACGGACAGCGGCGCGGCCGCGATCGAGGATCCCGAGATGCGGAACTCCAGCATCGGCTCCGCAGCGCGCGCCGCGCCGGCCGCCAGGCACGCGGCCAGCAGCAAAAACGCTTTCATCCCAGGAGGATACCGTTTCCCGAAAAACGTGTAAAGCGGCGCCGGCACGGGACGCGGCGCTCTCTGCCATCACTTACAACCCGCTTGACCAAGATCAATAGACGCGATCTTGACGCGTGCTAGAATGCCGACAGACGCACGACCTCCGAAACACAAGGAGCGCACCCAGATGCCAGCCGCCGAAGCCCCCGCCCCAACCGCGCCGCGCTGCAACTGCCGCGCCGTCGAGTTCCTCGAGTCCTCGATCGGCAAGAAAATCATGGTCGCGCTCGCCGGACTTTTTCTCTGCGTGTTCCTGCTCACGCATCTGGCCGGCAACCTGATCCTGTTTCTTGGCGGTCCCGCCTTCGATCGCTACGCCCAGATGCTCGAAAGCAACCCGCTTCTGCCCCTGGCCGAGGGCGGCCTGGTGGTCTTGTTTCTGATCCACATCGCGCTGGCGGTGCGCGCGCGCCTGGCGAACATGGCCGCGCGCCCCGTCGCCTACCAGGTCTATAAAGGCAAGGACGCGCGCACGCCGGGGTCCAGCACCATGGCGCTGACCGGCACGTTGGTCTTGGTCTTCATTATCATCCACGTCGCCACGATCAAGTTTCAGGTCGGCGGAGCCAAGGGTCCCGACCTGTTCGGCCATGTGACCGGCTGGTTCCACAACCCGCTTTACGCCGGCTTCTATGTGGTCGCGCTGATCGGCGTGGGCCTGCACTTGTCGCACGGAGTGCAGAGCGCGTTCCAGACGCTCGGACTCAATCATCCGCGCTACACTCCGATGATTAAGGCGCTGGGCGCTGCGTTCGCCATCTTGATCGCGCTCGGGTTCCTCAGCATACCGGTCTATTTCGGTTTTATCGTTCACGCGCCCGCGACGCCGCCGAACGGCGCGGCGATGCCCAGCGGCCCGATCGGAGGTGCCCAGTGAAGCTTGAATCGAAGGTCCCCACCGGTCCCATTGAAAAATCCTGGGACAAGCACCGCTTCGACCTCAAACTGGTCAACCCCGCCAACAAGCGCAAGTTCAAGGTGCTGGTCGTCGGCACGGGTCTGGCCGGCTCCTCGGCCGCGGCCAGCCTGGCGGAGCTGGGCTACAACGTGGAGTCCTTCTGCACGCAGGACTCCCCGCGCCGCGCGCACTCCATCGCCGCGCAAGGCGGCATCAACGCCGCCAAGAACTACCCCAACGACGGCGACTCCGTCTGGCGCCTGTTCTACGACACCGTCAAGGGCGGCGACTTCCGCGCGCGCGAAGCCAACGTCTACCGCCTGGCGCAGGTGTCCAACGGCATCATCGACCAGTGCGTGGCCCAAGGCGTGCCTTTCGCCCGCGAATACGGCGGCACCCTGTCCAACCGCTCCTTCGGCGGCGCGCAGGTCAGCCGCACGTTCTACGCGCGCGGCCAGACCGGCCAGCAGCTCCTGCTGGGCGCGTACTCCGCGCTGATGCGCCAGGTGGGCGCCGGGACCGTCAAGCTGCACCCGCGCCGCGAGATGCTGGACGTCGTCGTGGTCGACGGCGTGGCCCGCGGCATCATCGTGCGCGACCTGGTCACCGGCAAGGTCGAGCGCCACTGGGGCGACGCGGTCCTGCTCTGCACCGGCGGCTACGGCAACGTGTTCTACCTGTCGACCAACGCCAACGGCTGCAACGTGACCGCGACGTGGCGCGCCTACAAGCGCGGCGCGGCCTTCGCCAATCCGTGCTATACCCAGATCCACCCGACCTGCGTGCCCGTCACCGGCGAGTACCAGTCGAAGCTCACGCTGATGTCGGAGTCCCTGCGCAACGACGGCCGCGTCTGGGTCCCTAAGAAGAAGGGCGACGAGCGCAAGCCGGACCTGATCCCCGAGGACGAGCGCGACTACTACCTGGAGCGCAAGTATCCGGCGTTCGGCAACCTGGTCCCGCGCGACATCGCCTCGCGCGCGGCCAAGCAGATGATCGACGAGGGCCGCGGCGTCTCCGGCAGCCTCTCCGTCTACTTGGACTTCCAGGACGCGATCAAGCGCCTCGGGGAAGACAAGGTCCGCGAGAAATACGGAAACCTCTTCGACATGTACCACCACATCACCGATGAGAACCCGTATCGCGTTCCCATGCGCATCTACCCGGCCGTGCACTACACCATGGGCGGGCTGTGGGTGGACTACAACCTGATGACGACCATTCCGGGCCTGTTCTGCCTGGGCGAGGCGAACTTCTCCGACCACGGTGCCAACCGCCTGGGCGCGTCCGCGCTGATGCAGGGTTTGGCCGACGGCTACTTCGTCCTGCCCTACACGATCGGCGGCTACTTCGCCGGCACGAAGCTGGGCAAGATCACGACCGATCACGACGCGTTCAAGGAAGCGGAGTCCTCCGTGAACGCGCACACGAAGAAACTGCTCGCGGTCCAAGGCAAGAACAGCCCCAGCGTCCTGCACCGCAAGCTCGGCCATGTGATGTGGGACAAGGTGGGCATGGGCCGCAACGCCAAGGGCCTCAACGAGGCGCTCCAGGAAATCCCCGCCATCCGCGAGGAGTTCTGGAAAACCGTCGCGGTCACCGGAACCGGGGAAGAGTTCAACCAGACGCTTGAGCGCGCCGGCCGCGTGGCCGACTTCCTGGAATTCGGCGAACTGCTGGCCAAGGACGCGCTGACGCGCGAGGAATCGTGCGGCGGCCACTTCCGCGAGGAGCACCAGACCCCCGACGGCGAGGCCAAGCGCGACGACGAGAAGTTCTGCCACGTGGCCGCCTGGGAGTACAAGGGCGAGGGCAAAGACCCCGTCCGCCACGAGGAGCCTCTGACCTTCGACAACGTGCATATCGCCACGCGCAACTACGCCTAAGGAAACGACCATGACCACCAACAACGAAGCCAAGGGCATGAACCTCACGCTGAAGATCTGGCGCCAGAAGGACGCACGGGACCCGGGCGGGCTCGTCGAGTACAAGGTCGAGAACGTCTCGCCGGAGATGTCGTTTCTTGAGATGCTTGACGTGCTCAACGAGCAACTCGTCGCCAAGGGCCAGGACGCCGTCGCCTTCGACCACGACTGCCGCGAGGGCATCTGCGGCATGTGCTCGCTGATGATCGACGGCCAGGCGCACGGCCCGGACAAGGCCGCGACCACCTGCCAACTCCACATGCGCCGCTACAAGGACGGCGACACGATCACCGTGGAGCCGTTCCGCGCGAAGGCCTTCCCGGTCGTCAGGGACCTCGTCGTCGATCGCTCCGCCTTCGACCGCATTCAGCAGGCCGGCGGCTTCGTCTCCGTCAACACCGGCAATGCGCGCGACGCCAACGGCGTGCTGATCCCGCACGAGACCGCCGAGAAGGCGATGGACGCCGCGGCCTGCATCGGCTGCGGCGCGTGCGTGGCCGCCTGTCCCAACGCCTCGGCGATGCTGTTCGTCGGCGCGAAGGTCTCCCAATACGCGCTCCTGCCCCAGGGTCAGCCCGAGCGCGAGAAGCGCGCGCTGGCGATGCGCGCCGCGATGGACGAGGAAGGCTTCGGCCACTGCACCAACGAATACGAGTGCGAGGCCGCCTGCCCGAAGGAGATCAAGGTCTCCAACATCGCGCGCCTCAACCGCGAGTATCTGCGCGCGACGCTCGTCTCGGAATAGCGCCGGTCCGCTCCACGAAATCCCCGCATGAGGCTCAACGAGGATTTCGGCGTGGCGCCGGCGAAGCTTGAGGACCTCAAGGCCCGCATTCTGCGCCTCAATGTCGATCTGTCCCTTGTCGAGGAGACGTTCTCGCGCGGCGGCGGCAAGGGCGGCCAGAAGATCAACAAGACCTCGAACCGCGTGCAGTTGAGCTACCCGCCGCTGGACCTGCGCGTCGCCTGCCAGCGGGAGCGCAAGCGCTCGCTCAACCGTTTTTTGGCCCTGCGCGAACTTGTCGACCAAATCGAGATAAAAATATCGCCGCAGACGTCCGCGCGCCTGCGCGAGATCGAACGCCTGCGGCGGCGCAAGGCGCGCAACTCCGCCCGCGGCGCCGCCAAGCGCGCGGACGCGGCGGCCGCATGAAATACTTCACCATCGATGAGGCCGAGACGCTGATCCCGGAGATGGAACGCATTTTTTCGGCCGTCGCCGAACTGGCCGCGCGCGCCGAGGCGAAGGCTCTCGCCCTGCGCCTCCGGGACGAACGAGGCGAGTCGGACCCCGCGGCGGACGCCATCGAGCGCGCGCAGATCCAGTTCCTGGCGCAAAGCGCCGACGAACGCCTGCGCGAGGTCGCGGCACTGGGCGCGGTGCCCAAAGGCGTCGCCCCGGCGCTGGTTGATTTTCCCCACCGGCTGGGCGGGCGGGACGTCTACCTGTGCTGGCGTCTCGGCGAAAAGCGCCTGACGCACTACCACGGCTGCGACGAGGGCTTCTCCGAGCGCCGGCCTCTGCCGCGCCGCCGCCCGTCTTGACGCACCCGGCGGGATTCGGGGCGCCGGGGGTCGAACCCGGAACCTCGCGGTCCCAAACCGCGCGCTCTGCCAATTGAGCTACGCCCCGTCCCGCCGACGGCCCAGGATAGCATTTCCCCGAAACATCTCCGTGCTTGCGTCCCGCCTCCCACTGCGTTAAACTGAATCATGCTCCGCCTCACGTTCGCGCCTCTGATCCTCCTCCCGCTTTTGGCCGCGTGTTCGAGCGCGCCGAAACCGATCATACTCGACGAGGAGAACGCCGCCGCCGCCGAGTCCGACCGCGACGCCGAGCGCCGCGCCCAGGAGGCCATCGCCGACATCGAGAGGCGCGTCGAAGGCGGCGACCTGCCGAAGATTCAATTCGAGTTCGACTCCGACGCGATCACGCCCGAGTCCGATCCAACGCTGGACCTGATCGCGGGCGTCGTCCTGTCCAACCCGAAGCTCAAGATCTTCATCCTCGCGCACTGCGACAGCGTCGGCACCGAGGACTACAACCTGGACCTGTCGCGCCGCCGCGCGAAGTCCGTGGCGTCCTACCTGGTCCAGAAAGGCATCGACCCACCCTCGATCCGCTACCACGGCTACGGCTCCTCGCACCCGATCGCCGACAACGCAACGGAGGAAGGCCGCGCCAAGAACCGCCGCGTCGAGTTCCGCATCACGACGCGCGACTGGAACGCCGTCTACTAAAGCGGCAAGCCCGGCATCAGGCGCGGGCCTGGTCGGCGGAAGAGTTCAGCGTCGCCCGTATTTTCGCCGCCAGAGCCTCCCGCGTGAACGGCTTTTCAATGAGCGCCAGGCCCGGATCGAGGACGCCCCCCCGCGAGACGGCGTTCTCGCTGTAGCCGGACATGTAGAGCGTCCGCAGTCCGGGAGCCTGCCGAGTTACGCGGCGCGCCAGCTCGCGGCCGTTCATGCCCGGCAGGACCACGTCGGTGAGCAGAAGCGCCGCGCCCGCGCCAGCCCCGCGCAAGGCCTCCAACGCGGCGTCGCCGTCGGCGCAGGCGATGACGCCGTAGCCCAGTCCGCGCAGCATTCGTTCCGTCATCCGGCGCAACGGCTCCTCGTCCTCCACAAGAAGGATCATCTCGCCTCCGCCGCGCGCGCCGGGCAGAGCGGGTCCAGACTGCGCCGGCGAGACGGCCGCGACCTGCGGAAAATAGATCGAAAACGCGGTCCCGGCGCCCGGCGCGCTGTCGACCTCGATCTCGCCGCCGCTTTGCTTGACGATGCCGTACACCGTCGACAGGCCCAGGCCCGTCCCCTTGCCCTGCTCCTTGGTGGTGAAGAACGGCTCGAAAATACGCGCGCGCACCTCCTCGGTCATGCCCGAGCCGGTGTCGGCGACGCGCAGGAGCACCAGAGGTCCCTCGGCCCGCTTCCGCTCGCGGTGCCACTGCGTCGGCCTGCGGGCTTCCTCCACGCTGATCGTCAGCGTCCCGCGGCCAGGCATGGCGTCGCGGGCATTGACGGCCAGGTTCATCAGCACTTGGTCGATCTGCCCGGCGTCGACCAGGGCCCAGCACGGCTGGGACGGCAGGCGAAGCTCCAGTTCGATGTCCTCCCCGATCAGGCGCTTGAGCATCTTCGTCGTCGCGGCCGCGAGCGCGCCGATGTCGAGAATTTTCGGCGCGATGATTTGCCGGCGGCTGAAAGCCAACAACTGCCGCGTCAACGCCATGGCACGCGCGCCGGCCTTTAATATCTCGTCGACGTCGCCGCGCTTGGCGTCGTCGGCCGGCAAGGCGTCCATGACGAATTGGGCGTAGCCGTTAATGGCCGTCAGGATGTTGTTGAAATCGTGCGCCACGCCTCCGGCCAAGCGCCCGATGGATTCCAGCTTCTGGGCGTGGAGAAGCTGGGCCTCCAAGGAACACTCCCGGCTGACGTCGCGTTTGACCGCGATGTAATGCGTGACGCGGCCGTCGGCGTCCGTCACCGGCGCGATGCTCGACTCTTCTTCGTAGAAGGTGCCGTCCTTGCGCCGATTGTTCATCCGCCCCGACCAGGTCCGGCGCGCGCCCAACTCGGCCCAGAGCAGCGCGTAGAAGCGGGCGTCGTGGCGTCCGGATTTGAGCAGGGACGGATTCTTGCCGATCACCTCTTCGCGCGAATAGCCGGTCGCGCGCGTAAAAGCAGGATTGACGTACAAGATCGCGGGACGGGTGTCCGTGATCACGACGGACTCGGCGGCCTGCTCGACCGCCTGGGCCAGGAGGCGGCGCTGCGCGTCGCTCGCGCTCAAGGCATTCTCGGCGAGACGGCGCGCGGTGACGTCGCGGATCGTGCCGATCATCGCGACGACGGCGCCGCGGGCGTCCAACTCCAATTCACCCGTCCCGACAACCCAGCGCTCACCCCCATCGGAGCGCCGGAGAACGCGATACTCCTTGTCGAAGCGT
>JAJXVH010000131.1 GCA_021782205.1 bacterium | reverse complement strand
CGCCGGGACCATTGACGGCGGCCCGTCGCTCCACTATCATAGCCTGCGTGAGGCGTTCGCGCCAGGCCTTGATGAAGCTCGCCCCGCCGGCGCTTGCCGCGCTCTGCGCCTGCGCGCGCGCGCCGTTTCCGGCGCTGAGCGCGCCGGACGACACGGTGCAAAGCGTCTCCATTGAACACGCCACGGACTCCTTCGTGCTGGTCCAATCGCCCCCCGGCCGCTGGCGCGTGGATCCGCTCCAAGGCGTCATCGACGAGGCCGACGCCGTTGGCGCCGAGCGCCTGCTGTCCGGCTTGCGCGCCCTGCACGCCGACGCCGACGTCCCGGGCGACGCCGCCGCCGCGGGCCTGTCCGGCGCGGACGCCGTGTCCGTGGCCGTCTTCGTCTCCGGCCGAAACGACGCCGCCTTCACCGCCCGCTTCGGCCGCCGCGCGCTGGGCGGCGCGCTGTACGCCGCCGCGCGCGCCGGCGGACCGTCCGCCATCGTGGAGGGCCCGGACCCGGCCTTGCTTGCGCGCACCGCGTCCGATTGGCGCGAACTCCGTCTGCTCACCGGCGACTGCTCGGGAGTGGAAGTGTCCGTCTCCGGCCGCTATCGCGCCGCCTCGCCCGCCACCGCCGCCGCCCTCTGCGCCGCCCGCGCCGCGCGCCTGGCCGTCGACTCGCCGCCCGAAGTCACCGGCCTGTCGCGTCCCTCTCTGCGCGTGCGCACACGCGCGTGCGCCCTCTCCGTCGGCGCGCGCCTGGGCGGCGAGCGCTGGATCCGCGTCGACGGCCGCCCCGGCCTCTTCCTGGCCCCCGCCGAGGTCTTCGAGACCGCCGCCGCCGAGGCCGCGCGGTGAAAAGCACGTCCGGTGTTTTTGCTTATGATGGGTCGTTGGAGGAAATATCGGATTGTCGGCCGCGTGGACCGACTGAGACTGCTAGAATCTCCATGTGGCATTCCTCGCTGAAGCGGTCAAAGGACGACATGACGCTACCGGTGAAGATCGGCTCACGCAGATTTTCTGTGCCGCATTCAATCACTCCCATGTCTTTCGAAGGTTAACCTGCGCCTTCTTTAGAGTTGAGGCCCAGGCCGGGTTCGAAGCTCTAACTCAGGTTTACGCGACAGACCGGGACGATTCGAGATTCGACATCCAGATTGTGGATGGCCAGGGACGCATTCGAATCCTTATAGAATCCAAGCTGGGAGCCCCATTAACTCGCGATCAACTGCTCAAGTATAACAGGGCTCACGAACTCTCTCAGTGCAGAAAAGTCGCGCTGGTTAAGCATGTGCCCACATTTTTTATCCCGCCGTCGGGATGGGAAATTTGCCGTTGGACGAATCTTTACCAACATCTGGACAAACAGCGGTTGGCGCATGTCGGCGGGCAGGATGAATTTATTATCCGAGAATTTCTTGAATTCTTGGGAGGGCTTGGCATGGCGATGGTCACGGAAATAGGCCGGGAAGACATTCAATCTCTGGCAGAGGGACTCGTCGCGCTTCGATTCAGCGATAGGCCAGATTTCTCTCTCGACAGAAAGCCGTTCCTTAAGTCGGCCCTCGACTTTGTCTCGATGCTCGAATCGGTTACCGAGGCTGCCCGGACCGACAACGTCCTTCGGTCGAAGATATCTGAAGATTCTCGATCCGGTCCGAAGGTCAGCTACTGGTGGGAGGACGACTCGATTAAGCAAAAACTCCCGATGATCGTGACCCACATCGGTCTTCGGAAGGCTCACCGGCGCGAATTCCACTTCCTTGGCACCGGTTTACTTATCAACAGGAAGGGGAGCTTTTATCTGTTCGCCTTTCTTGCAGATCGCCATCTGACGTGGGGCGATGACGAGCAAGAAGAGATCCCAATTCATAAGAGTCGCCCTCTGACTTTGGATTATTATTCTGAGAAAGCGACCAGTGCCTGGCGCAAGCTACTTAAGTAGACGCCCGCCGCGCGGAGCCGCCCTGTGGGCGGCTTTTCTTAAGAGCATTCCAGGCGCATCCCGTCCGTGGCCGCGGTGATCGCCGCGGACCTAGCAGCCTGCTGAAAACCCCTTGCGCGCTCTTGCGCAGGGAAGATATCTGGCTGAAGTTCGTAAAATCGTTTGACGGAACACAAACGAGCGAACGGGGGCCGGCACGATGGGAAGCTCCGACGGTCAGAAGAACATTTTCCACACGGTGCACTTGGAAGACCCTGTCCCCGACGATCATCCGTTGCGGCGCATACGTGTGCACACGTTATCTCGCCATGAACGATCTTGCTTTCACCGAAATATGTGGACGACTTCGGGTGATCCTCATCGTCTCGTATGTCGTTTCCAGCCTGTTTCTCGTATTCTTCTTTGTCGCACTCCGTCAGCAGTGAAGTGTCCAAGATTGGCTGAACCGCTACACATCCTGCGACGGACGGCGCAGACGCGATATCATACAATCGCGCCATGAGCGAGAAGCGCGGACGCGAGGACGGGCCGACGCGGGTGGCGGTGACGGGAGCGACGTCCGGGCTGGGGCGGGAGCTGGCGCGGCAATTGGGCGCGCGCGGCTGGCGCGTGGCGATCACGGGACGGCGCGCGGACGCCTTGCAGGACACCGCGCGGCTGGTGCGCGAGGCGGGCGGGGAGGCGCTGGTGCTGCCCGGCTCGGTCACCGACGACGAACAGGTGCGCGGCCACGCCGCGGCCATCCGCGCGGCGTGGGGGGGCTTGGACTGGGCGATCCTCAACGCGGGAGTGGGCGACTCGATGGACGCCAAGGAGTTCTCGGCCGAGGCCGTGCGCTGGACGTTCGACGCCAACGTGTTCGGCGTCGCGCGTTGGCTTGAGGCGATTTTGCCGGGGATGATCGCGCAGGGCTCCGGCGTGGTCGCGGGAGTGGCCAGCCTGGCGGGCTTTCGCGGCCTGCCCAACTCCGGGCCCTACAGCGCCAGCAAGGCGGCTTTGATCACGCTGCTTGAGTCCGCGCGCGTGGACCTGCGCGGCACCGGCGTGGACGTGGTCACGATCTGCCCCGGCTTCGTCAAAAGCGAGATGACCGACCGCAACAATCCCAGTTCCATGCCTTTTCTCATGGAGACCGCGGACGGCGCGGCCGCCATCCTGCGCGGCATCGACGCGCGCAGGCGCGTGGTGCATTTTCCGTGGCAGTTGTCGTATCCCACCAAATACTTGCTCACGTCCCTGCCGGACTTCGCCTACGACTGGCTGGCGGCCAAGCTGGGCCCCTTAAGGAAAAAGCGGCCGTCCGCCGAAGGCGAACGGCGGCGCGGCAGGAGCGCTCCTTAACTGCTAGACTTTCGCCCAATGAACGACAACAATTCCGCCGAGAAGGCGGATCACCCCGAAACACCCTCCGCGGCCGCACCGTCTCCGGAGGAACTGGCCGCCGCCTTGGCCGGCAACCCCGACTCCTCGCAGCCGCCCCGCTACCCTCTCGACAGCGTCCTGCTCATCGACGGCGACAACGACCCGCACGTCCCGCCGGACGTGACCCCGACGCGCTACACGCTGGTACGCGTGTTCCTGCGCCCCGGCGCCACCATGCCGCGCACGCTCGAAAAAAAGCTCGCCCGTCTGCCGCACTGCGCCACCGTCGTCTCCCCGCGCGGCGGCGCCAACGCCGCCGACTTCGTCATGAGCCTGCACGCGGGCATGCTCCACGCCACCTTGCCGCACCACATCCCGTTCATGATGGTGACCAACGACGCGACCTTGGCCGCCATGGCCGCGGAGCTCCAACGGCTGGGCCGCGTGGCCTCGCTGTGGACGTCGCACCCCGACCCGGAGGACGTGTCCCTGGCCGCGCGCGAGGACGCCGAGGAGCGTCCGGCGCGCTCCCGCGGCGGGCGCTCCCGCTCCCGCGGCGGACGCTCTCGCTCCCGCGGCGGCGCGTCGAAGAGCCGGACCCGTTCCGCTCCGGCCGCGCGCGAGGCCGCGCCGCCGCCGCCTCCACCGCCGCCGCCGGACGTGCCGCGCAAGACCGGCGGCAAGACCATCACCGAGGTGGCCTGGACGTACGCCGCGCGCCTGCAGAGAATCAAGGACGTGCCCTCGCGCGTGAAGCCCCTGCTCAACGACATCAAGAACCGCGCCGGCTCCCACGGCTTCACGCCCGAGGAAATCCTCGAGGAGCTCAAGCGCCATCACGGCGTGCGCGTCGACGCACAGGGCCGCGTCCAGGTCGACCGCGTCAAGCCCGCCGCCGGCGAGAACCCGCCGGCCGACGACGCGGCGCCCGAAGTCGCGCCTTCGTAACGCCTTAGTAAAAAGCGATGGCCGCCGCCGCCCATCTGCGCCGCCTGCGCGAAGGGTTGGACGGAGCGCTCACGCTCGGAGAGCTCGCCGCGCGCCTGGGCCGGGAAGGCACGGGATTGCTGGTGGTCCTGCTGGCCGCGCCGTTTTTACAACCGCTGCCCACGGCCGGGCTGTGCATCCCCGCGGGACTGATCATCGCCGCGGCCGGACTGCGCCTGGCGCGGGGCGGCGAAGGCCTGGTCCTGCCGCGCCTGGCCTCCGAGCGCGCGCTCGAAGAGGCGACCTTGCGCCGGCTGCTGGGCGCGGCGGAAAAAATAGTCGGCTGGCTGGAACGCGCCGCGCGGCGGCGTGGACCGGACTGGGCGCGCTCGCCGCGCCTGCTGGGCGGAGTCCTCGCGGCGCTGGGCGCCGGGTTGGCGGTGCCCGTCTACGTGCCGCTGGGCGCCGCGTTCTGCGCGGTGCCGATGGTGCTTCTGGGCTTGGCCCTTATTGAAGAAGACGGCCTGTGCGGCGTGCTGGGTCTGATGGCCGCGGCGGCCTGCGTCGCCTATCACGCCGCGTTCGCGCGCCTGGTTTGGGTCGCGGTCGCGGCTTTCCTGAAAAAGATTTGCTGATGCTTGCCGCCCTTTTGTTGGCCGCCGCCGTCGCCGCCGCGCCCGCGCCGGGCGCGGACCCGCGACTGCTGGCCGGACTCGAGCACACATTGCGCGCCGGCGACTGGAATGAACGCGTCCAGGCCACCGAGGACCTGGGCGCGCTCGGCGCCGCGGGACTTCCCGGGTTGCGCGTCGCCGCCGAAGACGCCGATTGGCAGGTGCGCCTGACCGCCGTGCATCTGATGGGCCAGATCGGCGCGCCCGCGCAGGCCGACCTGACGCGCGTGCTGCGCGAGGAGCCCTGCCGCCACGTGCGCCTGACCGCCTTGCACTGGCTCGGCGCCATCGGTCCCGCCGCGTCCGGCTCCCTGCGCGCCGCCCTCAACGACGAAAGCGCGATGGTGCGCATGCTCGGCCGCTACTGGCTGAGAAAGCAGGGCGTGTCCGGCGAGGAGGACGAACCCTCCGACGACGCCGCCGCCGCGGGCGAGGATCTCCTCGTCTGCGCCGCCTCGCCGGAGCCCGGGCGCGCATCCTGGGCGAGCCCCGCGCCGCGAGCCTCCGCGCCCGCCGCGCCGCCGCGCGAGGCCGCGCCCATCGTTTT
>JAJXVH010000032.1 GCA_021782205.1 bacterium | reverse complement strand
GGCCGCGCGCGCGACGGTGGCCGAGCGCTTCACTTTGCAGCGCATGCTGCGCGAATACGAAACCGCGTACGACTCGCTCGTGCCGTAACCCGCCGTACATAAAATAAATTTAATGTTGGCTCCCGCGCCGCGTTAACGCGGGACTGCGATCATAGGGCATGGATTTCTTCTCCAAGGCGTACTACGAGCTGCGCCGCAGCTCCAAGGCCCTGCGCCTGTTCCTGGCCATCGCCGGGCCCGGCATCATCGTGATGGTCGCCGACAACGACGCCGGCGGCATCACCACCTACACCACCACCGGCGCGCAGACCGGGCTGCACCTGCTCTGGTTTTTGGTCCTGCTGGGCCCCGTGGCGTATTTCGTGCAGGAGATGACGGTGCGGCTGGGCGCGGTGACCAAACGCGGCCACGCCGAGGCGATCTTCGATTCCTTCGGGGCGTTCTGGGGCTGGTTTTCCCTGCTGGACCTGGTCATCACCGACTGGCTGACGATGATCACGGAGTTCATCGGCATGACCGCGGCGCTGAGCATCTTCCACGTGCCCGCGTTCATCACGGTCCTGCTGGCCTGGCTGATCATGGGCGGCATGATCATGTCGGGACGCTACTGGACCTGGGAGAAGCTGGCGCTGGGCTTCTGCGTCATCAACATGATCTACGTCCCCGCCGCGTTCATGATCCACCCGTCGGTGCACGAGATCCTCTACAACAGCGTGGTGCCTCACTTCCCCCCCGGCGGCCTGACCAACGACCTGTTCTTCCTGCTGATGGCCAACATCGGCACCACGATCGCGCCGTGGATGCTGTTCTTCCAGCAGAGCTCCGTCGTGGACAAGGGCATGCAGGAAAAAGACATCCTCTACGGAAAGATCGACACGGCGATCGGCGCGCTGCTGACCGTGGTGGTGGCGATGGTGCTGATCGTGGTGACCGGCAAGCTGCTCTTCGGCGTCCAGGTCGACGACGCCGCGGCGGCGGCGGTGAAGCTGATGCCGATGAGCCGCTACATCGGAACCTTCGTGGCCATCGGCCTATTCGACGCGGGCCTGCTGGGCGCCATCTGCATCTCGCTGGCCAGCTCCTGGGCGTTCGGCGAGGTGTTCGGCTGGGCGCACTCGCTCAACAACAAGGTCCGCGAGGCGCCGTGGTTCTACGCCTACTACGTCTTCGACCTCCTGCTGGCGGGCACCGTGGTGCTGATCCCCCACGCGCCGCTGGTGCTGATCACCTTGTTCGTACAGGTCATCGCCACCACCTTGCTTCCCGCGGCCCTGGTCTTCCTGATCCTCCTGCTCAACGACGAGAAGACGATGGGCGCGTACAAGAACAACCTGTTCGAAAACGTGGCCAACATCGGCATCACCTTGCTCATCATCGTCCTGTCCACCGCCTACGGCGTGACCACCTTGTTTCCGAATCTGCTCAAGTGACCGGAGAAGCCCCATGAAACTCATCGCCGCGATCTACGAAGACCTGGTCTCGCAAATCCGCCGCGTCAACGAACGCTACCGCACGCCGCGCATTCAGATGACCCCGTTCGTCAAGTTCTGCCTGATCGGCCTGCGCGTCTACCTGTTCACCTTGGTCGGCCTGATGCTGTTCAAGTTCGTCACCTTGGTCAAGTGAGCGCGCGACGATGCCGATGAACGCCCCCGAGACCGACCGCGTCGCGCTTCGCCTCAGCGAGATTCTGGACGTCGGCGTGTTCGCCGGCGCCGACAAGATCGGCACGCTCCAGGACTTCGTGGTCGTCGACAAGGACAAAGTGGCCGTCGTCACGTACGCGGTTGTCGAGCGTCCGTTCGGACGGCCCAGCCTGTACGTGCCCTGGGACAAGGTCAAGGACCTGTCCGCGCGGCGCGCGACGCTGGAGATGACCGCGGCCGCGGCGGAAAACCTGACGACGGCCCCGAGCGCGCCGGTCCTGCTCAAGGATTTCGTGCTCGACAAGAAAGTCCTCGACGTGGCCGAGCGCGAAGTGGAGGTGGTCTACGACATCCTGCTGAGCCTGCGCCGCGGCTCGCTCTACGTCGTGGAAGTCGACATCTCGCGCTTCGCGCGGCTCTCCCGGCTGGGGCTGGGGTGGCTGGCGCGCCTGCTCTACCGCGCGTCCGCCGCCGCGCAGGCCGGTCCGTCCGGCGAGGCCGAGCGCCGCCAGGACCGCCGCACGGTGCCGTGGAGCTACGTGCAGGCGCTGCCGGAGAACATCGGCAGCCTCAAGGGCGAACTGCGCCTGAAGGTGCTCAAGGACCAGCTGTCCAAGATTCCTTCCGTCGACGTGGCCGATATTCTAGAGGAGCTGGACCCCGAACAGCGCATCGCCGTTTTCCATCAACTCGACGTGGAGCACGCCTCCGACACGCTGGAAAGCCTGAACCCGAAATTCCAGCGCGACATGGTCTCCGCGCTCAAGAAGGAAAAGGCGGCCCAGCTCGTCGCGGAGATGACGCCGGGCCAGGCCGCCGACCTGCTGGCGGTCCTGCCCATGGCGGAGGCCCAGGCGATCCTCAAGCTCCTTCCCGCCGACGACGCCGAGAAGGTGCGCAACATTCTCCACGAGCAGGAAGCGCGCATCGCCGACTTCGCCGACGACGACTTCCTCAAGTTCGCGCCGCAGACCACGGTGGCGCAGGCGCGCGCCACGCTCCAGCGCTCCGTGCGCGAGCGTCCGCGCGACGCGATCATGTACGTCTACGTCCTGGACGCCGCGGGAGCGCTCGCGGGCGTCGTGGCGCTCGCGGAGCTTCTGCTGGCCGACGACCCGACCGAGCTGGGCACGATCATGAAGCGCGACGCCATCACCTTGCGCGCGGAAGACACCATGCGCGAGGCCGCCAAGCTTTTTTCCCGCTACGGCCTGCGCGCCCTGCCCGTCGTCGACGGCGCGGGACGGATGCTGGGCATACTGCCCGCGCGCGACGTGCTGGCCCTGCGCGGGCGCGACCTGGGCTGACGCGGCGCGCTGCGCCCGGAAGCAACTGCTAAAATCGCCCATGCGCGTCCTGCTGGCCGAAGACGACGTCAAGGTCGCCAAGCACGTGCGCCAGGCGCTGACCGGCGAGGGCTACGCCGTGGACGCGGCCGGCGACGGCGACGAGGCGCTGTGGCTGGCGGAGAACAACGCCTACGACGCGATCGTGCTGGACGCGATGATGCCGCAGCGCGACGGCTACGACGTGGCGCGGCGCCTGCGGCGCAAGGGCGTGACCACGCCGATCCTGTTCCTGACCGCGCGCGGAGAGGTCGACGACAAGGTCCGCGGCCTGGACGCCGGCGCCGACGACTACATGGTCAAGCCGTTTTCCGTGGTGGAACTGCTGGCGCGCGTGCGCGCGCTCCTGCGCCGCGGGCGTCCGCAGGCGTCGAACACCTTGCGCGTGGAGGACCTGGAGCTGGACCTGGTGGCGCGGCGGCTGACGCGCGCCGGCCGCGAGATCGAGCTGACCAATCGAGAGTTCGCCCTATTGGAAATACTGATGATGACCTCCCCGCGCCCGGTCAGCCGCGCGGTCATCGTGGAGCGCGTCTGGGACCAATGCTTCGACTCCGACACGAACGTGGTCAACGTCTACGTCAATCACCTGCGCCGCAAGCTGGACCGCCCAGGCCTGCCGCCGCTGCTGCACACCATCCGCGGCGTGGGCTTCGTGCTGCGCAAGGACGCCCCGTGAAGTCGGCGGCGGCGCGTTTGTTTCTGGCCTTCGCGCTGGCCGACGCGCTGGTCACGGCGGTTTTTCTGCTCCTTTCGCGCGCCGCGGGCCTGACCTGGCCGCCGCGCGCGCGCCTCCTGCTGGCCGGCGACGCGGGAGCGACCGTGCTGATCTTCGCCGCGGTCGCCACGGCCGCCGCGCGGCGCTTCACGCGGCCCATCGCCGCGCTCAACGCGCAGCTGGACGCCCTGGACCTGGCCGCCCCGCGGCGCGTGGGTAGCGGCGCCTCGGACCCCGCGCTCGTCGAGCTGGAGGGCCGCGTCAACGGCCTGCTGGAGCGCGCGGCGCTGGGCCTCAAGCAGGTGCGCGAATACGCCGCGCACGTGGCCCACGAACTGCGCACGCCGTTGACGGTGCTGCGCCTGAAGATCGAGCAGGCCGCGGGCGCGATGCCGGCGCAGTTGTCCGAGGAACTGCAGGCGGAGCTCCTGCGCCTGAGCCGCATCACCGAGCAGTCCCTCCTGCTGGCGCGCGCGGAACAAGGCGCGCTCAAGCCGGACCTGGCGCTCGTGGACTTGAAACGGCTTTTAGAAGACGCCGCCGAGGACTTCCGCCTGCTGGCCCAGGAGCAAGGCCGCGCCGTGGAGGTGGACGCCGCGTCCGCGCCGGTCCTGGGCGACGCCAAGCTCCTGCGTCAGGCGCTCTACGGATTGCTCGCCAACAGCCTGCGCCACGGCCGCGGCGCCATCCGCGCGCGCCTGCGCGAACGGCCCTCGGGTTTCTCCCTCTTGATCGTCAACGCCGTGGAGCCGGGAAGCGCGGACGCGCCGGGCCTGGGGCTGGGGCTGCGCGTGGTCGACGCCCTGGTCGGACTGCACGACGGCGCGCGCCTGCGCTGCTCCCGCCGCGGCGGACTCTACGCCGCGCGGCTGGTCTTCCGCGTCTCGCCGCGCCCATAAATATAAATTAATCCTCGCGCCCGCGCCGCGTTAACGCGCGGAGGGCAGAATGTAGGAGATGAATTTCCTGCTCCTCGCAGCGCTCGCGCTCGAACCGGCGGCCCGCGCCCAAGACGCCGCGGCCGCGGCCGCGTCCGTCCCCGCGACGGCGGCGCCGGCGCCCGCCCGATTTTCCGTGCACGCGCAGGCGACCGTCGTCGACGAGGGCGACTTCGGCTTCCACGCGCCCTACTCCGGCGTCAACAGCCTGCCCAACAACGCGCAGAGCGCGACGTCGGTCACGTCGACGCTGTTTCTGGGCGCGCGCCTGCTGCCGGGCACCGAGGTCTACCTCGATCCCGAGTTGTCGGGCGGCCGCGGCATCGGCGGCGCGGTGGGCCTGGCCGGTTTTCCCAACGGCGAGATCTACCGCGTGGGCGATCCCCAGCCGACGCTGTACACGGCGCGGCTCTACGTCCAGCAGCGCTTCGGCTTCGGCGGCGGACGCGAGGTGCTCAAGGACGATCAGAACCAGCTCGCCGAAACCGTGGACGCCGACCGCCTGACCGTGGTCCTGGGAAAATTCGCGCTGACCGACTTCTTCGACGACAACGCCTACGCGCACGACCCGCGCACGCAGTTTCTCAACTGGACCTTGATGGGCGCGGCGGCCTGGGACTACCCGGCCGACACGCGCGGCTACACCTGGGGCGGCATGGTCGAATACCGCGAGCCGGACTGGGCCGTGCGCGGGGCGTTCGTCGCGGAGCCCAAGTCCGCCAACGGCCTGCAGCTCGACACGCGCGTCGGGCGCGCCAACGGCTCGGTCGTGGAGGCGGAGCACGCGCTGGCGCTCGTCAGCGGCCGCAAAGGTACGGCGCGCCTGCTCGCCTACGTCAACCAGGCGGACATGGGCAACTACAACGACGCGCTGGCGCAGGCCGCGCTCACCGGCGGCACACCCAACGTCATCGCCACGCGCGCCTACGGCCGCACGAAATACGGAGTCTCCTTCAACGCCGACCAGGAACTGACCGACTCGCTGGGCGCGTTCACGCGCGACAGCTGGAGCGACGGCCGCAACGAAAGCTGGGCGTTCGTCGAGGTCGACGCGTCCGAGTCCGCGGGGCTGGAGTGGACGCCGACGGCGCTGGGCCGGCCCGACGACAAGCTGGGCGCGGCCGAGGTCGTCAATGAGCTGGACTCACCGCACCGGCGCTACCTGGCCGACGGCGGCAACGGCTTCATGCTGGGCGACGGCGGCCTGCACTACGGCCCGGAGATGATCACCGAAGTCTACTACCGCGTGCCGCTGGCCGCCGGCCTGTGGCTGACGCCCGACTACCAGTTCTTCGCCAACCCCGCCTACAACCGCAGCCGCGGCCCCGTCCAGGTCTGGAGCGTGCGCGTGCATTTGGAAATGTGAGCCGTTGCGGAAAATCGATCATGGAAAATAAAGCCCTCGCGCTGGCGCTTCTCGCCGCGTCGGCCGTCTTCGCGCCGCCCGCGCGCGCGTGGGACCCGCAGACCAGCGGTCCGTTCTTCACCGGCACCGCGGAGACCAATCCGTCGGGCTCGGGCTTCTTCGAGCCCTACGTCTACGACTTCCAAAGCGCCGGCGCGCAGACCATCGCCATGCCCCAGCGCCTGAACATCGGCTTCTTTCCAGGCTGGGACTTCAGCCTCAGCGTCCCGTATGAGGTGAAGACCGCGAAACTTGCCGGCGGCGGCACGGCCTCGAGCGCCGGCGCCGGCGACGCGACGTTCTGGTTCAAGCGCCAGTTCGCCGACGACGCCGACACCAGCCGCTTCTGGACCCGGCCCGCGCTGTCGGCCGAGGCCGTGTTCACCCTTCCGTCAGGACGCTATCAAAACCTGAACCCCGGCCTGGCCGGGACCGATCAGACCGGAGGCGGCACCTTCAACGAGGCGGTCTCCCTGCTGATGCGCAAGCATTTCCAGCCCTTCATGTTGTACGCCCAGGTCACCGACACCGTGATGAATCCGACGGACGCGACGCCGGGCTTCGCCTTCACCAACGGCCAGGCGCTGACGGCCGCCACGCGCGTGGTCAACGGCAACTACGTGTCGGCCGCGACGTCGCTGGAATACGTCGCCGACGACGCGCACGGACTGGGAGCGCTGGTGGAGCTCTGGGGCCAGACGCAATCGAACCGCAGCCTGCTCTGGCGCGGAACGAACGCGCCCGCGTGGTCGGCGCTGTGGATCGCGCCGGAACTGGAGATCAGCGGGCCCGTCACGCCGGGCACGGACGTGGTCTGGGGCGCCGGCTACATGATCCCGCTGGTCTATTCGAACACGCCGAAGACCTGGGGACCCATGGCGACCGTCACGCTGAACTTCAACGGCCCCTCCGGCCACCGCTGACGCCGCGTTCCGCGCGAAAGTTTAGCGAAAACTCCCGGTTTTCACGCCTTGGACGCGTTTGCGCGCCCGTTAGGGGCGCGGTTGTATTGACTCCGTAACACCCCCCCGATATACTCCCCAGACTTTCCTAATACGCGCGCGCTCGCGTGCGCGTGACGCGCGTATTAGGAATCCGCAGCGGCCAAGCCGGCGCTCGGAGCAGCGCAACACGATCGACTTCTTGGATTCGCCTCGGCTCCGCCTCGCCGCCGCCGCACTCGCGCTCGCCCTCGTCGGGTTCTTCCGCACGCAGCCGGCGACCGCGCAGTTCGCGACGCCTTACGACCCGGACTTCCCCTCCGCACCCGAGGCCGCGCCGGCCGCTTCCACCGCCCCCGCGGCCGCGCAGCCGCCCGTCGAAATACTGATACCGGCACCGCATCCCGCGCCGACCTACCTGCTGATTCCGCGCGCCGACGTGGACCACGTGCTCGAAGTCGAGGAGTCCACGGCCGCCGCCGCGGCGCCCGTCGAGGCGCCCGAGGCGGCCCTGACCATGGAGCGCTTCCGCAAGGTGCGCGCGGCCATGGACCGCGGCGAGAACCCGGTCCAGGCGGGGATCATGTTCCCCGACCAGCAGCTCATCACCGAGACCGGCGCCATCGAGATCTCGACGGCCGCGCCCAAGCCGCCGCCGCCCGAGATCGAACTGCCCACCTACGGCACCAGCCTGTCGGTGACCGGCCGCAAGGTCATCGGCTTCAACTACTCCGACAAGGTCTACACGCACGATCAGACGACGACGGGGCGGCCGAAGACCACCAGCCTGATCGCGATCACGCAGGCCCTGCAGCTGCGCATGCAGGGCAAGATCGGCCCGAAGATCGCCGTCAACGTGGACTACGACGACTCGCGGCCCAACCAGCAGGACATCTCGGTCATCTATCAAGGCGACCCCAACGAGACCGTGCAGAACGTCTCCTTCGGCGACATCGACCTGTCCCTGCCCGCCACCGAGTTCGTCTCCTACGACAAGCAACTTTTCGGCATCCGCGCCGACGTCAAGTACAAGGGCTTCAAGGTCACCTTGATCGGCAGCCGCACCAAGGGAACCACGAAGACCAAGCAGTTCCACGGCAACGCGCAGTTCGTCGCCGAGGACGTGCTCGACACCGCCTACATCCGCCGCCAATACTACGACCTGACCTTCGGAGACGCCGCGCGCCTGCCCATCCGCTCCGGCACCGAGCATATCTACCTGGCCACGCAGGCCCTAGGCCTGCCCAATTCCAATCAACAGCAGACCACGGTCGACGACCTGGCCGTCAACACCTCCACGTTCACCGGCTACTTCCAGATCCTATCGCCGGGCGTGGACTACACGATCAACTATGCGCTCGGCTACATCCAACTGCGCACCCCCGCCCAGCCGCAATACGTGATCGCCGTCGACTACATCGACGCGTCGGGCAACGAACTGCGCTACGAGGCCTCCCCCAGCTCAACGTTGACCGGCGGCGACGGGCTCTACAAGCTGATCAAGACGCCGTCCGACGTGCCGATCTCCGTGGACACGGCGACGGCGGCCAACGAGGTGGGCTGGGACCGCGAGCTCAAGACCTTCTATCCGCTGGGTCAGACCACGATCATCCCCGACAACGGCCAGGGAAATTTCATCCTCCAGCTGCTCAACGCCAGCCGCCAGCCGGTGGGGGCCACGCTCAATCCGCTCCAGCTCTACCCGGCGACCATCAACGTGGACTTCACCAACGGCATCTTCCAGCTGCTCAAGCCGTTCTCGGTGTCGAACTCCTCGCCCACCACGCCGGACCCGAACATTTATGCGGTCAGCCCCATCACCTCCCGACTCTTCCACGTCGAGTTCAACTACCGCTTCAAGACCTTCATCCTGGAGCCGAACCTGGTCACGCAGTCCGAAATCGTGATCCTGGACGGCCAGCGCCTGACGCGCAACGTGGACTACTTCATCGACTACACCGGCGGCTTCCTCACGTTCTTCAATCCCCAGCGCATCGGCGCCAACTCCGAGATCGACATCACCTATGAAGTGTCGCCGTTCGCGGGCTCCAGCAACGACACCTTGCTCGGCGGACGCGTGTCCTACGACGTGACCAAGGATATTTCCTTGGGCGGCACCGTGCTCTACGACGCCGGCGCCAAGCCTACCGTGACGCCGCAGATCACGGAGCTGGCCAAGAGCATGTTCGTCTACGACTTCGACGCGCAGGTCAAGAAGTTCAAGCTCGGCGACCACCTGAACATGTCGCTGTCGGCGGAGTTCGCGCAGAGCCGCTCCAACCCGAACCTGAACCCGTACGCGATCATCGACAACATGGAGAGCATCCTGCAGACGATCCCAGCCAACACGATGTTCAACGTCTGGCAGATCGCCTCGAACCCCAGCGGGATTCCGTCGGACCCCAGCAAAATCACCTGGTACAACGAGAGCATTCCCACCTTGCAGATCACGCCGAACGCGCAGACCGTGGCCGGGGCGGTCAGCAACGTGCTCGACGTGCAATACAGCATGGCCAATCCGAGCAGCACCGAAATGTCGATCGTGATCCCGCTGTCGAACACCGGCATCGACATGTCGCAGTCGTCCACGCTGGAGATCGTGATGCTGGGCGACGGCAGCGGCAACCAGATGAACTTCCACCTGGGCTCGATCAACGAGGACGCCGACGGCACGGGAGGCATGACGCTTTATTGCGCCAACGGCCAGATCCGCTACAACGCGCCCAAAACCGAGGATGTGAATTGCGACGGCATTTTGGAGCCGTCCGAGGACATCGGCTGGTGCTACGCCTACGGCGGCAACCCCTGCGCCATCCGCTACGGCGCCGGCAACGGCATCCTCGACACCGAGGATTTGAACGCCAACCAGCTCCTCGACCCCGCCGACCTCAGCGGCGGCGACTTCGGCTACGCGAGCATCGCCAGCCCCTCGCTCTACAACACGACGGCCGCGAGCTCATTTACCGCCGTCACCTTCGGGCCAGCGCAGGGCTGGCAGACGCTGGACATTCCCCTGGGCATCTCCTCGACGACCGCGGCCAACTGGACGACGATCAAGCAGCTGCGCATCTCGGTCAAGGGCTCGGGTTGCATCGGCACGCCCTGTATACTGAAATTCGCCAGCATCTCGGTGCTGGGTAACTCCTGGGTGGAGGGCCAACCCGGCGACCCCAGCCTGGGCACCGGCCAGGTCGCGACCGAGGCCATGGCCGTGACCGCGGTCAACAACGTGACCGACCCCAACTACGTGCCCATCTACAACGCGGGCGGCGACGCGGGCACGGTATTCAATGAGCTCTACGGCAGCATCGCCAATCTTCAGCAGGTGACCAACACGCAGAACATTCAGGAGCAGTCGCTCCAGCTCGACTACTCGGGCCTGGTGCCGGGCTGCACGGTCTACACCAAGCGCATTTTCCCCACCGGCATCGACATCAGCCAGCACCACGAGTTCAACTTCCTGCTCTACGGCAACGCGGACCCCACCCACATCGACACCACCGGCCGGCAGACCTTCTTCCTGCGCGCGGGCTCCGACGCCAGCTACTTCGAGGTCCAGGTACCGATCAACTTCACCGGCTGGAAGCTGATCCACGTCAAGCAGCAAGACCCCGGCAACGGCGTGATGGACAACTGGGTCTCCGACGAGGCGGGCACCGTGATCGTCTCCAGCAACGGTCCCACCTTGCAGAACGTCGGCGAGCTGGTCGCGGGCATCTACGGAGGCGCGGGCGTGGGCACCTCGCCGTCTCTGGCGCAGGGCCGCGTCTACGTCGACGAGATCTTCATGGCCGGACCGGCCCAGCGCGTGGGCAACGCCGAGAAGCTGCAGGCCGACTTCGAGATTCCGGGTTGGGCGACGTTCGGTGCCAAGCACCGCTCCATCGACTTGAACTTCCAGACGCCGACGTCGGTGGTCTCCAACCAAGGCTTCGACACCGACAACGGCTACTTCAACTTGACTCACCTGACCTGGCTGCCGATCACCTTCACGATCAACCGCACCGTGACGAACACGCCCAGCACCGTGGACACCGGCAACCTGTCGAACATGATCAACCTGCTGCAGGAGGGAAAGGTCACGACCTTGACCGAGACCGGACGCGCCAACGTGGCCTACGGCGCCTTGCCGCGCCTGAACCTCAACTACAACCGCACCCTGACCCAATACGACCTGCTGGCGCGCCAGGACGACAAGTCCATCTACGGCGCGACGCTCCAATACGGCCTGCCGCTCCAGCGTGCCTGGGCCCCGCGCACGGTCGACGCCAACTACAGCTTCACGAACTACGACGTGCTCTACCAGTCCGACTTCTCGCGCCTGCAGGCCGGCGACTACGACGCCACCGAGCACGACTTCAGCTACGGCACGCGCATGACCTTCGTGCCGTGGAAAGGCTCCTCGTTCAACCCGAACTGGTCCATGACCACCGGCAACGAGCGGCGCACCGATTACACCGGCGGCGCGCCGCTCGACTCGGAGTACCCGAAGCTGTTCCAGCAGGACGCGGGCTTCTCCTCGAACTGGAGGCTCAACCGCTGGCTGAACCCGCAGGTCAACTACTCGATGGAGACCATCTCCAACACCATCCTGAACGTGTCCACCTACGTGGTCAACAACACCACCTACACCTACAACCCCGGCGACCTCAAGAACGTCACGCGCTCGGCCAACGGCTCGGTCAGCGTGCCCATCAACTTCGGCGAGGTGTTCCCGCGCTCGGCGCTGCTCAAGTCGCTGAACATCGTCTCGGGCTACCAGCTCCAGGACGGCGACTCGTGGACCGGCGTCAATCAAAGCCAGGGCCTGCAGGACCTGTTCTCCGTGCGCCAGCCCCTGCACCCCACGGCCGAGGCGGCCCAACTTGTCAGCCTGACCGAGCGCGACACGTTCAACTCCACCCAGCGCTGGTCGCCGTTCCAGTACTATAATTTTCCCGGCCGCGAGTCGGCCTGGAAAACGTTCTCCGTCTCGAACAACTTCGTCGAGACGATCCAGCGCTCGGACGCGACCGGCACCGCGTCGCAGACCATCTCCCAGACGCCCGTCGACAGCGTGTTCAGCCTGTCGCGCCTGGAGCAGCTGCTGCACGCCGATCACTGGATGTCCAACGGCCAGATGGACCTCAAATACTCCCGGCGCACCACCGAGAACGTCGGCGCGAACTTCGACACGCAGAACACCGTCGGCACCGACCTGCGCATGCTCATCGACAAGAAGTACGACTTCGCCTTCACCTATAATGTGCGCACGGACGTGAACAAGGACCTGGTCGTCGACGCCAACACCGCCGACACCATCCACCAGGACGCGGACGCGCAGGTGACCTTCGATTACCGGAAATTCCGCTTCACGCCCAAGGTCGACTTCACCTTCGATCAGACGACGACCGGCGGCATCAAGACCAACGAGACGACCGTGATCACCCCCAGCCTGCTCGCCCGCGCGGACCTGGCCCTGCCGGCCGGCCTGCGCCTGCCCGGCTCCTCGCGGCCGCTGCTGTTCACCAACCGCATCATCTGGACGACGACGCTGTCGGTGGCCGACACTCAGTCGCCGATCATCATCGAGAACAACTCGATCCTGGCGTCCCTGACGACGAGCGCGGACTACGAGCTGGCCAAGAACCTGCGCATGACCATCAACGGCACCTTGCAGCGGCTCTGGCACCAGTACCTTCTGCAGGAGAACTACATCTCGTTCTCCTTGGGCACGAACCTGACCTTCCAGTTTTGAGGAACATGAAAAAAATACCGTCGCTCGCCGTCTTGGCGGTCTTCGCCGCCCTCGCCGCCTGCCGCCGCAAGCCGGAGCCGGCCCCCGAGACGCCGGAGGTCGCCTTCGCCCCACCGCCCGGCCGCCGGGCGTTCGCGCTGTCGATCGACAAAAGCCAGACGCGCTTTCTTTCGCCCGGAGACGCGGTCGAAATCGACGTGCTGGTCGCCACGCCGCGCGCCGACGGGACTTCCGTTTCGCGCACCGAGACGCTGGCCGCCCGCGCCGAGATCCTGCGCGTGGAAGACGACTGGTCCGACGACAACGGGCTGATCCAGCTGGCGCTGTCGCCGCTGGAGGCGCAATACGCGGCACTCGCCGTCCAGCGCGAGGACCGGATATTCCTCAATAAATTGGCCGAGCGCCCCGCGCTGACGCCCCTGCCCGATCCGCCGAAGGCGGAGCTGGCGCCCGGGATGCGCGGGTTCTCGGCGCTGGTCGAGCCCGACCAGGAAGAATTCCTCGACCCCGGCGACCGCGTGGACGTGATCGTCGCCGCGCGCGGCGGCAAGGCCGGCGGCAAGAGCGAAGCCCAGGCCGCGACCTTGCTCCAGGACGCGCTCGTCCTCGAAAGCGAGCCGGCCCAAGGCCACGAGGAGTGGGCCACGGTTCAGCTGATGCTGACGCCGGAGCAAGCGGCGCAGCTGGCGCGCGCGCTGGCCGCCGAGGACGACCTGACGCTGGCCGCACGCGCGCCCGGCGACCGCACCGCCATGCCCGTGGAACCGGCCAAAATGAGCCGCAAATTCGGCACGGCCGCCGAGCGCGGTTCGCCGCGTTCATGAGCGCCCGGCGCGTGTTAGAATAGCCCCATGATGGTCGTGACGCCGCCCGCGACGTACGCCCCGGCTCCTGAGGCCGTTTCATTGGAAGCGGCCTTCGTCCGCGAGCGCGCCTCCGCCCGCGCGGCGGCCAGCCCACAATCGGTGCTGGCCGACCCCGCCGCGTCGGTTCCCGCCAAGCTCGACGCGCTCAACGCGCTTCAGGACCGCATCCCGGGACTGCCCCGGGGCCCGCAGGCCGCGGCGCTGGGCGCGCTGGCCGACGCCGCGGGCCCCGCCCAGCCGCCGGAGGTGCGCGCGCTGGCGCTGACCTTGCTCGGCGAGTCCGTGCCGCCGGTGGCCGACGCGGACGCGCGCACGCGCGCGGTGTTGGTTTTGCTCGCCGCGCTCAAGAGCCCGGACTACCGTCTCTTCGCCCTGCGCGGGCTGGGACCGGCCACGCACGGCCTGACCCCGGCTCTGGAGCCGGTCTGCGAAGACGCGCTTTTAAACCTCCTCGACGGCCCCGTCGCGGGCGAAGAACGCGAGACGGCGCTCGTCGCGTTGAACAGCTTCGTCTCCGGCGGCTCGGACTTCGCCCAGCGCGCCCCACAATTGCTGACGCTCATTGAAACGCGCCTGCAGGCGCCCATCGCGGCCGATCCCGCCGCGTTCGTGAGCGATCCGCGCTGGATGCCGGACTCACGGGAACTGGCCGCCGCGATCCTGTGGCTTGTCTCGCGGCGTCAAGAAGAGACCGGCGACTCCGCGCCGGCCGCGCGCTTCAAGGCGCTGATGGTCCGCCTCATCGCCGTCGATCCCGACGCCGGCGCGCGCGCCTGGTATGCGTCCTACCGCGACGCGGCCCCGCCTCAGCCGGGCTTCACCGAAAGGACGACCAGACGGCCGTCCGACGGCCGCGACGAGCCGTAACCCAGCCGCGGCCACGCGCGGACGGGCCGCAGGCCCGCGCGGCGCAGCGCCGAAAACAGACGCGCGCGGTCGTAGCCGCGCACCGACGAGCGCGCCCGGCGCGGCGCGCGGCCCGGCCGCAGCACCACCCAGTCCGTGACCACGCGCGGGTCCGCGCCGCCGACGAAAGACGCTTCTTCTAAAAGGTAGGACCCGTCGGCGCACGGCGTCCAATTTTTGAACGTCCGGCGGCTCAAGATCGCCGCGAAGTCGATCACGTCGATCAAGAAGCGCCCGCCCGGCTTCAAGGCGCGCGCCACGCCGCGTAGAACCGCCAAGTCCTCCTCCGGCGTCGCGAAGTAGCCGAAGCTGGTCCACAGGTTGACCGCCGCGTCGAACTCCCCTTCAAAAGACAGCCGGCGCATGTCCGCGCGAAGAAAGCGCGCGGTCTTAAGGCCGCGCGCCGCGCGGCGCGCCTCGCGCAGGTAGGCGGCCGTCGCGTCGACGCCGACCACGTCCGCGCCGCGGCGCGCCAGCCTCCGCGCGTGGCGGCCGGTCCCGCAGGCCACGTCCAGCACGCGCGCGCCGCGCTTGAGGCCCAGCGCCTTCCAGGCGAAGCGCGCCTCGGCGGCCGCGGCGGCCTCGGCCTCCGCGGAGCCCGGCGTGAATATTTCCGGCCGGAAGAACGCGCGCGTCCAGGACGCGCTCACCGCGCGTCAAGCCAGGCGCCCAGCTCCGCGACGACTTCGGGCGGGATCGCGTGGCCCCCCTCGAAACGCCGCAAGGACCCGGACCAGCCCGCGGCCTTGAGCTCTTTTTCCAGCTCCAGCGCCTGCGCAAATCCCAGGATCGGGTCGACCGAGCCGTGGCTCTGGAAGAAGGGCAGGCCCTTCTTCTTGGGCGCGAGCGCGGCCAGCGACGGCCGGTCGACCAAGGTGCCGGACAGTATGGCCACGCCCGCCGGCGCCGACGGCGCGCGCAGGGCCGCGTCGACGGCCATCATGGCTCCCTGCGAAAAGCCCATGAGCACGATCCTGTCCCACGCGACGTCCAGCTCCGCGATCAGTCCCGCCAGGTCCGCGCGCGCCTCGGCCAGGCCCGGAGGCTCCCGCAGGGACAGGTCGCGGGGCTTGCCCGTGCGCTGGGCCTCCTCGAAGGCGGCCACGTCGATGGGAAACCAAGCCTTGCCGCCCCACTCCAGCGTCTCGGGCCCGTCGGGAAACACCCAGCGGATCGGCCGCACCGCGGGAATATCCGCGGCCAGGGGTGCTAGGTCGCGCATGTCCGCGCCGTAGCCGTGCAGGCAGACCACGGTCAGTGCGTTTTTTTCCTCTGGAAGTATCTCGATCGCGTCAAGATTTCCGCGGCGCACCAGCCGCGGCTGGATGTTCATCGCTTTCCCTCCCGACGACCCCAACCCGCGCGTCCGGGGCGGTAGCCGGCTTTCGGCGCCTTCGGCGCGTCCTTCATATGCACGTGCTCGTGAAAGTCCTTGTCGGCGCGCTCCCGGCGCGCGGCCAGCGCCTCGCGCGGGGGATTGGCCGGGATCAACGCGTCGCAGCCGCCGCCGATCAGGTCCTGGCGGCCGGCCTTGAGCAGGGCCTCGCGCACCTCGAAGTAGTTCTCCGGCTTGAAGAACTGGAGCAGGGCGCGCTGGAGGCGGCGGTCGCGCAGGCCGCGGGCGATGGGCACCTCGCGGCCGGTCTCCGGGTCGCGGCCGGTGTAGTACATCGCGGTGGCCAGGTCGTGCGGCGCCGGGATGAAGTCCTGGACCTGGTCGGGCTTGTAGCCGTGGCGCTTCAGGAAGACGGCCAGCTCGATCATCTCCTTCAAGCCCGAGCCGGGGTGGCTGGCGATGAAATAGGGCACGAGAAACTGCTTCTTTCCGGCTTTTTCATTGGCGCGCTTGAATTTCTCGGCGAAGTCCTCGAAGGTGTCGTGCGTCGGCTTTTTCATCAGCGCGAGCACGTTCTTGTTCACGTGCTCCGGCGCGACCTTCAGGCGGCCGCCCACGTGGTGGCGGGTCAGTTCGTCCATATATTCGGGTGAGAGCCGCGCCAGGTCCATGCGGATGCCGGAGGCGACGAACACCTTCTTGATGCCCGGCACCGCGCGCGACTCCTTCATCAGGTCCACCAGCGGGCCGTGGTCGGTGCCCAAGAACTTGCAGACGACGGGGCTCACGCAGGAGAGGCGCTTGCAGATCTTCTCGACCTCGGGCTTGGTGCAGCGCATCCTGTACATGTTCGCCGTCGGCCCGCCCAGGTCGCTGACCACGCCCTTGAACTCCGGATCGGCGGCCATCGCGTTCAGCTCGGCCAGCACGGATTTCTTCGTGCGCGACTGGATGGTGCGGCCTTGGTGCGCGGTGATGGAGCAGAACGTGCAGCCGCCGAAGCAGCCGCGCATGATCGTGACCGAGTCCTTGATCATCTCCCAGGCCGGAATCTTGTCGGAGCCGTAGGCCGGATGCGCGCGGCGCGTGAAGGGCAGTCCGTAGTAGAAGTCCATGCGCTCCGGCGCCAGCGGCAGGCGCGGCGGCGTGACCACGACGGCGCGCGCGCCGTGGCGCTGGACCACGGTCTTGGCGTTGAACGGGGAGGTCTCCCGGTGCAGGAGGTGCGCGGCCTTCAAGAAATCGTCCTTGGAGCCCTTGACCGCTTCGAAACTGGGCACCTCGACCACGTCCGATCCCGCGGGGACGGACTCGCTGGCGCCCAAAGCGTAGGCCACGCCGCGCAGGTCGCGGCAGTCCTTGACGGTCTTGCCCTCGCGCAGGCGGCGCGCGATCTCGACGACGGTCTCCTCGCCCATGCCGTAGCCCACCAGGTCGGCCTTGGAGTCCATCAGGATGGACGGGCGCACCGCGTCGGACCAGTAGTCGTAGTGCGCCATGCGGCGCAGGCTGGCCTCCACGCCGCCGGCGATCACCGGCACGCCCGCGAACGCCTCGCGCGCGCGCTGGCAGTAGGGAATCGTCGCGCGGTCCGGGCGCAGGCCGATGCGCCCGCCGGGCGAATAGGCGTCGTCGTTGCGCACCTTGCGCCCCGCGGTGTAGTGGTTGATCATCGAGTCCATGTTGCCCGCCGACACCGCGAAAAACAAACGCGGGCGGCCGAACGTCCGCCACGGCTCGGCGCTACGCCAGTCCGGCTGGCACAGCACGGCGACGCGAAAGCCCTCCGCCTCCAGCGCCCGCGTCAGCATGGCCGCGGCGAACGAGGAGTGGTCGACGAACGCGTCGCCGCTGACGAACACCACGTCGACGGCGTCCCAGCCGCGCGCGTCCATCTCGGCGCGCGTCAGGGGCGGAAAGCGGGGGTCGAAGCTCGTCGGGGAGGGCACGATCCCTCTATTATCGCACGAATCGGCCTGGCCCGACGCCGCGGCGAGGGCTCAACGGATGTAGGCGTCGACCAGCATCAACTCGTCGGGACGTTCGGGAACAAACGCGATGCGGACGATCGCTCCAGACGGGAGTTGATTCAACAACCAATCGTTGCCGCACCACGCCCGGCCCTCGCGTTCTACTCCGGGAGCCACGCTAAAAGAAATGAACACCTCCGCCGCTGTCGAACCGGACTGAGGCATCCAAGGGCCGGCCGGTCTCCGCTTGACAAATAGAACGGAACCCTTCGCGATGCGGCCGTTCTTAAAAATACGCCTCGCTTGAAGCAGTTGTTTGATTTGCGGAACGACCATCGGAGCGAAAATCAGAAGTCCCAGCACGGGGAAGAAGAGAATGAAAATAAAAGGCGGCGCATTCGCGTCCGAATTTTCCTGAAGCTGGTTCACCGTGGGATTTGACGGCAAATAGCGGATCGGTACGGGGTCACCTGGTTTTGCCTCGAAGTAGGTCCGATCCTGCGCGCATCGGCATGTCCCGCGGTATTCAAGACTTCCCGGCGGAGTAAACACGTACTCGATCTGTCGAGCGGACGCGCCAAGCGGCTTCACGGAAACGATTCGCCCCTGAACCGTGAGGCCCCCTCGATTCAAACGGAATTGAGGATCGCTCGTCATCACGAAAATCGGCATCGCCGCAACGAGAACCAGCATTGCCGCAGGAAACAACAGAGCCCGCCACGATACCGCCGACAAGAATCGAAGCCCGGGGAGTAAGTCCGTGGAACGCGGGGGCTCCATTGGAATCCGCTGAATCTGCTCTTCGAACATGTTGAGTCAAGCTTAACGCCGGTTCGACTTAAGCGCAAGGGGAGATGGTCAAAATTGATTCTTTGTTTTAAAGCCTAAACACCGATTTCCCGATGTATACAACGCATCAAAATAACGCCGATTGGGCTCTCAAGCAAAGAACCTATCGCGGAACGATCGTTTCCCCCGCCGCTGGCGCGCCGGCGCGGCCAAGAGCTAAAATTGGGGCAAGAACGGAGGAACCCCTATGGCCTGGACCAAGCGCATCGTGCTGTTCTGCCTGACCAACCTGCTGGTGATCGTGACCATCTCGATCACGATGAACCTGCTGGGCATACAGCCCTATCTCACGGCCAACGGATTGAACCCGGTCGCGCTGGCCGAGGTCTGCCTGCTGTGGGGCATGGGCGGGGCGTTCATCTCCTTGGCGCTGTCGCGGGTGATGGCCAAGTGGATGATGGGCGTGAAGGTCATCGACCCGCAGAACGCGCGCGGCGCGGCCATGGAGCTGGTGCAGACCGTGCACCGGCTCGCGTCGGCCGCGGGCCTGCCCGCCATGCCGGAGGTCGGCGTCTACGAAAGCCCGGAGCTCAACGCCTTCGCCACCGGCCCCACGAAGTCGCGCGCGCTGGTGGCGGTGTCCACCGGCCTGCTTGCGGCGATGGGGCGCGGGGAGCTGGAGGGCGTGCTGGGCCACGAGCTCACGCACGTCGCCAACGGCGACATGGTCACGATGACCTTGATCCAGGGCGTGGTCAACGCGTTCGTGATGTTCCTGGCGCGCGTGATCGCCTACTTCGTCAGCCGCAACGTGGAGCGCGGCCGGGCGATGGTGCGCTTCGGCGTGACCATCGGCCTGGAGATCCTGCTGAGCCTGCTCGGCTCCGTCGTGGTGGCCGCGTTCTCGCGCTGGCGCGAGTACCGCGCCGACGCGGGCGGCGCGCGCCTGGCCGGGCGTCAGAACATGATCGCGGCGCTGGAGGCGCTGCAGCGCCGCTACCAGCCCCTGACGCCGAAGTGCGCCTACTCGTCCTTGCAGATCGCCGGACGCTCCGGCGGGCTCATGGCCTTCTTCGCCTCGCACCCGCCGCTTGAGAAGCGCATCGCGGCCCTGCGCGCCGAAGCCTAAGACCGCTTCTTCGCCTTTTTCTTCCGCGCGCCGGCGGACGCCGCGACGCGCAGCATGTCCATGGTGGTCACGATCCCGGCCAAACGGCCGCGGCGCGTGATCAGCACGCGGTGGATGTGGCGGTCCAGCATGGCGCGCGCCAACGTCGCGACCGGCGTGTCTTCCTCGAATGCGATCGCACCCGGGGTCATCACCTGCTCGACGCGCGTGCCGTCGGACTCCTCGACGTGCATGCCGAATTCCTCGACCGTCAGGTCCGGCTCGAGATGAAACGGCGGCGCGACGGCCGCCTCCTCGCGCCTCGCGCCGACCACGTCCGTCTGCGAAACCACCCCGACGATGCCGCCGTCCGCGTCCACGACCGGCGCGCCGCTGATGGCGTGCTCCTGGAACACCCGGACCAGCTCCGGCAGCGTCAGGTAGGGCGCGACGGTGACGACGTCCCGGCGCATGATGTCCTTGGCAAGCATAAGGCCCCCCGCGGCCCGCGGCCGCAACTGCTTGCATTGCAACGTTTTTGACACGAGCCGATGCGTGAAATTACGGCCTTGACAGAGCCTTGCGCCATGCACTAACCTGACACCTGGATGCGCGCATTGATTCCCGCCGTCGTTCTCGCCGCCGCCTTCCTGGGCGCGGCCGGCTGCGCGTCGGGGCCGTCGTCCTCCAGCAAGGCGGTGGTCAACGCCTACATCGCCTCGCACCAATACGCGCAGGCCGAGGCTTACCTGGACGCCAACAAGGACTCCCAGTACGGCGCGTCGAATTCCGTGCTGTACTATCTGGACAAGGGCGCGGTGCAGAGCTTCGCCGGCGAATACAAGCAGAGCGACGCCACGCTGGACCTGGCCGAGCAGCGCATGGACCAGCTCTACACCGTCAGCCTCTCGCGCGCCGGCGGCATGCTCCTCATCAACGACAACTCCGCGGAGTACGCCGGAGAGCCCTACGAGCGCTCCTTGCTCAACGTGTTCCGCGCGCTCGACTACGTGTTCCTCCACGACCACGAGGACGCCCTCGTGGAGAGCCGAAAACTTGAGCGCTTCCTCCAGGAACTCAACGACACGACCGGCGGAAAAACCTCCTATAAGGACGACGCCTTCGCGCACTATCTCAACGCCCTGCTCTTCGCCGACGCCGGGGAAATGGACGACGCGCGCATCTCCCTGAAGGCGTCCGACAAGGCCTACAGGGACTACGTCTCGCTCTACGGCACGCCGATCCCGCGCTTCGATTTCCCCCCGCGCAGCAAGAAAAACGGCGAGCTGGTCTTCATCCATTACAACGGCATAGCGCCGCGCAAAATTTCGCGCACCTACCAGATCGCCTGGAACGAGGCCGCGATGATCGCGCGCCAGGACGACTCCACCGACCAGCAGGCCCGCAACGCCATCGTCGGCGGCTTCATGGGCAACGCCATCACCGTGGCGTTTCCCGAGTTCGTGCAGGACCCCTACCGCATCGTCTCCTCCGAAGTCTGGATCGACAGCCGCCCGGCGGCCTCCACGCAGCTGATGGAGGACGTCACCGCCATCGCCGCGCGCGGACTGCAGAACCGCGTGGCCCTGATCCGCGCGCGCGCCATCGCGCGCGCCACGGTCAAATACGTGCTGGCCACTCTCGCCGCCCGGGCCGCCGCCGCGGCCTGCGACCGCGAGTTCGGTGCAGGAGACTGGAAAGCCCTTGCCTGCAGGATGGGCACCAGCGCCGTGTCCTACGGCGTGGCCGCGGGCACGGAGACCGCCGACGTGCGCTGCTGGGGCTCCTTGCCCGCGCAGTTCCGCATGGCGCGCGTGAAGGTGCCGGCGGGCAAGCACGACGTCGCGCTGATCTTCAAGGACGCCTCCGGCGTCGTCGTCTCCTCGCAGACCTTCAGCGGCGTCGACGTGGCGCCGCGGCAGCGGACCTACATCGCCTGGCGCACCGCGCAGTAGCGCGCGAAGCCGTACGCGCCGAAGGCCGCGAACGCGGCTCCGCAGAACGCGATCACCGGGCCCGGATTCCAGGCGCGGAAAATGCGCGGCGACGCCGCCAGCAGGACCAGCCCCGCTGAGGTCTCGGCGGCCATGCGCAGGCGGAACATGCGCGGGATCTCGCGCACCGGGTAGAGCTTCTGGACCATGTCGACGAAAGGAAGATCGTTGATCGGTCCGCCGAAGCCCGCCCAGGCGCAGGCGGCGAATAGCGCGCGCAGTCCCGGCGCCAGCCCCATCGCGATGAAGCCCAGGCCCATCCACACGTAGCCGCCGAAGAGGATCTCGGCCGGGCGCGTGCGGCGGATGTTGCCGACCCACAAAGCGCCCGCGACGTTGCCCGCGCCGTAGGACGCGATGGCCAGACCGAAGGCGCGCACGTCGCCGGGCGCTAGCTTTTGCACGAGGATGGCCAGCCCCAGACCGTAGGCCAGCGCCCACAGCCCCCCGCCCGCCGACTTCACGAAGAGAAGATACGTCATCAAGGAGCTGCGCCGAATGGCGCGCCAGGCCGCGCCCATGCTTCCGGGCTCCAAGGCGTCCGCGCCGGCCGCAGCGTCCCGGCGCTTCGGCCGCGCCGCCGACACCGACAGCGCCGACGCGCCGAAACTCAGCGCGTCGAGCGTGAAGAAGTGGATGGTCGGGATCCAACCGGACAGCAGGCCGACCACGCCGGGCCCCACCGCGCGCGCCAGGCGCGCGATCGTGCTCATCAGGCCGTTGGCCGCCTCCAAGGTCTCGGCGTCGCCGCTGACCTCCGGCAGGTACGCCTGCAGGGCCGGATCGAAAAACGCGCTCAGCCCCGACAAGGCCAGCGCGACGAAGACGAGCAGGGGCAAGGACACCGCGCCCGCGCGAAAGGCCAGCACGGGCAGGAGCACGATCAGACCCCGCGCCGCGTCCACGGCGATCATCGTGCGCCGGTGGTCCCACCGGTCGGCCCAGCGTCCGCCGAACAGGCTGAGCAGCAGCAGCGCCGCGGACTGCGCGGCGCCGATGTAGCCCGCGTCCGCGCCGATCAGGCCGACGGCCAGCCAGATCAAAGCGACGCGGAAGATCTCGTCGCCGACGGCCGACAGGGCCTGGCCGGCCCAGAGCAAGGCGACGGATCGCCGCCGCAACGCCCGCAGCATCAGCATCGCGCGGACCTTTGACTAAGGGAGGAGCGCCCGCGCCAGCGCTTCGCGCGACAGGCTCACGCCCAGACGCCCGCCGGGACGGCGCGCGTCGTCGCCCGCGCACATCAGCACCGGAAACGGAAAGGCGTCGGCGCGGTTCAGCGACGCCGCGCAGAACGCGCGCGCGTCGCCGGTCAGCTCGATCTGCGCCTGCACGTAGCGCGTCGGGCAGTCCGCGCCCGCCGCCCCGCGCGGGCAGACGTAGTAGAACGTCAGCTTCGCGTGAACGCGCTCCGCCGGACCCGCGCCGTCGGCGGGAAAGGCGAAGTCCTCTTCCAGAGTCGCGGCGCGCGCCTGCCCGGGGCGGGTCGGCGCGGCCAGCGCCGCCTTGGCGCTCTCGCTGCCGCCCGCCGCCGCCGGCACGCCGCAGGAATCCGCGCAGTCCTGGCGCCACGCCGAGACGTAGCCGGACAGTCCCGAAGGCGCGGCGGGCGCGGGAGACTGCGCCCGGACGGACGCGCCCAGCAGGGCCGCGGCCAGGAACGCGAAGCCGACGCGCGCCAGGCGGCGGGTCAGCAAACCGAGCGAGACGTCGAAGCGCGGGGCGCAATCGCGGTGGCCGAGGGCGTGCTCTTGGTAGACGTGAGCGACCCGGGCTTTCTTGAGCGCGGCCGACAGGCGGCGCGCGCCCAGGTGCAGATGGAACTCGTCGCGCGCGCCCGCGTCGAACCACAGCGTCTTGAGGCGGCGCAGGTTCTTGGCGCGCGAAGGCAGGGAGCGGATCGGATCGTGCACGAGCCAGCGCTTCCAGACCGCCGGGATCAGCTCGCCGGTGCGCGGGTCGAAGGGCAGGTCGAAGCCCAGCGGATTGCGCGGGTTCGGCGAGAAGCAGGAGGCCATGGCCAGAACCATCACCGCCTCGAACGGAAACGTTGACTTATCGCGCGCCGCGCGGAACGCCTCGGCGAAGCGTTGCGGCGAGCCGCCGTGCGACGCGAAAGCGCCCACGCACTTCAGGAACTCGAAGGCGAAGTTGAAATCGAAGGCGCAATCGGCGCTGTGCGCGGCCACGTGGCCGAAAACATCCGGACGACGCGAGCCCACGTTCAGCGCGCCGAACCCGCCCGAGGAGTGTCCCAGCAGGGCGCGGCCTTCCGGCGCGCGCACCGCGGCGAACTTGTCCTCCACGAACGCGACGGCTTCCTCCACGAGAAAGTCCTCATAGCGGCCAGTGGCCGGGGAATTCATGTACTGCGCGCCGCCGTAGGCGGTGAAATTATCGACGATCACGAGCAGAGCTTCCCGCGCCCGGCCCTCCGCGATCAGCCGGTCGAAGCGCTCGACGATGTTCTCCTTCCACGGGCCGTAGTTCACCGCGGCGCGCGAAGCACCCGAGTAGCCGAGCAGGTAGTAAATCACCGGATAGCGGCGTCCGGACTTCGCGCCGTAGGACGGCGGCAGATACACCGGCAGGTCACGGCGGCGGGGGTCGCCCAAGGGGTTGTCCTTGAGGACCAGGCTTGAGATCGTCTCGATCTGAAGTTTGCCGTTCACGCGGCGGACTCCAAGGCGCGGCGCAAGACGCCGCCGGCGCGGGCCAGCGCGCGGCGCGCGGCCGGAGCGTCTAAGCGCAGGCGCGCCATGACCACCGCCGTCTTCACGCTGCCGCCGGCGGCGCGAAACAGCGCGCGCGCGCGGGCGGGCGGCACGCGGCCCAGGTCCGCGGTGACGCGCTCGCCGCGCAGGCGCAGCTTGCGCGAGGTCGGCTTCAAGTCCACCATCCAGTGATCGTGGACCTTGCCGATGCGGATCATGGCGCCCGTGGTCAGCGCGTTCAAGACCAGCTTGGCGGCGGTGCCGGACTTCAGGCGCGTGGAGCCGGTGACCACCTCGGGCCCCACGTCCGGCGCGATCACGATGTCGGCGGCGGCACCCCGCGGCCGGCCGTTCGACGTCACCAGGATGGTCGCGGCCCCCCGCCGCCGCGCCTGGGCGAGCGCGGCGTGGACGAACGGCGTCACGCCGCTGGCCGCGATGCCGACGACGGCGTCGCCGCGGCGCACGGCCGCGGCGGCCTTTCGTCCCAGCGCCGGATCGTCCTCCGCGCCTTCCTTGGCGCGAAACACCGACCGCCGCCCGCCGGCGATGACGGCGCGGACCTGGCGCGGCGCGGTGTTGAACGTGGGCGGGCACTCCGCGGCCTCCAAGACCGCCAGGCGGCCGCTGGTGCCGGCGCCCAGGAACAAGACGCCGCCGCCGCCCGCCAGCGCCGCCGCGACCGCGTCCACGCCGCGCGCCAGCTCCCGCGCCACGCGCCCGACGGCCAGGGCCACGCGGCGGTCCTCCTCGTTGATCAGGCGCACCACGTCCAGCGTCGAGCGCCGGTCGATGCCGCGCGTGCGCGGATTGGGCTGCTCGGTGGGCAGGCGCGCGTACGCGCGCGGCGAAAGCAGCGCCACGCTACAGCGCGTCGCCGCCGGACGCGGGCGGCAGCGGCGCGGGCGGTGCGACGGCCGCCGCGGCCGTGTCGACGGCCACGCCCGAAGCGGTCGCCGTGCCCACGGCCACGCCGGACACCGTGGCGGTGGAGACCGCGGGGGCGGGCGGCACGGGGTTGTCGATCCAGGCGACCAACTGCGCGGTCAGGCCCTTGTTGGCGCGCAGCAGGCGCGTGCCGCGCTCCTGGGCGACCACGATCAGCGCCGCGTGCTGCGGCCCCGCGGACAGCTTGGCGAACTCGTAGAGCAAGGGGGCTTCCTTGGCCGAGCGCCGGTCGGCCTCGGAGTGGATCATCAGGATGGGCCGGTTTTTATAAGCGCGGATGGCGTTGACGATGGGCACCTCGCGCCAGGACAGCGCGGGCGACAGCAGGATCACAAAAGGCACCTTCGGGTGCACGGCCGCGTATTTGATGGCGATGCTGCCGCCGACCTCCGCGCCGATCAGGCCGATGGTCTCCTCCGGCACGCCCTGGCCCGCCAGCCAGCCCACCCCGGCCTCCACGTCGCGCGTCATGTCCTCGTAGTCGTTGAGGTCGCGCTTGGCGTTGAGCTTTTTCCAGGACAGCGTCTCGCCGGAAGGCGAGACGCGGCTTTCACCGTGGCCGCGCAGATCGACGGCCAGCCAGCCGATGCCCTTGGCCGACAGGGCGCGCGTGAGCACGCGCCAATCTTCCTTGCGCTGGCCGGTCCCGTGCAGAAGGATGGCGGTCGGACGTCCCGGCTGGGCCGGGTCCCAGGCCGCGCGGAGCGTCCAGCCGTCGACGGCCTTCAGTTCGACGGGCCGACCGCCCGGCATCGTACCGCGCACGGCGGGTGCGGGTGCGGGCGCGGGCACGGACGCGGCCGGCGCGGCG
>JAJXVH010000031.1 GCA_021782205.1 bacterium | reverse complement strand
GAGTCCAAGGAGGGGAGCCCGGGCGGTCCGGCAGACGCGCAAGAAGATTCGCCCGGCCTCAACTCGCCATCCTCGGGACAGAGGGGTAGGATGGTTGGTGGGGCCGGGCCTTTTTTTGCGTTGCGCCCTTGTGCGCCCCCCTGGCACGAAAGCTAGAATGCTTTCGTGACAGGCAAGGATCGCTTTCCCAGGCTGTTCGCCAGCCTTTATACCGTCCTCCTGCTGGGGCTGTATATGCCCCAGCTTTTCGCCCTGCCCTGGAGCGGCAGCTTCACGAGCGTGCAGGGCCTCTGGCACGATTTCCTGTTCCAGAGCCATCGCGCTTCGCTGAAACCCGGCGACAAGCGCCTGATCCTGCTGGCCATCGATGAGGAGACCGGGCGCAAGTACGGCTTTCCCCTACCGCGCGCCGTCTATGCCAAGGCGCTCGACCGACTGAAGGCGCTCGGCACGGACACGGTGATCTTCGACGTGATGTTCTTCGAGCCGCGCTCCGGCGATGCGGAGTTGGCCGCCGCGACCAAGCGCTTCGGGCGCGTCGTGCACCTGTTCGCCTTCCCGGATAATTTCGCCGAAGGCAAGCCCAGCCTGCCGGTCGCGCCGCTGCTGAAGGCCGGGCGCTACTTCGGCGCGCCGAACGTCGACTACATGCGCTCCAGCGACGATCACGTGCGCACTTTCCAGCTCTTCCGTCCCGGCGTCCCGGACCCGGTGGGCGGCGGCGACGAGGCCCCGTCGGTTGCCGCCGCGGCGCTGGCGGCCTACCAAGAGAAGGATCTGGCCGCCATTCGCGCGCAATACGGCGACGAACTGCGCGTGCTGAACCTGCGCCGCCCCGTTGATTGGCCGCGGCATGAAGCCGGGCCGGACCTGTCCCAGCCGCCGGTGACCTCGCCCTACCGGCGCGTGTCCCTGCGCGATCTGCTGGACGGGACCCTCTCCGACGCGCAGCGCGACGCGTTCAAAGGCGCGATCGCGATTTTCGGCTCCACGACGCTCGGCTACTACGACAAGTTCCCGACCGCGTTCGGAGACGCTCCCGGAGCCGAACTGCATCTCAACGCGATCGACGACAGCCTCAACCACGACGCGATGAGCGCGCCGTTTCGCGCCTACACCTTGCTCGGCATCGTCGCGGCGGTCCTGCTGACCTACTGGCTGCAGACTTTGCCCACGTCGACCGGAGCCTTGCTGGCCGCGGCGTCGTTCCTGGGCTGGGTCGCGTTCGCGCTCTGGATGTTCCATCAGCGCGTCATCATCGAGTTCGTGCCGCCCGCGTTCGCCTTCGTCTCTTCCTACCTCGTGCTCGTCGCGCACCGCGCGTGGATCGACGGCGACGAGAAGCGGCAGATCAAGAGCCTGTTCGGGCAGTTCGTCTCCCCGGAGATCGTCGCGGACCTGGCGGCGGACCCGGCCAAGGTCAAGCTCGGCGGCGAGAAGCGTGAACTGACAATCTTCTTCCTCGATATCGCGCACTTCACGGCCATCTCGGAGAAGATGAAGCCCGAGGAGCTGATTCAATTCTTGAACCGCTACCTGTCGGCGCTCAGCGACGTGGTGCTGGAGCGGCGCGGCACCATCGACAAATACATCGGCGACTGCATCATGGCGTTCTGGAACGCCCCGTTGGAGAACAAGGACCACCGCGCCGACGCCGTCCTCGCGGCCCTGGAATGCCAGCGCGTCATCAGCGAGCTCAACAAGACCAGCAAGGGCCTGCCCGAGATTCCCGCCGCGCGCATCGGCATCAACTCGGGCTCGGCGACGGTCGGCCTGACCGGCACGGCGAAGAAACTGCAATACACGGTCATCGGCGACGAGGTCAACCTGGCCTCGCGTCTGGAGGGCGCCAACAAATTCTTCGGCTCGAAGATCATGATCAGCGAGGCCACGTATGCGGGCGCCCGTGACCGCGTGGCGGCGCGCTTCCTGGGCCGTGCGCGGGTGGTGGGCAAGGAAACCCCGATCGCCGTCTACGAGCCGCTGGGCGAAAAGGGCCGCCTGGGCGCGGAGTGGGTGAAAGCCTTGCCGTTGTACGAGGCGGGCTTGGCCGCGTTCGAGGCGCGCCGTTACGCCGACGCCCTGAAAGCGTTCGAGGATGTTCTTAAAATAATTCCGCAGGACGGCCCCGCCGCCCTCTACCGTAGCCTCAGCCGCGACTACGCAGCGCTCCCGCCCGACGCGTCCTGGGACGGCGTCTTCAACTTGACGGCCAAATAGCATGGAAATCTTCTGGCGGCTGCTGCTGGGGCATCTGCTGGCGGATTTCACGTTTCAGACCGACTTTATCAACCGCTGGAAGCGCGAGAGCTTCAAGGGCCTGCTCGTCCATTGCCTGATGCACCCGGCCTTCTACATCGCGCTGTGCTGGCCTTTCTTGGGCGCCACCTGGGTCGATTTTCCCATGCTGGCCCTGCGGCTCAACGGTTGGGCCTGCATCGCCGTGGTGTTCTTCACGCACCTGCTGGAGGACTGGTGGCGCATCTTCGCCATCGCGCGCTACCGGATGCCGGACAACACGGCGTTTTTCCTGTGGGACCAGGCGATCCACTACTCCGTGCTCATCGCCGTGGCACCCATGGCGGCGGCTTCGGCCGACGTCGCGGGCTTCGTGCCGGAGAAGTGGAGCGTGCTGGGCTGTTTGTTCATCCTCGCCACGCACGCCTGCACGGTGATGGTCTATTTCGTCGAAAAGGACGCGCGCGGCGCGGAGTATCCGGGCTTCGACGAGAAATACCTGGCGATGTCCGAGAGGCTGGTGCTGGCGCTGTGCCTGGTCCTGCCCAGCGCGGCCGGCGCGGCGGTCCTGGCGGCGGGCTGGTTCGGGGTGATGGCCTTCCTGCGCCGCGCCCGGCTTTTCGAGCTGACCGCGGTCTCGTTCTACGGCGGAGCCGCGATCGCGGTTCTTTGCGGAGTCGCGGCCCGCGTGGTCTACTACGGTTGACGGAGGAGATGACATGAACGATATCCTGATTCTGTCCGCGGCGCGCACGCCGATCGGCGCGCTCAACGGGGTTCTCGCCAATTCGACGGCGCCGCAGCTGGCGGCGAAGGCCGCGTCCGCGGCGCTGGAGCGCGCGCGCGTCAAGCCCGAGGAATTGGGCGAGGTCGTGCTCGGCTGCGTGATCCCGGCCGGCATGGGCCAGGCGCCCGCGCGCCAGGCCGCGCTCGCGGCGGGCATCCCCGCTTCGGTGGGGGCCACCACGGTCAACAAGGTCTGCGGCTCCGGCATGAAGGCGGTGATGATGGCGTCCCAGTCCATCGCGCTGGGCGAGGAAGACTACGCGTTGGCCGGCGGCATGGAGTCCATGTCCAAGGCGCCGTTTCTTCTGGATAAAGCCCGCTCCGGCTATCGTTACGGCGACGCCAAGCTTCTGGACTCGATCCTGCGCGACGGCCTGATCAACCCTTACGACGGCGCGCACATGGGCGACTGCGGCGAGCTGTGCGCCAAGGAGCACCAGATCACGCGCGCCATGCAGGACGAGTGGGCGGTCGCGTCCTACCAGCGCGCGCTCGACGCGCAGGCCAAGGGAATCTTCAAGGACGAGATCGTGCCGGTCGACGGCGTGGAGCTGGACGAGGAGCCCGGCCGCGCGAAGCTCGACAAGATCGCCAAGCTGCGCCCCGCGTTCCAGAAAGAAGGAACCATCACCGCGGCCAACGCCTCCAAGCTCAACGACGGCGCGGCGGCCTTGGTGCTGGCTTCCGCCAAGGGCGCGGCGGGCCGGACGCCGCTCGGCCGCATCGCGGGCTGGGCGACGCACTCCCAGGCTCCGGAGTGGTTCACCACCGCGCCGGCGGGCGCGGTCGACAAGCTCTTGAAGAAGGTCGGCTGGACGAAGGAATCGGTCGATCTTTTTGAGGTCAATGAAGCGTTCGCGGTCGTGACCTTGGCCGTGGCGAAGTTGTCCGGCTTGCCGCATGAAAAAATAAACGTGCACGGCGGCGCGGTGGCGCTGGGCCATCCGCTGGGCGCTTCCGGCGCGCGCATCCTCGTGACCTTGCTCAACGCTCTCAAAGTCCGCGGCGCCAAGCGCGGCGTGGCCGGCATCTGCCTGGGCGGCGGCGAGGCGGTGGCCGTGGCGGTCGAGCGTGTTTAGGCTGGGCGCTTCGCCGCGGCTGGAGGATTTCGCGGCGGTGGCGGAGGGACGCCGGCGCGCGTCCCTGGGTGCGCCGGCGCTGGCGCGCGTGGCGGCGTCGCGACGGGCGCTGGAGCGCGTGGTGGCCGCGGGGCGGCCGGTCTACGGCGTCAACACCGGCTTCGGTGAGCTGGCCTCGGTGCGCATCTCCCATGAGCGCTTGGCGGCGCTGCAGCGCAATCTGGTTCTCTCGCACGCCTGCGGCGTGGGCGAAGCGCTGACCGAGGCGCAGGCGCGCGGCATCCTGTTCCTGCGCCTCAATGAGTTGTGCCGCGGATTTTCCGGCGTGCGTCCCGCCTTGGTGCGCCACCTGGCGCGCATGCTCGACGGCGGGGTCGCCCCATTGATTCCCAGCCGCGGCTCCGTGGGCGCCAGCGGCGACCTGGCACCGCAGGCGCACCTGGCTTTGGCGGTCATCGGCGAAGGGCAGGCGTTGTTCTTCGGCCGGCGCGTGACTTCGCGCAAGGCGCTGGCGGCGGTCGGCCTCAAGCCGCTGGCGCTGGCCGAGAAGGAGGGCCTGGCCCTGCTCAACGGCACGCAGGCCATGCAGTCGGTCGGCGCGCTGGCGCTGCGCGACGCGGACCGAGTCTGGCGCGCGGCGCACCTGGCCTGCGCGGCAAGCCTGGACGCGCTTACCGGCACGCCCGACGCCTACGACGAGGCTATTCATCGCTTGAAGCCGCACCCGGGGCAGTTGCAGTCCGCGCGCCTGTTGCGCCGCCTGTGCGCGGGGTCGGCCATCCGGCGCTCGCACGTGAAGGGCGACCCGCGCGTGCAGGATTCCTATTCCCTGCGCTGCGCGCCCCAGGTGCACGGCGCGGTGCGCGACCGCCTGGACGATGCCCGGCGGACGGTGGAAATCGAGATGCGCTCGGTCACCGACAACCCTCTGGTCGCGGGCGGACGAGTGATCAGCGGCGGCAACTTCCACGGCCAGGCGCTGTCCTTCGCCTTCGACGGCGCGGCGGGAGCGCTGACGGCGCTGTCGGGCATCTCGGAGAGGCGCTCGTTTGCGGTCTCCTCCGGCGCGGCGCCCCGGCTGAAGCCTTTTTTGGCGCGCGATCCCGGCGTCGAGTCCGGCTGGATGATCCCGCAGTACGTCGCCGCCGCGCTGGCCTCGGAGAACAAGACGCTCGCGCACCCGGCCTCGGCCGACTCGATTCCGACCTCCGCCAACAAGGAAGACTTCGTCAGCATGGGCATGTGGTCGGCGCTGAAGCTCAAGCAGGTGGTGTGGAACGCCGCTCAGGTCGTCGCCATCGAGCTGTTGTGCGCCGCGCAGGCCGTCGAGTTCCACCGCCCGCTGAAATCCGGCGCGTTGGTGGAGGAGGGTTTGGCGGTCCTGCGCGCGTCGGTGAAGGCCAGCCGTGGCGACGAGATCTTGTCCGGTAAATTGGAAGCGGCGCGCGAGATGATTCTCGGCGGGGCGTTCGAGGAAATTTGGCGATGAGATGTTTTGCGTTGTCGGCGGTCATCGGTGTTATGATGTCGTCGGCCTGCGCGAGACGAGACTCCTTGAGCAGTGCCGCCTGCCGGGGCGACCTCACACGTGTGCGGGAATTCGTCGCTCAGGGCGCGGATGTCAACGCACGTGCGCTCATCGGAACGCCGCTGGTCTGTGCGGCCTCATCGGGGAGCATCGATGCGGTTCAATTGCTGTTGGACAAAGGAGCTGGCGTCAACGGCAAGGGTCCGCTGGGCATGACCGCGCTGTATTTGGCGGAAAGCACCGACCGCCACGACATTTCCTCTCTTCTCATTCAGCATGGTGCCGACGTGAACGCCAAAACCTTCGGCGGAATCTCGCCGCTTTGGCGGGCGGCCGACAGCGGTGATCAAGGTTCCGCGCAATTCTTAATCGGGCATGGGGCGGACATCAACACCGTCAACGATTCCGGCATAACGGCTTCCATGGCCGCGATGCGCAAGAATCATTCAGAGATAGCGAAGCTCATTTTCGCGGCAGGGCAGGACGCAGAAAATAAAGAAAAAGAGCGCGCGATGTTAAACGCCGCGCAGATTCAAAGTCGCCTGCAGAGGGAATGTCCCAGCATGATTTTTGTTTCCGTGGATCCGTCCGCGGACGGCCGGACGCTGCCGAGGTCTTGCCTGGCCATTTGTCCGAAGGGAAGCCTCCCGTCCGCGCCCAACGCTTTTGGCGCCAAGCAATGCTTGCCGACCCAGACCGTTCCGCTGCTGCGTTGAAAAGGAGTTCGGAGATGAGAGTGATCAGAGCCGATCGCGGAAGAAAAATCTCGTGCCGGGGCTGGCAGCAGGAAGCCGCGCTGCGCATGCTGATGAACAACCTGGACGCCGAGGTGGCGGAGCGGCCGCAGGACCTCGTCGTCTACGGCGGCCGCGGCAAGGCCGCGCGCAACTGGGCGTGCTACGACGCGATCGTCAAATCCCTGCGCGCTCTCGGCGACGACGAGACGTTGCTGGTCCAATCAGGCAAGCCGGTCGGCGTCGTGCGCACGCACGACCAGGCGCCGCGCGTGCTCATCGCCAACTCAAATTTGGTCGGCAAGTGGGCCACCTGGGAGCATTTCGACGAGCTGGACAAGAAAGGCCTGATGATGTTCGGCCAGATGACGGCGGGTTCTTGGATCTACATCGGCACCCAGGGCATCCTGCAGGGCACCTACGAAACCTTCGCCGCCGCCGCGCGCCGCCATTTCGGCGGCGACCTTTCCGGCCGGTTGGTCGTCAGCGCGGGACTGGGCGGGATGGGCGGCGCCCAGCCGCTGGCCGCCACCATGAACGGCGCCGCGTTTCTCGGCGTCGAGGCGGACCCCAGCCGCCTGCGCTTCCGCCTGAAGACGCGCTACATCGACTGCATCGAAGAAGATTTGGACAAGGCGCTGGAGCGCGTGCGCCGGGCCAAGGAGAAAGGCGAGGCGATTTCCGTCGGCCTTCTGGGCAACGCCGCCGAGATCATTCCGGAGTTGGCGCGGCGTCGAGTCGCCGTCGACGTCTTGACCGATCAGACCTCCGCGCACGATCCGCTCTACGGCTACATCCCGAAAGGCCTCACCTTGGCGCAGGCCGCGGCGCTGAGAAAAAAAGACCCAAAATCCTACGTGAAGCGCTCCATCGATTCCATGGGCCTCCACGTCGAAGGCATGCTCGCCCTTCAGAAACAGGGCGCGGTGACCTTCGACTACGGCAATAATATCCGCGCGCGCGCCGTCGAGGCGGGCGTCAAGAACGCCTTCGACATCCGCGGCTTCGTGCCGGAATACATCCGCCCGCTGTTCTGCGAGGGCCAGGGGCCGTTTCGCTGGGCCGCGCTGTCGGGCGATCCCGAGGACATCCGCGTCACCGACCGCGAGGTTCTGGCCGCGTTTCCGAAGAAGGAGTCCCTGCGCCGCTGGATCGAGCTGGCCGGACGCCGCGTGGCGTTCCAGGGGCTGCCCGCGCGCATCTGCTGGCTGGGCTACGGCGAGCGCGCGGAGATGGGCCGGCGCTTCAACTGGCTGGTGCGCAAGGGCAAGGTCGGAGCACCCCTGGTCATCGGCCGCGACCACCTGGACTGCGGCTCGGTCGCCAGCCCCAACCGCGAGACCGAGGCCATGCGCGACGGCTCCGACGCGGTGGCCGACTGGCCCATCCTCAACGCGCTGGTCAACACCGCCTCGGGCGCCTCCTGGGTCAGCTTCCACCACGGCGGCGGCGTGGGCATGGGCTACTCGCTGCACGCGGGCCAGGTCACCGTGGCCGACGGGACCAAGGCCATGGACGAGCGCCTGACGCGCGTGCTGACCAACGATCCCGGGATGGGCGTTCTGCGTCACGTCGACGCGGGCTATCCGGAGGCGAAGGCCTTCGCGCGCAAGCATCCTTCAATCAAAATCCCGATGGCGAGGTAAGACATGGCCAGCGACTATTCCTTCGACGCCGTTTCAGACGTGGACTTAAACCTGGTCAGCGAGGTGGTGGCGGTCGCCATGAAGGAGATCACCAACCGCTTCGATCTGAAGAGCGCCAACGCCTCGATCGAGCTGGACGCGAAGGCCAAGAAGCTGACGGTGCGCGCGGCCGATGAGTTCAAGGTCGAGCAGGTCTACGATGTCCTGCTCACGCGCCTGGCCAAGCGCGGCCTGTCCATCCGCAATTTCAAGAAGGGCAAGGTCGAGGCGGCGCTGGGCCAGACCGCGCGCCTGGAGGTGGTCGTCGAGTCCGGCATCCCCACCGACAAGGCCAAGAAGATCCAGCAGGCGCTCAAGGACGCCAAGCTCAAGGTCAACGCGCAGATTCAAGACGCCCAGCTGCGCGTGTCGAGCAAGTCCAAGGACGAGCTCCAGGCCGCGATGTCCGCCCTGCGCGCGGGGGCCTCAGGCTGGGAGTTGGACCTGCAGTTCAAGAACTTCCGCTGAGGCGAACGTCGCGTTCAGCGCCAGTGGTCCGGGTGTGCCGCGCGATCTTCTTCATACATACGCCGGAGCTCTGAAAAGTCGATCTGGCCGCGCCAATGCGCCTCGCGCAGGCGCGCCGCCTCCGGCGACTCGTCCTCGGGCCGGGCGCCGGCCGAGCGTACATGGTCGAGAAGCTTGCTCAGGTTCGCGTCCGCTTCGCGTTGAAGATCGGCGAACAACGGATGCTCGGCGGCGCCGCGCAGGTAGCGCTCGGAGACTTTGTCCTGCTCGGCCTTGAAGCGGCCGAGGACGACGGACACCTGCGCGCTCAACTCGTCGACGGCGGCGATTTCCGCGGTGTAGGCCGCGTCGGACTGGGCGAACTGCGCGCGCAGGGCGCGGAAGCTCGCCTCGGGCGCGTGGTGATGGGACGCGAAGTGATTGATGACGCCCTCCCAAGTGCGCTGATTGCCGCGCTCCGTCATCAGCCGGGCGCGCGCGGCCTGCGCGGCGGCCAGGCGGGCCTCCAGCGCCTCCACGGGGCGTCCCAGCTCCTCCTGCGAGAAAGTCAGGGCGTAGTAGGGCAGGCGCATTTTTAGTCCGTCGAGATAGGCCTGGGGGTCGCGCAGGTAGGTCCAGACCCCGGCTTCCTCGAAGCGCCCGTCTTGTTCGAAGTCCGAGAGCCAGCCGACCAGCCGGGCGTTGGTCTCGTTGAGCTCGTGGTGGTGGAAGGCCTGAAGAATATTCTCGCGCGCCGCGCGCGCGTACCACAGCCCGTGGCCCAGCAGTTCGTGCGCCAGGATGGAGGGAAGGCTTTGCGCGCGGTAATGTTCGTGGGATTCCAGATACGCGGCGTTCAGGCGCACCAGCACGGCGTCCCCGGTCCAATCGGTCAGCGCTCGGGTGCCTTGGAAGAAAGGGCGCCCGTCGACGTCGCCGCGCCGCGTGTCGGCCAGGGGCTCGAAGCGCACGGTCGCGGGCGCGCCCTCGGCGGCGTAGCGCTCGGCCAGCGCGCGCATGGACGGGCTTTCGAGCATGCGCGTAAAGGCGCGGTGAAGCTCCGCCCGGTGTTCGGGCTTGCCGCCGTCGTCGAGAGTCACGCGCGAAAGCAGGCGTTCCAGCAGCGGCGTCGGCGCGGCGGCGCCGTCGAACGCGCGCGAAAGCGCCGCCGCGTCATCCGGTTGGGCGGACGCGGGCGCGGCATCCGCCGGCCGGGCGTCGTGGGAAGGTTTCACGACCGGAGCGGATTCAGCAGCGGCCGACGGTTCAGCGGCAGCGGGAGCGGCGACGACGGAGGGTGCGGCGGGAATTGACGCGGCGGCGCTGGTCGCGGGAGCGGAGAGCGCAGGGGCCGAGATGGCGTTTAGCGCGGGTGCTTCCAGCGTGGAGCCGACGGCGACGGCGGCGCTGGGCGCGGAAATGGCCGGCGTCAGCGGCACGTCGACCGTCACGCTGGGCAGCACCGAGAGCGCGGGTCGAGCTAGGAGGAACAATAGAGCGCACGCGCGTCGCATATGAGGAGTATAGACGTCCGCCACCGCGGGCACCTGAGCCGAACGGGCCTATTTCGGGGTCTGGAAGGCCCACATTGCGGGCCGCGAAGGCCGCGCCCTCAGCGAAGCGGTTGCGCCGCCCGCGATTTCATAGAATCCCCGTATGGCGACGCTCGTCGAACACGTCTCCCAACTGCTGACGATGGCCGGGCCGGAGACCCCGCGCTTCGGGCGGTCTCGAGATTCGCTGGGCCTGCTGCTGGACGGCGCGGTCCTGATCGACGCGGGCAAGATCGTCGCGGCCGGGCCGCGCGAGCGGGTGCTCGCGCATCCGCTGGCGAAAAACGCCGAGCGCCTCAGCGCGGGCCATCGCGTGGTCACGCCGGGCTTCGTCGACGCGCACACGCACCCGGTCTTCGCGGCGCCGCGGCTCGACGACTTCGAGGCGCGGCTCAAAGGCGAGGACTACGCCGGCCTGGCCGCGCGCGGCGGCGGCATCCTGTGGACGGTGCGCGGCGTGCGCGGCGCCGGCGAGGCGGACCTGCTGGCGGGACTGCGGCGGCGCGCGTTCGACTTCCTGGCCTGCGGCACGACCACGATCGAGGCCAAGTCCGGCTACGGCCTGGACCTGGACAACGAGCTCAAGCTCCTGCGCGTCCTGCGCGCCGCCGGGCAGCGCGGGCCTCTTGAGATCGTGCCGACCTTGCTGGGCGCGCACGCGGTTCCGCCGGAACTCAAAGGCCGCAAGGACGACTACGTGGCCCGCGTCTGCGCGGAGATGATCCCGCGCGCCGCCGCCGAGGGGCTGGCCCGCTTCGTCGACGTGTTCTGCGAGGACGGCTACTTCAGCGTCGCGGACCTGGAGAAGATCGCCGACGCGGGCGCCGCGGCGGGACTGGGGCTCAAGGTGCACAGCGAACAGCTCACGCGCCAGGGCAGCCTGGCCGCGGCCGCGCGCCGGGGCGCGGTCTCCGCCGACCACCTGGACTGCGCGGACGCCGCGGACATCGCCTTGCTGGCCGGCGGAGCGACGATCGCCTGCCTGGTGCCGGGCTCCAATTATTTTCTGGCCAAGCCCTACCCGCCCGCGCGCGCCTTGCTGGACGCGGGCGCGCCCGTGGCGCTGGCCACGGACTACAACCCGGGCACCTGCCCGTGCTGGGACATACGCCAGATCCTGTCGATCGCGTGCACGCAGATGCGCATGACCCCGGCCGAGGCGCTGGTCTCCTCCACCATCAACGGCGCGCACGCGGCGGGATTGGGGCTGACGCACGGCTCTTTGGAAGCCGGAAAGACGGCGGATCTGGTCTGCCACGAGGCCGAGGATTACCGCGAGCTGGCCTACTGGTTCGGCGGGTCGCGCGCGCACTGGACCATGAAGCGCGGCGAGGTGGTCTACCGGGCGCTATGAAAGTCCTGCTCTTCGACGTGGACGGCACCTTGATCCGCGCCGGCGGCGCGGGGCGCCGGGCGCTTAACCAAGCGGCGCTGCTGCTCTACGGAAAGAAAAACGCGTGCTCGGAGCTGTCGCTGGCGGGACGCACCGACCTGTACAATTTCGGCGAGGCGTACCGCTCCGCCACGGGACGCCGGCCCACGCGCGCCGCCGTCGAGCGCCTGCACCGCCAATACCTGAAGCTTTTGCCGCGCTACGTGAGCGCCGCCCGGCGCTGCGGCCGCTACCAAATTCCTGCGGGGCTCAAGACCTTGCTCAAGCGCTTGAGCCGCGATCCGCGCGTGCTGTTGGGCCTGGGCACCGGCAACATGGAGCGGGGCGCGCGCATCAAGCTTGAGCCCTCGGGCTTCAACGGTTATTTCCGCTTCGGCGGCTACGGCTGCGACGCGCTGCGCCGCGAGGTCATCCTCAAGAAGGCCGCCGCGCGCGCCAAGGCTCACGCACGCGAGCCGTTCGGGCCCCGCGACGTCTACGTGATCGGCGACACGCCCTTCGACGTGGCCGCGGGCCGCGCGGCGGGCTACAAGACCGTGGCCGTCGGCACGGGCTTCGCGGAGTGGAAGGACCTGCGCGCGGCGCGGCCCGACCATCTGGCGCGCGACTACCGGGACATGAAGACATGGCTGAGCTGGTTCGAGCTGAACTGAGGACGCCGGCCGACGCCGCCGCGCTCGCCGCGCGCCTGGCCGCGGCGGCGCCGCGCGCGGCTTTGCCCGCGCATGAGCGCGCGCGCGTCCTTTCCCAAGCGGCCGGGGCGCTTGAGCGCGGCGCGGAGGGCGTCGCGCGGCTGATCGTGACCGAGGTGCGCAAGCCGCTCAAGGACGCGCGGCGCGAGGTGCAACGCGCCGTCTTCACTTTGCGCTGGGCCGCCGAGGAGGCGCGCCGCATCGTCGGCGAGGTCCTGCCGCTGGACCTGGAGCCTGGCGCCGAGGGCCGCTTGGCGCTGGTGCGCCGCGTTCCGCGCGGGCCGGCGCTGTTCATCACGCCGTTTAATTTTCCGCTGAACCTGGCCGCGCACAAGGTCGCGCCCGCCGTCGCGGCCGGCCTGCCGTTCGCGCTCAAGCCCGACCCGCGCGCCAAAGAGACGGCGGCGTTCCTGCTGGGCGCGCTGGTGGACGCGGGCTGGCCGGCCGACGCGGCGGTGCTGGCCGGCGGCGAGCTCGCGGCGGTGGAGGCGCTGGCGCGCGACGAGGCGATCCGCCTCCTTTCTTTTACCGGCTCCACGCGCGCGGGCTGGCGCCTGGCCGAGGTCGCGGCGCGCAAGCACCGCGTGCTGGAGCTGGGCGGCAGCGCGGGCGTGCTGGTCGCCGGCGACGCGGACCTGTCTTTGGCGGCCAAGCGCTGCGCTTGGGGAGCGTACGCCTATTCCGGCCAAACCTGCATCTCGGTCCAGCGCATTTACGCGGAGAAGCCGGTGTATGAAGAATTCCGCGATCTGCTTCTGCGCGAGATCGTCGCGCTGAAGTGCGGCGAGCCCGAGGACGAGACCGTCGACGTGGGGCCGATGATCGACGAGGCCGCCGCGGCGCGCGTGGAGGAGTGGACCCGGGAGGCCGTGGCCGGCGGCGCGCGGCTGTCGGCGGGCGGGCCGCGCCGCGGCGCGTTCCTGCCGCCCGCGCTGGTCGAGGGCGCGCCCGCGGAGTGCCGGCTGTCCTGCGAGGAGGCCTTCGGGCCCGTCGCCTTGCTGGACGCCGTCGACTCGCGCGAGGCGGGGCTGGAGCGCCTGGCCGCGACCCGCTACGGCCTTCAGGCCGGGCTCTTTACAAACGACCACGGCTTGGTCCAGCGCGCTTTCGCGCGGCTGGACGTGGGCGCGATCATCGTCAACGACGTGCCGACCTGGCGCTCGGACGCGATGCCGTATGGCGGGACGAAGGACTCGGGCCTGGGGCGGGAGGGCGTGCGCTGGGCCATCGAGGAATACACCGAACGACGCACCCTGGTGATGAAATCATGAAAAACATAATCCTGTCCGCGCTCCTGCTGGGAGCGCTGGCGCGCGGCGCGCGCGCCGACGACGCCGACAAGCCGCCGCCGTACGCGCCGGGCTTCAAGCGCGTCACGGTGGTGATTCTGGAAAACACCGACTACAAGACGGCGGTCAAGCTGCCGTTCTTGAAGACGCTGATGAAGCGCGGCGCGACGCTGACCAACTATCACGCGATCGGTCATCCCTCCCAGCCCAATTACGTGGCGCTGGTCGCGGGCTCGCCGATGGGCGTCACCGGCGACGGCCGCCAGGACATCGGCCTCTACGAGCGCCACCTGGGAGACCTCTTCGAGGCGGTCGGCAGCACCTGGACCGCCTACGCGGAAGGCTGGCCGGGGCATTGCTTCCGCAAGGAACGCTCCGGCCGCTACGCGCGCAAGCACGCGCCGTTCATCAGCTTCCTGGACATCCAGACGGTGCCCATGCGCTGCGCGCAGATCAAGGAGGCGGGGGAGCTGGACAAGGACGTGGCGGCCGGAAAGCTTCCGGACTTCGCGCTGTACACCCCGGACATGGACGACGACGGCCACGACACCGGCGCGGCCTTCGCCGACCGGTGGCTGGCCAAGCGCTTCGGACCCCTGCTGAATGATCCGCGCTTCATGAAGGACATGCTGTTCGTGGTGACCTTCGACGAGGACTCGGGCACGCGCGATAATCATATCCTCACCGTGCTGGTGGGCGACAGCGTCAGGCCGGGAGCGAAATCCGGGGAGCGCTACGACCACTACAGCCTTCTGCGCACGATCGAGGACGCCTTCAATCTGGGCACGCTGCATCGTCACGACGACGAGGCGCGTCATATCGACGGAATCTGGAGAAAACAATCATGAGCCGACTGGTGGAGTGCGTACCCAACTTTTCCGAGGGCCGGGACAAGGCCAAGGTGCAGGCGGTCGTGGACGCGGCCAAGTCCGCGGGCGCGACGATCCTGGACGTGGAGACCGACGCCGACCATCACCGCTGCGTGCTGTCCTTCGTGGGCGCGCCGGAGGTGTGCGTGGAGGCGTGCTTCCGCGTCGCCAAGAAAGCCGGCGAGCTCATCGACCTGAACGCGCACAAAGGCGAGCACCCGCGCATGGGGGCCGTGGACGTGATCCCGTTCATCCCGGTGGCCGGCGTCACCATCGAGGACTGCGTGGCGCTGGCCAAGACCTTGGCCGAGCGCATCGGCCGCGAGCTGGCCATCCCGGTCTATCTCTACGACCAGGCCGCCCAGCGTCCGGAGCGCAAGGACCTGGCCGCGGTGCGCAAGGGCCAGTTCGAGGGCCTCAAGGATCTGATCGGCAAGGACGAGTCCCGCCGCCCGGATTTCGGCCCCAACCATATCCACCCCACCGCGGGCGCGGTGGCCGTGGGCGCGCGCCGCCAGATCGTGAATTTCAACCTGAACCTGGACACGGCGGACGTGGCCGCGGGCAAGGACATCGCCAAGCGCCTGCGCGCTTCCGGCGGCGGCCTGCCGTGCGTGCGCGGCAAGGAGATCGAGCTGGCCGCGCGCAAGCAGGTGCAGATCTCCACGGTGCTGACCGACTACAAGACGTCGTCGATGCGCCGGGTGATCGACGAGGCCGCGCGCCTGGCCGCGGAGCACGGCGCGAAGGTGAAGACCACGGAGATCGTCGGCCTCTTGCCGCGCGAGGCGCTGGTGGACTTCGCGCTGGCGACCTTGAATCTGGAGAACTTCAACCCGGACGTGCAGATCCTGGAAAACCGGCTGGAGGCGGTGGGTGCTTTCGGCGGCGCGTCCGATTGGCGCGCGGCCGGCCGTGCCGTGGCCGAAGCTCTGTCCAACACCGACGCCACGCCGGGCGGCGGCTCGGCGGCGGCGGTGTCGGCGGCGATGGGCTGCGGTCTGGGGCAGATGGCGGTGGGCATCACTCTTAAGTCCAAGAAGCTGGACGCGGCCAAGCGCCCGGAGCTGGAGCGCGCCCACGCCGCCTTGGGGGAGTTTCGCGCGCGCTTCGACGCCTTGGCCGGCGAGGACGCGCAGGCCTTCGATCTGTTCATGGCGGCCATGAGCCTGCCCAAGGACGACGCGACGCGCGCCGAGAAGATGCAGCGCGCGCTCACGCACGCCGCCGAGGTGCCGCTCAAGACCGCCCAGCAGTCGGCCGGCGCGCTGGCCGTGGCGCGCGCGGCCGCACCCTTGGCGGGTGCGGCGGTCGCCTCGGACATGAACTGCGCCATGCACCTGCTCAAGGCCGCGGCGCTGTGCGCCGCCGAGAACGTGCGCATCAACCTGGGCGGCATCAAGGACGAGGCCGCGGCCAAGGACCTGGGCTCGCGGCTGGACAAAACGCTGGCCGCCTGCGCGTGAGGCTGACCGATTACGCGGCGCTGTCGCAAGACTACGCCGCCTATCACCGCGCGCGCGGCAACCGGCTCTGCCACGCCGTCGGCATACCTCTGATCGTCTACGCGCTGTGCGCGTGGACGCGCGTGCGCGGCGCGCCGGTCGTCGCGCTGGCCCTGCCGCTCTACTTCGTCTGGGACGCGCGCATCGGCGCGATGCTGGCCGCGTTCATGGCCGCCTGCGCGCTGGCCGCCGCGCGCCTGCCGGCCTGGGCGGCCGGGGCCGCGTTCGTCGCGGGCTGGGTCTTCCAGTTCGCCGGCCACGCGCTTTATGAAAAACGCAGCCCCGCCTTCACGCGCAACCTGGCGCACCTGCTGGTGGGCCCGGCCTGGATCGCGGCCGAGCTGGCGGGCTATCGGCGTTGATCGCGGGAGACCATGCCGTCTCGGGCGTGGAAGAAAATAGGCCCGGTCGAAAATTTCTAGCGGCATGGATCGTGCTCGCCGCGGTTCTCGGCGCGCTGCGCGAACCGCTGCGCGCGCTTCTTTCGCCGTTGGACTGGGTGGACCTGCCCATCCACGAGACGGGCCACCTTGTTTTTCAGATCTTCGGCAATCGCTTCATCTATGTGGCCGGCGGCACCATCGGCCAATTGATGATGCCGGCGGCCTTCTGGCGGTATTTCCGGGATCGGGACGAGCCTAAGTCGGCCGACGTCTGCCTGATCTGGATCGGCCAAAACCTTCTCAACATCGGCCGCTACGCCGCCGACGCCCGGGCGCAGAAGCTCGAACTTGTGGCCGGCGGCGTTCACGACTGGACCTACTTGTTGGAGCGGACGCACCTGCTCATTCACGACATCGGCGTCGGCAGAACCATCGACTGGATCGGCTGCGCGGTGATCGCCTTCGCGCTCGCCTCCCTTGGGCGGCGACTGCTGCGTGGTGACGAAGCGGGGCCCGGCGCGCGCGGGTCCGTTTGTTAAGAACTCAACTTAACAACGGCCCGACGTTGGGGGAAAGGTCGCGTTAGGAAAAAGATTGGGAGAATAGTTGGAACGCCGAGCCTCACGCCGTTTCGTCCGCGTCCGCGCCCGCGCGCGGTCGTCGTCGGCGGCGGCCGCGTCAGGCGCAGGCGGCCAGCAGGGCGGGGCGCAGGGCGGCGAACAGAGACTCGGAGACGCGGACGTAGTCCGGGTCGGCGTCCAAGCCCAGGTCGTTCCAGGAGCCCATCGCGCCGAACACGTCGGCGAGCGAGACGGCGGACAGCAGGCGCGCGGGCTCCCGGGCAAACAGGCGGTCGAACACGGCGTCCAGGCGGCCCAGCGGAGGTTTTGCGCCGTCCCGGAGGACGGCGAGCGCCGCGTCGAACGTGTCGTCCCAGGGCTTCAGGTTCTTGCCGCGCGCGTAGGCCCGCACGTCGGCCAGGGCGCGTTCCAGCGCGGCGCGCGCGGCGGCGAGGTCGGCGGGGGGCGCGTCGATCTTGGGGACGGAGTCGAACTCTTCGGCGTGCAGTTCCGCGGACAGTTTCGAGCGGTGCATGTCGTAAAGCTTCCACCAGTTCGCGAAGGTGGGCTTGGACACGGCGATGTTCGAGACGCAGAGAGTGAACGTCTTGACGAATCGGGCCTCCCGGTCCGGGCCGATGGAGGCGATGAATTCGTCCCAGTCCTTGCCCGCGGTGAAATGGAGGTTGTGTTCGTCCTGCCACAGCAGCGCTTCGCGGAAGAAGGCCTTTTCGGGGCTTTCATCCATGAAGCGCAGCACGTCCGCGCGCGTGAGGTCGGTCGGCGGGGGATACCACATGCCCAGACGGACGCCGAGCGCGCGGTCGGGCAGCTCCAGCGCCAGTACCGTTTCGTGCATGTTGGCAAACCCCGCCAGCTGCCGGTCGGCGATGGGCGGGCCGCCCGCCGGCTTCTGGAGATGCCGGCCGAAGTCGCCGAGGGTCGTCAGGCGCAGACGCCGGGCGCCCATCTCCCGCGCCGTCCTCACCCAATCCGTGTAGAGCGCGGTCTGGCCGTCGGCGCGGTAGAAGCGCAGAAGGACGCGGTCCGGCGCGGCGCGCGTCACGGCGAATCCCGACGTCTCCTCGTACCACGCGATCTCCGACGGATCGCCGCCGGCAAGCAGGCGGCTGGTCAGCGCGACCAGGCTTGCTTGCGCGAATTCAACGAGGTTCATGACGCGCGGCGCGGCGATCTAAGCCGCGACCTTGGTCTTGAGCCTCTCGCGCAGGGCGTCGAGCTGCCGGTTGAGTTCCGCGGGCAGCCGAGCGCCGAACTGGTCGAAGAAAGACTTCACGCCGTCGAGCTCCGCGGTCCACTCCTCGGGCTTGACCGCCAGCAGCTCGTCGAGCGCGCCGGCCGGCAGGTTCAGGCCGGTCAGGTCCAGGGCGTCCTTGGCGGGGACGTAGCCGATCGGCGTCTTCTGGGCCTTGCCCGTGCCGTTGGTGCGGCTCAGGATCCACTCCAGCACGCGCAGGTTCTCGCCGTAGCCGGGCCACAGGAACTTGCCCTTCGCGTCCTTGCGAAACCAGTTGACGTGGAAGACCTTCGGCGGCTTGGGTATTTTCGCGCCCATCTCCAGCCAATGGCCGAAGTAGTCGCCCATGTTGTAGCCGCAGAAGGGCAGCATCGCCATCGGGTCGCGGCGCACCTCGCCGACGGTGCCGTTGGCGGCGGCGGTGCGCTCCGAGGCCACGGTCGCACCCACGTAGACGCCGTGCGCCCAATCCAAGGACTCGAACACCAGCGGGGCCAGACGCTCGCGGCGTCCGCCGAAGATGATCGCGGAGATGGGCACGCCCTTGGGGTCCTCCCAGTTCTTGGCGATGGACGGGCACTGGCCCGCGGGGGAGGTGAAGCGGCTGTTGGGGTGCGCGCCCAGCAGAGGCTTGCCGTCCTTGTCCTTGAAGTCGGGCTTCCAGGGCTTGCCTTCCCAGTTGGTGCCGGACGCGGGCGGAGCGCCTTCGCCGTCCTCCCACCACACGCTCAGGTCGTCGCCCAGCAGGACGTTGGTGAAGATGGTGTTCTTCTGGATGGTCTTGATCGCGTTGGGGTTGGACTTGGAGTTGGTGCCCGGGGCCACGCCGAAGAAGCCCGCCTCGGGATTGCACGCCCACAGGCGGCCGTCGGGGCCCACGCGCAGCCAGGCAATGTCGTCGCCCACGGTCCAGATCTTGTAGCCCTTGGCCTTGAGGCCCTCGGGCGGGATCAGCATGGCCAGGTTGGTCTTGCCGCAGGCCGACGGGAAGGCCGCGGTCACGTACTCGATTTTGCCGTCGGGGTGCTCGACGCCGAGAATCAGCATGTGCTCGGCCAGCCACCCCTCCTTGCGCGCCTGATAGGACGCGATGCGCAGGGCCAGGCACTTCTTGCCGAGCAGGGCGTTGCCGCCGTAGGCGGAGCCCACCGACCAGATGGTGTTGTCCTGCGGGAAGTGCAGGATCATGCGCTTGTTGACGTCCAGGTCGGCCTTGGAGTGCAGGCACTTGACGAACTCGCCGTCGGCGCCCAGTTGGTCGAGCACCTTCTGGCCGATGCGCGTCATGATGCGCATGTTGAGCACCACGTAGATCGAGTCGGTCAGTTCCACGCCGATCTTGGAGAAGGGAGAGCCCACCGGGCCCATCGAAAACGGCACCACGTAGAGGGTGTGGCCCTTCATCGAGCCCTTCAGCACCTCGCGGGCCTTGGCGTAGGCCTCTTGGGGCGCCATCCAGTTGTTGGTGGGTCCCACGTCGTCCTTCTTGTCCGTGCAGATGTAGGTCAGGTGCTCGGTGCGCGCCACGTCGTTGGAGTTCGAGCGGCTGTAGAAGGAACCGGGAAACTTCTCGGAATCCAGCGGGATCAGTTGGCCGCGCGCCACGCCGCGCCGCTCCAGCCGCCGCTTCTCTTCCTCGGAACCGTCCACCCAGACCACGGCGTCCGGCGTGCAGACCTGGACGATCTCGTCAACCCAAGCTTTCAGCTTCTCGTGTTTGCAGGTAGCCATGGCCCCATTCTAGCACCGGTCCGCGGGGCCGGTGTTGACCTGGATCAAGGCCCGAGAGTGGATTTTTTGGGGGGGAGGACGACGCGTCTACTGGACGCTGAGCGCCAGGCACACCGGCGTTCGGTCGGGCAGGAGCACGCGCAGGACGCCCGTCGCGGCGATCGCGCCCGCGCAGGACCGGCGCGTGAACGTCCACTGCACGCTGCGCTCCGCGCTTGCGCCCAGTTGGACCGGGTCCAGCATGCGGTCGGTGATCGTGCCGCGCGCGCGCAGTCGGGGCAGTTGGCGGGCGACGAACCAGTCCCAGTCGCCCGAGCGAGGGTAGCTTCCGCGCTCGTAGCGGCGCGCGTTTTCCACGCGGCCGTCCAGCCACTGGATCCAATTGCGGCCGTCCGGACCCAGCAGGCGCTCGCCTCCCGGGGTCGCGCCGGCCAGTTCCTGCGTGTGGTAGAGAATGGCCAGCGGCGCGCCGGTTGCCGCGTCCAAAAGGACGTGGCCATGGTCGAAGTCGCTCTCATCGCCCAAGCGCCGGAAGCGCACGCCGTAGCCGGTGTCCACGAAGCTTTGCAGGAGAGCCTGCAGGCGGTTTTCCGTCAGTTCCGCGGGGAGTCCCAATGCGCTCAAGCGCGCGGGCGGGGGAACGCGGGCCAGGCCGGGCTGAGCGGCGGCCAAAAAACTCGTCAGGGCGAGGACGCTCAGCATCGAATGCGTCCAGTTTAACGGCTTGGAGGACGCAATTCAAGCACATAATTGTGAACAAACCGCGAAAGGATATCCATGGCGCCGCGGCCGGAGCGGGGGTATACTGAAAGGGCAGGTTGGGAGGAGGATTTATGAAAATCTCCCGCATGTTTGGACTTTCGGCCGCTCTCGCGGCCTGCGCCGTGCTCTCGGGTTGCGTGGCGTCGCTGGATTCGGACAAAGGCGTATCCTCGAATCCCGCCGAACGGGCGGCCTTCGCCGCGGACGTGGTCAGCCAGTGGTCGCAGACGGCGTCGTTGGCCGCGCGCCGCTTGATGGAACGCTACGGTCCGCCGGACGAGGTTCGCCGCGACCGCCTGGTCTGGCGCGGCAACGCGCCGTGGGAAATCACCACGGTCAGCGACGCGTGGCCGCAATTGGACCAGGCCACGGACGCGGACCTGGGTGTCGTCGCGCAGACGGTCCGCCTGTCGCTGACGCCGTTCCAGGCCGCGGCGGCGGTGGCGGCCGCCGCCGACGAGCGCGTGACCTACGACCCCGTTCATCATGAGTTGACCGCGCGCTCGGACCGCGAGGAAGTCAACATCCTACGGCTGAACCTGGCCGTGGACGCGGCGCAAAGCCGCCTCAGCGTCGCCGAGGCGCGGCAGCAATACGCCCGCGACCTGATGCTGGAAGCGTCGGGCAAGGTCTTGCCCGACATGCAGGTGCTGCGCTTCACGCCGGACCGCTGAGCATGGTCGACCCCAAAGTTCTCGAGGCGGTTCGCTCGCGGCTGGCCGCGGGGGACTCCGAGGACGCGATCCTCGGCGGCTTGGAGGCCGAAGGTTGGTCGCCGCGGGACAGCCGGGCCTTGATTGTTTCGGTGCGCGCGCTCAATGCCTTGGGCCTGCCGGTTCCGGATGGAGGGAGACAAACGCCCTCCCCGCCGTCTTTGCGCCTCGCCGCTTCGGGAGATCGGATGATCGGCAATTTTCTGGGCCTTCTGCTGTCCTTGATCGCGGTCGCCGTTGCCGTGTTCTTCAAGGTTTTGGGGGTGTTTCCGCCGTCGTGGAGCTGGGCGCAGGTGGGGGCGGGAGTTTTTCTCTACGCGCTGCTGCTGACGGCGATTGCCCGCGCCTTCGGCTTCGCCGTGATCTTATTTTTTTCGCTGTCGCTGGCGCTGGGCAGCGGCTATCTGGTGTTCGGAATTCCTCTGCTGGCTCACGCCGCGCAGGAGCGCGCGCTGAAATCCGGCGTGGCTGCCGCGGCCGATGTCGTCGCGACCCGCTTCGTCGGTTTGATCAACGAACAGGGCGAGTTCATCATCACTCTCCGCGTCGAGCGCCGCGCCGCGCCGCCCGTCGCGGTCGACGTGATGGTTTTCGGGGACGGTTCGTCCCAGCGGGCGCCGTATTCCGTCGGAGACAGGCTGAACGTCAAGTATGACGCGGTCGGCGCAGCGGCGGCAATCCTAGGCCCCGCGTCGTGACGGCGCGGACCGTCAGGCGGCCTTGAGGCGGCGGCGGATGAGTGCCGCGCGCAGGGCGTCGCGGTCCTGCGCCGAGAGTTCCTTTTGCGCCAGCAAGTCCAGGTGCGCGGGCTGGGTGGACAGCGTGAGCTCGTTGACCAGCGCCAGGTCCGCGGGCAGCTTCCAGCCGAGCGCCAGGCCGAGGCGCAGGCGCGAGAGGTGCTGTTGGCCTTCCTCAAACGGCATCAGCCGCGCGGCCCCCAGCAAGCCCAGCGCGCGGTGGATCTCGTCTTCCAGCCGCGTCCGGGCCGCTCCGGCCGACAGCGCTGCGCGCGCTTCCTTCTCGCGCGCCACGACGGCGCCCACGGATTTTTCCAGCGCGGCCAGGATCTCGCCCTCGGTGCGGCCGAAGCCGGTGGCGTTGGAGAGCTGGAAAAAATCCCCGATCACGCGCGTGCCCTCGCCGTAGAGGCCGCGCGCGATCAGGCCGGCGCGCGTCAGGCTCTCGATGAGCCGGCCGACGGCGCCGGTCAGGGCCAGCGCGGGCAGATGGACCAGGCAGGAGGCGCGCATCCCGGTGCCCAGGTTGGTGGGGCAGGCGGTCAGGTAGCCCAGGTCGTCGCGGAAGGCGAAATCAAGCGCGGACGACAGGCCGTCGTCCAGCCGGTCCACGGCGGCGTGCGCGTCGCGCAGGCGCAGTCCGGGCAGCAGCGAGGCCAGGCGCAGGTGGTCTTCCTCGTTGACCATGACCACCAAGGACTCGCGCTCGCCCACCACCAGCCCGCGCGCGGCCGGGCGCTGCGCCAGAGCGGGGCTGGCCAGGTGGCGCTCCACCAGGAACGTGCGGTCGGTCGCGTCCAGGTCGGACAGCTTGAAGTAGGCGGCGTCCTTGAGCCCGGCGGACTTGGCGGCGTTGAACGCCGCGTCCAGCACGCGCTTGAGCCCCGCGGCGCTCAGGTGCGAGGGAAACGGCGAACGCAGGTTGCGCGCCAGCCGCACGCGCGTGGACAGCACGACGGCGTGCTCCGGCCCCTCGGCCTCGGCCCAGCCGGCGCGGAAGCGCAGCATCGTCTGCAGCTGCATCAGCGCCGCCCCGGCGTCTTGCCGCGATGGTGGTAGGCGCCGGCGTGCACGCGCGGCAGGAGGTCCTGGATCTGCGGCCGGAAGCGCTCGTAGCAGGCCGGACAGCCGAAGCGCTCCGTCGTCCGGAACTCCGCGAACGAGGTCCGGCACTCCGGGCAGCGTCCCGGATGCACGCGCGGCCGGCCGGCCAGCTCCTCAAGCGCCGCGGCCAGCGCGTCGAACGGATGCGCGGGCGCGAGCTGCGCCGCGCACTCCGCGCACAGCGCCGCCTTCTTGACCTGGTTGTGCACCACCGTCTGCGCCAGGACCGTCGCCTCGCGCCGTCCGCAGTTCTGGCAGACCATGAGTTCATTATACGATGGGCGGCGGATCGGCTAAAATAGGCGAATGAATATTCCTGGTCTGGACGTCGCCCTGGGCACGGTCTGGTGCGTGGGACGCAACTACGCGGAGCATGCCAAGGAGTTGGGAAACGCGGTGCCCGCGGCGCCGATGATCTTCCTGAAGCCCGCCTCGGCGGTGGTGCTGTCCGGCGGGACCTTGCGCCTTCCCGCGGACTCCAAACGCGTGGATCATGAAGTGGAGCTGGTGGTGGCGCGCGCGGCCGACGGGAGCCTGCGCATGGCCGTGGGCGTGGATTTCACCGCGCGCGACCTTCAAGAAGAGGCCAAGAAAAAGGGGCAGCCTTGGACGGACGCAAAGGGGCGGCCCGGCTTCGCGGCTCTGGGCGCGTTCGTGCCCGCCGTCCTGCCCGCGGCGTTGAATCTGAGCGTCAACGGGGCTCTGCGCCAGCGCGGAACCACGGCGGACATGATTTTTCCCGTGCCGCGGCTCTTGGAGCATCTGGACGCGCGTTTCGGCTTGCGGCCCGGCGACATCGTGTTCACGGGCACGCCGTCCGGCGTGGCCCCCGTGGTCCCCGGCGACCGCGTGGAGGCCGACCTCGGCGGCGGCTTGAGCCGTCTGACCTTGTCCGTTTTAGCTGTTTCAACGTATTCGGCATCGCTTTAGAATGGCTAGGAGTCGATTTTGTCCTTGACAAAACTGGTTGCCTCTGTTACAGTGCAGTCGTCAAGGGGAGTAGATCTTCGTCGTTGGATCGTCAACACGCTCGAAAGAGCCGGTCCAACGGGGCCTAGAGAGGCCGATCAAGACCTTGCGCTGCGCGCGCAAGGTCTTTTGTTTTTTGGTCTTGCGCGGCGGTAAAAACAGACGCAGGAGGCCAGATGAACAAGAATACTCCAACGCTGTCGCCCGCCGAAGCCTTGATGACCGTCGCCGTGCTCGCTATGGACGCCGACGACTGTTACTCTCCCGCAGAGTTGCAACGTTTGCGTGCGATGGCCTGGCTGCATCCGTTGTTCAAAGACATTGACTCGGTCGATCAGTTGATCGGTCAGAGATTTGCCGACCTACGGGCGCGGGGGCGTTCGGTGCTCTTGGAGGAAGTGCTGCGCACGCTCGGTCAGCCTCTCCGCGAGACGGCTTACGCCTGGGCGGTCGAGTTGGCGTACGCAGACGGCGCGGTGGTTCCCAAAGAGCACGTCTTTCTCAACAAGCTTGGAGGCATCTTCGAATTGCCCGGAGCTCTGGCGCGAAAAATTCAGGCCGTCACCGCCATACGGCGGCGCACGAGGTGAAAACGAAGCTTGTGGGAGACCGGGTATGATAGTGTTTTATTCCGGCTTCATCGTCGGCATCCTCGTGCTTCTCTCGTTGGACTTGGGTGTCTTCCACAAGGAACCCTACGAGGTCAGGCCCAGGGAGGCGCTGGCGTGGTTCGTCTTCTGGCTCTCCTTGGGCCTGGCCTTCATGGGATTCGTGTACCGCGCTTATAACGGTCACTGGCTCGGCATTGGATTGAACACGGACATTATGTCGGTGTCCGTGATAAATCCCGAAGGGATTAACGACGGAAAGTCAGCGGCGCTTAAGTATGTCACGGGCTATCTCATCGAAAAATCGCTCTCTGTGGATAATATCTTCGTGATCGCCGTGCTCTTTGAGATGTTGGAAGTCCCGAAAGTGTTCCGCCATAGGGTGCTCTTCTGGGGAATTCTTGGCGCGCTCGTCATGCGCGGTGTCATGATTGTCGTCGGCGTCAAGCTCATCACGAGTTTTTCGTGGATCATTTATGTGTTCGGCGCGATCCTGATTCTCAGCGCGCTCAAGATGTTGTTTTTTAAGAAAAACGAACGATTGGGCGAGGCGGCCCTGGTTCTGGCTCGACGTTTTCTCCCGGTGGCCGAACGATTCCATGGGCATAAATTCTGGGTGCGCGCGCAGGACACGACAGCGGCACCCGCGCGATCTGGAGCGCTGTTGATGACCCCATTGTTCCTGGCGCTGCTGGCCGTCGAATTCACGGATGTCGTTTTCGCCGTGGACTCCATTCCGGCAGTCTTTGCCGTTACCGCAGATCCGTTTCTTGTCTTTACCAGCAACGTATTCGCGATATTGGGCCTGCGCAGCTTGTATTTTGCGCTGGAAGGAATGATGGGCGCGTTCCATCATCTGAAGACCGCGCTTGCGTTGGTCATGCTGCTTGTCGGATTCAAGATGATGGCTCATTCTTGGCTCAGGACGATCCTGGGCGAAAACTTTAATTCCTCTATCCTTGTTTTGGTCGCCTTAATCGTGCTCGGAGGACTGGCCGCTTCCTTTGCTTTTCCGAACAAGGACAATAGCGGAGCATCCGTATGAACTATCAGGCGGCATGCAGGCTGATTCAGATCGTTGCGGGATTCGTCGTCCTCGGCACGGGTATAGCGATGATCGTCTTGCCTGGGCCGGCGATCATTGTCATCCCGGTCGGTCTAAAAATGCTCAGTGTAAAATACAGCTGGGCGCGGCGCTTGTCGAAAAAAATTCATGCGCTCAAAAAATCAAGCATCGCGCGGTGGGGTTGGATTTTTAAGGGACTGACCGGCAAACGCCGGGAATAGGGCCATGCGAACTCGGGCCAAAGACCCGGTTGACTTGGGACTTTGGTCTCAGACGGGGCCGTCGGCGCGGGCGCTATGATCTAGGCGATGAACAAACGCTGCGGCCTGGCCGCCGCTTTGCTTTTGGCCGCCGTCGGCGCGCGCGCCCAATTAGAACTGCGCCTCGCGCCGGAAGCCTCCGCCGCGGACGCCGTGGCCCTGCCGCCGGCCTTGGCCATGCCCGCGGCGGCGGCGCTCGGCGCGGTCGCCGCGGTGCCGCCGGCGGAGGCGTTGCCCGCCGCGTCGGCTCTCGCCG
>JAJXVH010000005.1 GCA_021782205.1 bacterium | reverse complement strand
GCCGCGCGCGCCAGCGCCGCTCCGGCGAGCAGAGCCAGGGGCAGGCAGGGCAGATAGGAGTAGCGGTCCGCGGCGGTCATGCGGCCGGACTTGAACAGGCCGAGTGCCGGCAGGGCGAACAGAGCGTAGGCGAACGCGGCCTGGACCAGCCACGGCCGGCGGCGGCGCTGGGTCCACAACCACGCGGCGGCGGCGGCCACGGCGGCGGCCGAGAAGTAAAACGGCAAGGGCGTCAGCGTGGTGCTGGCTTCATAAAGAGGGGAAAGGCCGACAGGCCAGACGCTCGCGCGGATGTAGAAGGCGAGGCCGAACGCCGCCTGAAGCAGGCGCGCGCGCAGGCCGAAGACGGAGAGCGGCACGGCCGCGCCGGAGACGACTTGCGCCGCGACGTTGAAGGCCAGGCTGAGCGCGACGGGCGCCAGCCACGGGAGCTTCTCGCGCCAGCGCGGCCGTCCGCGCAGTCGCGCGTCAAGGATCAGCAGGATTCCCGGCAGCACGACGGTGAAGACCTTGGCGGCCATCGCGGCCGAACCCAGAACGAAGGCCAGCCGCCGAAAGCGGCGTCCGGCGGGAGCCTCGCCGGCTTGCGCGCCGCGCGTCCACGCGAGAAGCGCGCCGAGCACGAACGCGCCGCTGACCACGTCGCGGCGCTCGCTGATCCAGGCCACGGATTCCACGCGCAGGGGGTGCAGGGACCAAGCCAGCGCGGCCAGCATCGCGCCCAGGTCCGCGGCGCGCGCGTCGCGTCCGGCCGGGCGCAGGAGGAGGCGCGCCAGCAGGAAGAAGAGCGCGGCGTTCAGCGCGTGCCACAGCACGCTGCCCAAATGATAGCCGAAGGGCCCCGGGCCCCAAACGACGCGGTCGAGCGCCAGCGTCAGCCAAGTCAGCGGGTGCCAGTGGCCCAGGCTTGAGCCGGTGAACATCCAGATCAGCCCCGCCGGGGAGAAATTCAAATGCGCGTTGCGCGCGACGTTGACGCCGTCGTCCCAATTCAGAAGCGGATAACGCGACGCGGGAAGAAAGAGCGCTGCGGTGACGATCCCGGCGAACGCGGCGAGAAAAAAACCGCGCCGCCCTTCAGTCATCGCGGCCGTCGAGTAAAGCCAGGACGCGCGGCGTGGCGCCGGACAGTTGTCCGGCGATCTGCCGGGCCTTGGCGCCCGTCGCCTGGGCGCGTGCGGGATCGGCGGCGAGTTGGCTCAACTGCATGGCGAAATCGCCGTCCGAAGAGACGCGCACGCCGCCGCCGCCTTCCTCCAGCATCCTCGCGGGCAAAGAGACGTGGTCGGTGTAGGGCCCGAACAAGACGGGCGTGCCGGCCAGCGCGGGCTCGAGCAAGTTGTGGCCGCCGACCGGCACCCAGGTGCCGCCGACGAAGGCGACGCGCGCCAGCGGATAGAAGGACGCGAGCGCTCCCATCGCGTCGATGAGCAGGGCCTCGACGCCCAACTCCGACCAGCCGCGCCAGCGCGCGGCGGGCAGTCCCATGCGGCGCAGGGCGGAAAATGCGTCATCGGCGCGCTCCACGTGACGCGGGGCCAGCACCAGCTTGAGGTTCGGCGTGGCGCGGCGGGCGTGAAGGAAGGCGCGGATGACGGCCTGCTCCTCGCCGGGGTGGGTGCTGCCCGCCACGAACAGGGGCATGCGCGTCCAGCCGAGTTCCGCCACACGCGCGCGCGCGGGCTCGGCGTCGGCGGGCGCGGGGAGGCGGTCGTATTTGGTGTTGCCGCGCACGCTCAGGATTTCCTCGGGCGCGCCGATGGACGCGAAGCGGTCGGCGTCGACCTCGCTCTGCGCGCCCAAGGCCGCCAGCGCCTCCAGCGCCGGCGCCAGCAGGGGTGCGACCCAGCGATAGCGGCGCAGGCTGCGGCGCGTCAGGCGGCCGTTGATCAACGTCGGCCGCAGGCCGGCGCGCGCGGCCAGAATAATAGTCGTGGGCCACAATTCCGTCTCGCTCAAGATCAAACGCTCGGGCCGAGCGTCGCGCAGGAAGCGCGCGACGCAGGGCCACGCGTCGAGCGGAGCCAATTGCGCCCAGGCCACGCGCGCGTCGGCGCGCGCGGCGTCGCGGCCGGAGGCGGTGGTCGTGGTCACCAGCAAGGCGGGAGCGTCGGGGCGGGCGCTGAGAGCCGCGATCAGCGGCGTCAGGCCGCCGAATTCCCCGGCGGAAGCCGCGTGCAGCCACCAGACGCGGCGTCCCGAAAGACGCGCGCGGGCGGCGGGGGAAAGTTCGCCCAGGCGCTCGGGCAGGTCGGCGAACAGCCCGGCCAGCGCGCCGCGGCGTCGCGACAGCAGGAAAGCCAGCGCGACGCCCAGGGCGGCCAGCGGCGCCAGCGCGGTCTCGACGGCGAGAATGATCCAGATCACGAGACCAGCCGGTCGGCCTCGGCGGTGGCGAGGTCGAGCGCCGCTTCCAGTTCCGCGGCTTTCTTATCCAGGTCGTCCTCGGGGCCGACCTCGACGGGCGCGCCGTAAACCACCGCGGCGCGCCCGAAAGGCAAAGGCACGTGAAACTTGTCCCAGGCGCGGGCGATCTCAAAGCGGCGCGACTGCGCGTTGGCGATGGGCACGATGGGCGCGCCGGAGAGCTGGGCGACGCGCAGGACTCCGGGCTTGACCTTGCGCGCGGGGCCGCGCGGCCCGTCCGGCGTGATGCCGACATCCCAGCCCGAACGCAGGATGTCGACCATCTCCTTGGCCGCGGCCGCGCCCCCGCGGGTGGAGGAGCCGCGCACGGCCTTGATGCGCGACAGGCGCATGGTCTCGGCGATCATCTCGCCGTCCTTCGAGCGCGAGACGAGGACGGCCGCGTCGACGCCGCGGTGGCTCCAGGTGAAATAGACCTGGCGCTGATGCCAGAACGCGTAGACGAAGCGGCGGCCCGAGGCGTGGATTTTGTCGCGGACGTCCGCGCCGACGACGGTGACGCGGTTGGTCCGGCCCACGAGGCTGACGTAGGCGTAGGCCAGATACGGCACGGCCCGGCGCAGCACGTCAGCGGCGGCCTTTGGCCTTGGATTTGGCGAGCCAGGAGAGGCTGACCGCCAGGGAGGCCGCGGGCGTTAGCCGTCCCTCGGCAAGCGCCACGCCGAGCTTGGCTCCATCGAGCTTGCGCAGGGCCGCCGCCAGCGCGTCGGCGCCGACGACGGGGGAGATCGGGGAGAGTTCGCAGTTGTCCTTGGCGGCCTCGTCTTCAAGGAGGCCGGAGGCGAAGCGCACGCACTCGTCGAGCGCGGTTTCCTCCAGCACCGGCCACAGCGCGGCCGGCAGGCCGGCTTCCTTTTCGCGGATAGGCTCGAAGCCCGGCCCGATGGACGCGAGGATCAGGCTGTAGGCCAGGCCCGGCATCGGCGACAAGAGCGGTTGGTCGGCGTCGGGGTGGCCGAACGTGTCGAACAGCACTCCCGGCGTCAGCGCCTTGGCCAGGCGGTCCAAGGTCTTCAGCAGGACGGGCTCGGGCAGGCCGGCGGCGTCAAGATCGAGCGCGGCCTTCTTGGCGCGGCGCCGCACCTCGTGCGGCCGCAGGACGAGGTGGAAGCCCTTGATCTTCCTCACCGGCGGCGGCGGCCTCCGTCGCGCGTGCGCGCGGCGCCCGAAGCGCCGGCCGCGGCGACGGCGTCCTTGGGCGCGGAGGTCTTCTTGCCGGCGAAGCGGACCTGGTATTCGTAGACCAGCGGAGCGGCCACGCCGATCGACGAGTAGGTCCCGAAGATGTTGCCGATGACCATGGCGAAGGCGAAGTCGCGCAGGACGGGGCCGCCGGCCAGGTAGAGCACCACGCAGACGATCTGCACGATCAAGACCGTGATGACGGTGCGCGACAGGGTTTCGTTCATGGAGGAATTGATCAGCACGTCGAGCGGCAGGCCGCGCTCGGTGCGCAGCTTCTCGCGCATGCGGTCGAAGATGACGATGGTGTCGCTGATCGAATAGCCGGCCACCGTGAGCAGGGCGGTGACGATGAGCAGGTCGACCTGCAGTCCGAGCAACGCGAAGATGCCGGCCACGCCGATGACGTCATGAAACAGCGCCACGACGCCGGCCACGCCCCAGATGGGGTTGTCGAAGCGCCAGGCCACGTAGGCGACGATGGCCAGCAGGCTCAAGATGATGGCCCAGATCGTGCGCCGGCGCAGGTCCTTGCCGACGACGGGTCCGATCACGCTCTTGCTGTCCAGCACGGGCTTGGCGTCCGGGTTGGCCTTGGCCAGCACGTCCATGGCCTTCTCCGCGAACGCGGAGACGGCGGCTTCGTCGTCGCTGCCTTTCTCGCGCAGAAGGAAGGCGGGCCTGTCGCCGGCCACCGACTGAATCTCGGCGGGCAGTCCCGCGCCGTCCAGCGTCTTGCGCAGGCCGTCGACGTCCACCTTCGCGTCCTTGGGGAAGCTCACCTGCAGCATGGAGCCGCCGGTGAACTCGATGGAGTAGTTGAAGCCCTTGAGCGCCATGGCCGCCAGGCCGCCGACGACGACGCAGACCGACACGCCGATCGGGATCCAGCGCAGTCCGATGAAGTCGATATTCGGCTTTTTGAAGATTTCCATGTTAGATCGAGAGCTCCCCTACCTCGACGCTCGAGAGGTAGTAGTCGAAGATCATGTGCGTGACGACGGTGGCGGTGATCAAGGACAGCAGCAGGCCGATGGTCAAGGTGACCGCGAAGCCCTTGATGGGTCCGGTGCCGAACTGGAACAGGAACGCCGCCGAGATCAGCGAGGTCACGTGCGAGTCCAGGATGGCCGACCAGGCGCGGTCGTAGCCCAGGTTGACCGCGGCCTTGACCGGTTTGCCGTGGCGCAGTTCCTCTCGGATGCGCTCGAAGATCAAGACGTTGGCGTCCACGGCCATGGCCAGCGAGAGGATGATGCCGGCCATGCCGGGCAAGGTCAGGGTCGCGCGCATGCCGGCCATGGTGGCCAGCAGGACCAGGAGGTTCAGGCCCAAGGCCGCGATCGCGACCGCGCCGGAGAGGCGGTAGTAGACCAGCATGAACAGCACCACCAGCACGAAGCCGATGGCGATGGAGCGCAGGCCGTCCTTGACCGAGTCCTCGCCGACGGTGGGGCCGACGACCAATTCCTCGATGACCTTGACCGGCGCGGGCAGGGCGCCCGCGCGCAGGACGATGGCCAGCGAACGCGCGTCGTCGGCGCTGAACTGCCCCTCGATGATGCCGGAGCCGCCGGAGATGCGGCCCTTGATCACGGGGGCCGAGTAGACGACGCCGTCCAGGACGATGGCCATGCGCCGGCCCACGTTGGCCGCGGTCAGCGCGCCGAACGCGCCGGCGGACTCGGGCTTGAACTTGAAGTCGACGACGGGCATGCCGTATTGGCCGCCGGTGTCGACCTTCGCGGTCTCAAGCGCCGCTCCGGTGAGGGGGACCTCGGTCTTGAGCAGGTAGGCGGTGCCGTCCTTGCCGGAGAAGAGCGCGTCGCCGGCGGGCACCAGCTTGGCCGCCGCGGTGGAGACGGCGGTGCCGACGAAGGGGTTGCCGGCCTCCAGGATCTTGTTGAGCGCGTTGCGCGAGGCCTCGCTCTCGTCGACCATGCGGAACTCAAGCAGAGCGGTCTTGCCGACCAGGTCCTTGGCGCGCGCGGAGTCGGTCACGCCGGGAAGCTGGACGACGATCCAGCGCTCGCCCTGGCGCACGATCAGCGGCTCGGCCACGCCGAACTGGTCGATGCGGTTGCGGATGATCTCGATGGCCTGGTTCATGCCGTCGTTGAGCGTGGTCTTGGGGTCCAGCTTGTCGACTTCCAGCTCCATGACCATCTGCGTGCCGCCCTTCAGGTCCAGGCCCAGGTTCACGATGCGGCTGGGACGCTCGCGCAGGAGCTCCAGCTTCGCGCGTTCGGCCGCGTCGAGCTGGTACCAGTTGATCGAGTCGTATAGAAGGAAGATGGAGCCGGCCACGACGGCCAGCAGAGTGATCCACTTGAACTGGTTCTTGGACATGTCTCTCTCGATTTCCGGGATTAAACGGCGGCGGCGGTCTTGGCCGGCGCGCCGGCGGTGACCAAGGAGGAAACGGCCGAGCGCGCGACGGTGAGCTTCACCGTCTGCGAGAACTGAACCTCCAGATCGTCGCCCTTGAAGCCGGTGATCGTGCCGTAGAGCCCGCCGCTGGTCAGGACCTTGTCGCCGATCTTCAGATCCTTGAGCATCTGATCGTGCTCCTTCTGCTGCTTCTGCTGGGGACGGATGAGCAGGAAGTAGAAAATGACGAAGATGGCCGCGATCAGGACCATGTTCAACAGCGGGTTCGGGGTCGGCTGCATGGGCTCTCCTTGGATTGCCGGCAATACTAGCACTTTCTTCGGGCGTGGAAAAGATAATCTCAGGCGTCAGGCCTTGCGCGCCGCAAGCCGCCGCCTATCGGCAATACGCCCCGTCGCTGTCGAAGCCGCAGCTTTCCGGGGGATTGGGGTCCGGTTGGGGCTGTGGCTGCGGCGCCGGATGAGGAAATGGGCGCGGCCATGGGCGAGGCGCGGGCCCCGGGCCAGGCGCCGGATTCGGCGCAGGTTCCGGTTGTGGGGCCGGTTGCGGCATCGGCGCCGCTTCCGGCATGGCCGCTTGAAAGTGCGTTCGCGCTTGTTCGTTGAGCCAGTCGACGCTGAAATTACCGCTACGTTCGTTCAGAGCGATCACCGCGAGAGCCAGCGTTCGTTCGCAGTCGTTCCCCGCCCCCGCTCGCGCGTCCGTCAAGTCCATTAACTCGAGTCGCAGGTCGTAAGATGGATCGGGAAAGCCCGAGATGGTCGCCGTCGTGGACAGGCGGCCCATGGTCTTGCAGGCATCGACGATCATTTGTCTCAGCGTGGGAATGCTGCCGTCCAGCACGTCCCTCCATGCCGCAGCTTGGCCCTCGGGCGAATCCGCGTAAGCGAAGGCACGCTCGTTTTGAATCATCTTCACCATCCGGTCGACGTCCGTCTCCTCCAGCTCGCCGGCCAAGGAGTCGATCTTCTCGTCCTGGCGCCGCTGTAGGGCCGGCAAATAATCCAGCACGCCCTGGTCAAGAAGATACCGATAGTAGTTGACGCGGGCGTGCCCGGCGGATTTATCCAGACCGAGCGTTGCGATATCCGAACCGAGCGCTCCAATATCCGCTTGGAGCGCGAGGAATTTCCCTGGCTTCTTGCGGCCTGCCGGGTCTTGACCGCTCCAATGCGTCCATTCCGCGCCGATGCGGCCCTCGTCGTAGAGACGGTCGAAGACCGCGTCCACGCCGGGGTAGCCCTCGACGCGGTCCAAAAGCTTCGGCACGCCCGCGACCATGTCCGCGGAATTATTGAAGACGACGACCTCGGTCCCGGTCTTCTGCGCCAGGAGCTTCCAGCGCGTCATGTCCGCGTCGGGACAGCCCACCACCACGATGCGCTGAGGCGGCGGGATGATCCCCTCCAGTATCGCCTCGTTGAGGATCAGCGCTCCCCAACTGTGCGCGACGATCTCGTTGACGTTCACGTCGCCCGTCAGCGGATGGAGCATTTCCTTGGCGGCGTCGGTCAGCTTGCCGCTCTTCGCGTCGAATAGGTCGGCGATGTCTTCGATATCGTTGCTCGCACTGTTATAGCCGGAGAAGTTCTTTAGGCGGCCCCAGAAGTTCCACCAGGGGGGATCGGACTGGGGTGATTTGTTGTGAGCTGGGTTCAATTCCAAATCATTGAAGCCGCCGATGGTGTCGTTCGTGTCGTCGGTGGAAAATACGCCGGTGATCTCGACGCGTTGGAACTTGTACAGCAGGTGCTGACTATTCAGATCGTCCACCGCGTCTTTACGATAGCTTGCATCGAGTTGATCTGTTTCTACTCCGCGCATCTGGGCCACCCGTCGCTGGGCTTCGGTCCGGACGTCCGGGGACTCCAGGGCGTGAGGGTCCACGTATGGCAAGCGTCCGCCGTCTTGAGCGCGGGCCGACGGTGCCGCCAGGACCAAGACGAGCAAGGCGAGCGCGCCGGAGCCTGTCCTTCTCTTGAACGGTATATCTATCGCCAATCCGAGGCAGAAGCCTTGGAAAAATCCAATGAACAACGCATAGCCGCTGAAATTCACGGTGAGCGGTTCGTCGCCGTGAGTCATATGCCAAACTCCGTCCAGTGCGGCCGTAAATAACATCGCGGTCGCGATCAGACAGAGGCCCAGCACGATTGCGCGCCGAAGCGGGCTCGATTTGCGTGTCAACAGATATGTGAGCGACGGCAGCGGTGCCAAAAATGTGCACCACGGCCATAGGGAATCGAACGCGCTGTCCAGATTCCAACGCAGAACCTGTCTGGAGAAATAGAAGCCTAAGATCATAAGGACCATGCCTAATGCGGCACCGCTCCAGAGCCCGGCGGCCATGGGGCGGAAGAACGGCCGGCCCCAAGGCAAAATGAAAAATATTAATCCAAGGATGGCCGAGGGCGCGAACGTTCTCAGGAAAACGTTTATACCCGCGCGGAAATTGAACCCGGAGGCCTTCTCGCGCTCGCGCGCATGCTCTGCGACGGCGAGAGTCTCGAAATAGCGGCCGATATAGACCAGCAAGTCGCGCATCGTCATTCGGACATCATCGTCGTAGTAGAAATTGTGACGTGCGAGCGAATCGGCTGTCGTATCCATTCGCGTTTTTTTGCTGATGTCGCGGCCGACCGTCGCTATGAACAGCAACCCGTTTCCGGCGGCGTAAAGCTGCGTCATTTCCGTCGGGCTGCTCTCGTAGACCATGAAGGACTTCGGCGGCCAGGGATCCATATCAAGCTTGACGTCGGCGTCGACGCTGAAGGTCGCGCCGTGAGTCCTAAGGTATTTGATCTTGTCCGCACGCAAGGCGTCTAAGTCTTGATAACCGCCGTTGCCCTGGGGAATGATCAAGACTTCAGCCAGGTCGAGTTTCTTGAAATTCTCTGGAATGTAGTCTGCCGGAGCGGGGATGGGCATGTCTAATCGGCGCAGATCGCTGAAATAAAAACGAACGATCTCCATGCCGTGGTCGAGGGTCGGCGGCAGCAAGGTGAACTCGTCGCTGTATTTCAGGACCTCTCCGTAGTTGCCGACGTAGACTTCGAGGTGTTCGCCCCTGGATGGCTTATCGTGACGGGCCTGCCGGACGGAATAGCGGGCGGGCTCGGCGCAGAGGGCGAGCGCGGGCAGAAGGACCGGCAGAAGAATCAAGGCGCGCATCGCAGGAGCCCCCAGGCGGAAATAAATCCAGGACGCACACGCGCCCCGGCCTGGCCGCGCTCGATTGGGGTCGAGCGGTGGATGCCCCGAAGCCGATTCTCCGGGCTACAAGCTGGAATCATTCTAGCCCCCGCGGCGGCGCGCGGCCAGGGGCCTGCGGCCCAATTTCGAGAGAGGTCCAAAGGTGGGGCGATCCGGACCGAAGGACCCAGAAGCGGTGCTCGAAGGCAAAGCCGGCCGCGGGAAAAATCCCGCGGCCGGCGTTTTGTCGGGCGCGGCGAAGTCAGGCCGCCGTCGCGAACCACTCCTTGGACTTGACCGGGTCGGCCTTCATCGTCTTCTTGCCCTCGGTCCAGTTGGCGGGGCAGACCTCGCCGGTCTTCTCGACCTGCTGGAAGGCCTGGAGCACGCGCAGGGTCTCGTCGACGGAGCGGCCCACGCCCAGGTCATGGATGACCGAGTAGGCGACCTTGCCCTTGGGGTTGATCAGGAACAGCCCACGCAGGGCCACCGCGTCGTTGACCAAGACGCCGTAGTCGCGGGCGATCTTTTTGGTGATGTCGGCCAGCAGCGGATACTTGATCTCGCCCAGGCCGCCTTCCTTGCGCGGGGTGTTCGCCCAGGCCAGGTGGGTGAACTTGCTGTCCACCGAGCAGCCCAGCACCTCGCAGCCCAGCTTTTTAAAGTCCTCGTAGCGCTCGGAGAACGCGATGATCTCCGTGGGGCAGACGAAGGTGAAGTCCAGCGGATAGAAGAACAGCGCGACCCACTTGCCCTTGTAGTCGGCAAGCTGGATCTCCTTGAACGCCTTTGCGTGCAGCGCCTCGGCCTTGAAGTCCGGGGCGTCCTTCTGTACCAGCGTGTCAGCCATGGGGGTTAAGCCTCCTTGCGTCGATTGGAACGAACGGCCTTCGCGCACGCGGCGCAGAGGCCGTGAAAATGAACCGAATGACCGGAGAAGCGGAAGCCCGGCGCCTTCGGCTCGGGCAGGGCGTCAAGCCTGGGATCGAATAAGTCCTCGATGCGCCCGCAGGACGTGCAGACGGCGTGATGATGGGTCGCGACGATGGCGTCGAACCGCGCCTGCGAGGTCGGTGAATCCACGCGCGCGACCATGCCGATCTGGTGGAGCGTCTGCAAGGTCTTGTAGACGGTCGCCAGGGACAGGCTCGGGTAATCCGTCTTCAGGGCCTCGTGGAGAGCCTCCGCGCTGGGGTGGTCGCGGCGCGCGGCGAGTTCCTCGTAGACGGCCAGGCGCTGATGCGTCAAGGGCACGCCCTTGCCGCGGAAGAAGGCCTTGATCTCGTCTCGATTTTTCACGTGTCTCCGTTTCAGGCCGTGAAAGCCCGCAGCATCCACGCCATCTTCTCGTGACCCTCAAGCATCCCGGTCAGGAAGTCGGCCGTCCCCTGGTCGCCCAGGGCCGCGCAGGCGTCCACGTCGGCGCGCAGGGCGCGGATCAGCGCCTCGTGGTCGCGCAGCAGCTCGGAGAGCATGGCGTCGGCGGCGGGGGAGCGCCCGGCGGCGGCTTCCTTGAGCCGGGCGTGCGCGAGCAGCTCTTTCATGGACCCGAGCGCACGCCCGCCCAGGGCGCGTGAACGCTCGGCGGTCGCGTCGATCTCGCCCTCCAGTGCGTCATACTGCCCCTCGAAAAACTTGTGCAGGTCGTTGAAGCGGGGGCCGACGACGTTCCAATGGAAGTGGCGGGTCTTCTGCGAGAGCACGGACAGGTCGGCCAGCGCCGAGTCCAGCAGGGCCAAGACCTTCACGCGGGACGACTCCTTGAGACCGGTGTTGACGTTCATCGCACCCTCCTGTTTAATAATTATTATCTACTAAGAACATAGCATGAATGAGGCGGGCTGTCAAGAGCTCGAATCGGATAGCGGCTCGAGCTGGACGCCATTACGGAGCCTCGGCCCGTCGGGCGGATCGCGATATTTTGTGCGTAAAATAATCCTGTCGTGTATAATAGCGAAACGAAGCAAACGTGATGCGGAGGAGCGCCATGATCGAACGAACCTACACCACGCACGACATCGCACGCTACTGCGACGTCTACCCGTCCAGCGTCGTGCGCTGGATCCACGAGGGCCGGCTGAAGTCCCATCAGACTCCCGGCGGCCACCAGCGCGTCGGACGCGCGAACCTGATCAAGTTCTTGAAGGAGTTCCGCGTGCCCATTCCTGCGGAGGTGCGGTCTCCGCAGCGCCGGATCATGGTCGTCGACGACGACGTGGAGACGACGCGCGTGATCCTGCGCGCCTTCGCCCGCCACCCCGACGCGTTCCACGCCGAGGCCTGCCACGACGGCGTGGAGGCTTTGGTCCGCGTGGGTCAGAATCCGCCTGATCTGGTGATCCTGGACGTCGGACTGCCGAAGCTGGACGGCCTGCAGGTGTGCCGGGTGCTGAAGTCCACGGCCCAGACCAGGCCGATCCGCCTCGTCGTGATCAGCGGCCGCAAACTGCCGTTCAGCGAGAAGAAGCTGGCGGAAGCGAAGATCGACTGGTTCTACCGCAAGCCGCTGGACCTGCCCGCCCTCGTGGAGCGCTGCTCCATATTGCTGCGAATCCGTTTGGACCCCGCGGCGGTCAAATGACCGCCGCGGCCGAGTCTCCGGTCTTGGACGCCGCCGGCGCGCCCGCGGTCCCGACGGCGCCGACCGTCGCGCAAGTCGTGCTGGAGCAGCTCAAGCGCGAGGGCGTGCGGCACGTCTTCGGCATACCCGGCGGGCCCGTCACGCCGATCTTCGACGCGCTCGACCGGGAGCCGGGGCTGACGCTGATCGCGCCGCGCCATGAGGCCGGGGCGGCGTTCATGGCGGCCGGTTACGCCCGCGCCGGCGGCCGGCTGGGCGCCTGCCTGCTCACCACCGGTCCGGGTGCCACGAACGCGCTCACCGCCGTCGCCGCGGCGAAGGCGGACGGCCTGCCGGTGCTGGTGGTGACGGCGCAGGTTTCCACGACGGTGTTCGGCAAAGGCTCTCTGCAGGACTCCACCGAAAGCGGCGCCGACACGGTCGCGCTGTTCCGTCCGGTGACGAAAATGAGCGCGTTGCTCGCCTCGCCGGCGAACGCGCCGGACCTGCTGCGCCGCGCGCTGCGCGTGGCCATGACCGGGCGCCGCGGTCCGGTGCACCTGAGCATACCGACGGACCTGATGCGGCGGCCGGTGGCGCCGGACGGCGCGGTCTTCTCGGGCTATCGCCCGCTTTCAAGGCTCTTTGACCGCGAAGCGGTCAAAGAGTGCGCGGCGGTCCTGCTGGCGGCGCGCCGCCCGGCGATCCTGGCCGGCCACGGCGTCAACCTGTCCGGCGCGCGCGCCGAACTGCGGGAACTGGCCGAGCTGCTCTCCATCCCCACGGCGACGACGCCGAAGGGGAAGGGGGCGTTTGCGGAGACTCACCCGTTGTCCTTGCGCACGTTCGGGCTGGCCAGTTCGCCGCTGGCGGAGCGCTACCTGCTGGAGACGGGCGTCGACGCCCTGTTCGTGATCGGCAGCAGCCTGCACGAGAACTCGACGTCGGGCTGGGATCCTCGGCTGGCGCTGGGCCGCACGGTGATCCAGCAGGACGTGGACCCGGAGACCATCGGGCGCAACTACTCCGTCGACGTGGCCCTGGCCGGCGACGCGAAGACGACCTTGCGCGAACTTCTGTTTCATCTGCGCCGCCTGTTGGCCGTCGGCGAGCATCCGCGCGGCGGCGACGGCGGCGCGGCGCTGGCGCGCGCACGCGCCGCGGGCCCGGCGGTCCTGAACCCGGACTCGACGCGCAGCGAAGCCCTGCCGATGAAGCCCCAGCGGCTGATGCGGGAACTGGACGCGGCCCTGCCCGAGGACGCGATGATCTTCCTGGACGTGGGCAACAACACGCTGTGGGCGACGCACTACCTGACCGCGACGGGACGCAACGACTTCGTGCACAACTGGGGGGACTTCGCGGCGATGGGCTTCGGCGTGGCCGCTTGCGTGGGCGGCAAGCTGGCCGCCCCCGCGCGCCCGGTCGTCGCGATCGTGGGCGACGGCGGGTTTGCGATGGCCGGCATGGAAGTCTCCACGGCCGCGACTCACCGCATCCCGGTGGTCTGGGTGGTGCTCAACGACGGCCGGCTCAACGCGGTGCACCACGGTCAGACTCTGCAATACGACGGCCGCACGATCGGCACGGAGTTCCGGCGCATGGACGTGGCGGCGATCGCGACGGGGCTGGGCGCCTGGTCGCGGCGCGTGCGCCGCCCGGAGGACGTGGGCTTGGCCTTGCGGGCCGCGCTGGCGCGTCGGGGCCCCAGCGTCCTGGACGTGGCGATCGACGCCGACGAGGTTCCGCCGATCCTCTCGCGCGTGCGCTCGCTCGACAAACTGTTCGTGGGAGACCACCGATGAAAACGTCATCGGCCGGCACGGCCGGCCGCCTGATCGACGAGATCATGGGCTACCGCAAGGCCAAGGTGCTGATGGTCGCGGCGTATCTGGGCCTCTTCGAGAGGCTTGAGTCGCCGCGCACGGCGGGCGAAGTCGCGCGCCTTCAGCGTCTGGACGCGCGCGCCGTCGAGATACTGCTCGACGCACTGGTCGCGATGAACTACGTGCGCAAGCAGGGCGCGCGCTACTGCAACGCCCCGGTCAGCCGGCGCCATCTGGTGCCCGGACGTCCGGGCTATATGGGGGACAATCTCAAATATCAGGAAATCATATGGGACGCGTGGGGGGAACTGCGGCAGTGCGTGAAGAAGGGCGGCGCGGTGCGTCCTCTGGAATACTGGCTGGTGAAGCACGGCGGCTTCACCCAGGAGTATATCCGCGGCATGGACAACATCGCGCGCGGACCCGCGGCCGAAATCGCCGCGGCGCTGGACCCGTCCTCCGTCCGCGACATGCTGGACGTGGGCGCGGGGCCGGGCACGTACAGCCTGGCCTTCCTGCGCGGCAATCCCGCCCTGCGCGCGACGCTGCTGGACCTGCCCAGCACGCTCAAAGTCACGCGCCGCATGCTGGACGCTCATCCAGGTCTGCGCGCGCGCGCGGCGCTGAAGTCCGGCGACTACCGCCGCGCCGACTTCGGCCGCGCGGCCTACGACCTGATCCTGCTTTCTCACATCACCCACGACGAGAGCCCCGCGGTCAACCGGAGCCTGCTTCTGCGCAGCCGCCGCGCTCTGCGTCCCGGCGGGCGCGTGGTCATCCATGACTTCATGCTGGAGCCCGATCGCGCGACTCCGGCCTTCGGCGCGCTCTTTTCCGTGCACATGTTGGCCTACACCGAGGCCGGCCGGACTTATACCGCGGACGAATACAAAGCCTGGCTGCGCCGCGCCGGCTTCACGTCCATCGTCCGCCGTCCCATCGCCGCCGCCGCGCGCAATTCCTCGGAAATACTTGTCGCGACCAATCCCGCTTGAGAACGCTTTTTTCCCTCGCGCTGCTGACTTTTTGCCTGGCGCCGCCCGCGCGCTCCCAGCCCGTCGCGGCAAGCTCACGCACTTTGGTGGTCTGCGACGACGTCATCGATCCCGCGACCCTTGATCCTCAAAAGGAGTTTTCCGAAAAGAACCACACGATCGTCCAGCAGATTTTCGAAGGCCTTGTTCGATTCGACGCCGACGGAAAAATCGTCCCCGCTCTGGCGACCGGGTGGCGCCGACTGAGCCCGACCGTGATGCAGTTCGACCTAAGAAAAGGGGTTTACTTCCACAACGGCGAGCCCTTCAACGCGCAAAGCGTTCGCTTCAGCATCGAACGATATCTCGACCCCAAAACAGCGTTTCCTGCGCGTGGATTTATCGACACAATCGATCATGTCGAGATCGTCGATGACCATCGCGTCAACATCGTCACCAAGATGCCGGACGGTCTTCTTCTAAACAGAATCGCGGGTTTCATCGTGATGGTTCCTCCTGAATACTACCGGAACAATCCTGCAATTGATTTACAGGAGAAGCCAATTGGAACCGGCGCGTTCGTTTTTAAGAATTGGATCGCTGGAGATCGCATCGAACTCTCGGCAAACCGCTCGTATTGGCGGAAAAGCTATCCAAGAGTCTCTAGTCTTATTTTTAGATTTATCCCTGAGAACGATCAAGTCCGTGCGTTGATGGATGGATCTGTCGATATCTTGACGAATCTTCCGGGCACAAAAACATTTGAAGTCCAACATTCCGGGAAAACATACGTCGTTAAAAGGGAGACTTTTTATACGGTCGCCGGCAATTTCAATACAGCGCGTGCACCGTTGTCCGACATCAGGATTCGAAAGGCGTTGAACCTCGCCGTGGATAGACAGTCGCTTGTTCGTTACGACATTCTCGGCAATGGCGGTCCTATCGGCACTCTGTCTTTGCCGGGAGAATTCGGGCACAACCCTAATATCTTGCCCTATCCATTTGATCTCAAAAAAGCGCAGCAGCTGCTCTCTGCGGCCGGGTATCCTCACGGCTTGCGGCTGCATGTGCTGTTGAAGGTGAACGCGGAAAGGACCGGTAAGATCATCGCCAGCCAATTGGCCCGCATAGGCGTCAAAGAAGACATCACTTTTGTTTCAGATGCGGATTTATTCGCGCAACTTCGAGATCGTGCGCGTTGGGACATGGCCATCTATGACGTACCGGATCCCATGTATCATGCGTTCTTTATAACTTCTATTTTTTTGTCGGGGCAGTCTCCGTTCGCGCTCTCTTCATCCACGGCGCTCGATGATCGATTCAGTCGTCTTGTGGGAACCCTGGATACAGGCCAACAGCGTGTAGTCGCCGAGGATATAGACGATTTCGTGCACGTAAATTATTTGGCCCTGCCCACCTATCAACGCATCCGGACATACGGGCTTCGCCGCGGCGTTTCGTTCGTGCCATATATCTCCGGAATGCCGTATTTCTTTTCTACAGAAATAGACAAAAGGGCAGAACATAAATGAATTCAAAGCTTCTTGTTACAAATCTCTCTCGGGTAAAGGCGTCGCGCTTCGGTGGCCTTCGCACTCGCAGACTTCCGGACGGTAAGCTGCTTGGCGACATCTCGATTTTGCACGAGCATTTGCCGCCGCGAACGTGCTTGCCGCGGATTCATCACAACCGCACTGCGGAGTTCGTTTATTGTCTGGCGGGAACAATGACGGCGATTCTGGGCCGGCGCAAGTATCGGGTTAATGCTGGTGACATCCTGCTCATTCCCAAAAAAGTCCGACACCAGTTCAAGACGCATTCAAAGGCATGCGAGGCGATTTCGATATTTGCACCAGCGTTGATTATTAATAAATCCGCGGACATCCACAAAAGCTGATCCGAAACTCGGATTGCAATATCCGGGAATACCATCTACCCTTCATTGAGTTCAAGTGATGATGCGCACGTCCAAGGATTCGTCGAAATGAAAATCGGTCCGCCTCGGCGCCTGACTTGGAGGCTTTTAGCCGCGATCATCCCGCCCGTCATCATCGCGGTCGGCGGGATCGTGTGGCTGCAGTATAACCGGGCGCGGCGGGAGATGCTGGGGTCGATCAACACGGAGATGGGGCTGCTGGCGCAGCGGACGGCGTCGAGCGTGGACGATCTGCTCGAAGAGCGCTACCGCGACCTGGCGACCTTGGCCGAGACGCCGTTGATCGCGGATTATTACCGCAACGTCGACTTCGGGCTGGACGACGAGGCGGAGAGCTACCGCAAGGAGCTGGAGCGCTATTTGCGCCGCTTCTCGTCGCGCGGACGGGTCTACGCGCACATCCTCTACTTGAACGCGGACGGGCGCGTCGTCTGCCGCGTGGACGGGGCGTCCTCGGTTCGCGCGGACGCGACGGCGTTCACGGCGGCGGACTTTCGCGCGGCGTCGAAGGCGCGCGCGGGGGGGAGGTGGACCTCCGGCATTCGCGCCCTGCAGGGGGGCGGCCGGGTCCTGTATTTCGCCCAGCCGATCCGCGACGAACTGGGGTCGTTCAAGGGGATGCTCGTGCTGGGTTATGACTTGACCCAGCTCCATGGCCTGCTGTCGAGCATCGCCGTGGGTCAGAGCGGCGGCGCCTTCATCCGCACCGGACACGATGGCATCATCGAGGGTCGTGGCGACCGTCTGGACGCGGGCGATCTCTTCGCGACGCGCCAGGTGGCGGGTCTGCCGTGGAGCGTCGTGGTGAGCGCGCCGCTGGATGATTTTTTGGACCCGCTGCGCGCGGTCCGCGACGAAGCCGCCGCGACGGCCCTGCTGGTGGGCGCGCTCCTGATCGGACTGCTGCTGTGGCTGGTTCGCTCCATCACCCGGCCCATCGAGGCGCTGGTCGAAGCCGCCAAGGAAATCGGCGCCGGACGGCTCGAGCACCGGGTAGCCGCGCCCGGCTCCGATGAAATCGGCGCGCTGGCACGCGCGTTCAACGAGATGGCCGAGAAATTGGAATCCACGCGCCGTGCCCAGACGGAGCTCCAGTCCCAGCTGATCCAGTCCGAGAAGCTGTCGGCCGTGGGCCAGATGATCTCCGCCGTGGCGCACGAGCTCAATAACCCACTCGGCGTGATCACGGGCTACACGCAAGTCCTGATGCAGGAGGAATTCCCCGCCCGCGTGCGCGGCGACCTGGAGCACATCGACCTCAACGTCGAACGCTGCCGCAAGATCGTCGACAACCTCCTGTTCTTCGCGCGCAAAAGCCGCCACGAGCGCAAGCGCGTGGACCTGGGCGACGCCGCCAAGGCGTCGACGGAGCTTTTGAGCTACCGGCTTAAAAAGACGGAAGGCGTGAGCCTGGTCACCGATTTCGCGCCCGACCTTCCGTCCATGCTGGGAGACTTCCAGCAGCTCGTCCAGGTGCTGGTCAACTTGATCGGCAACGCCTGCGACGCGATGGGCGAGGCGGCCCGCGGCGTGGACAAACGCCTGACCTTGCGCACCCGCGCGGCGGGCGAGCGCGTCATCATCGAAGTCGAGGACAACGGCCCCGGAATCCCGCCCGCGCTGCGCGAGCGCGTCTTCGAGGCCTTCTTCACCACCAAGGAGCCAGGCAAGGGCACCGGCTTGGGTCTGTCGATCTGCCGCCAGATCGTGCGCGACCACGGCGGAGATATTTCCGTCGACAGCGCTCCCGGGAAAGGAACCGTGTTCCGCCTGGAATTTCCGTCCGCGCCGGCCGACGCTCCGGCGGCGGACGACGAGCCGGAGGAGGCGGAGCTTGCCCCGGTACCGGGACGGCGCATACTGGTGGCGGAGGACGAGCGGGGGATCGCCGACTTGATCTCGCGCCTGATGCGCGGCGACGGCGACGAGGTCCAGGTCGCGCGCGACGGCCGCGAGGCGCTGCGCCTGCTCAAGGAGAACGACTACGACCTCATCATCTCCGACATCGAGATGGAGCACGCCCGCGGCCCGGACATCCACGCGTCGCTCGCCGGACCCGACGGGCATTCCTCGACGCCGATGCTGTTCATCACCGGCGACGTGCTCAACCAGAAGGTTTTGGATTTCCTCTCGGCCAGCGGCTGCCCGTTTCTGGCCAAGCCCTTCGAGATCCGTGAGCTACGCCAGGCCGCGCGGCGGCTGCTGGCCGCCCGTACGTAAAACGCCCCGCCCGGGAATGCCCGGGCGGGGCGCTGTTTGAGGCGGCGTCTTAGATGAACAGCGGCGCCAGCACCAACGTGATGGTCGCCAGCAGCTTGATGAGGACGTGGATCGACGGGCCCGCCGTGTCCTTGAACGGATCGCCCACGGTGTCGCCGACGACGGCGGCCTTGTGCGCCTCGGACTTCTTGCCGCCGAACGCGCCGGTCTCGACGTATTTCTTGGCGTTGTCCCACGCGCCGCCGGCGTTGTTGAGGAACAGGGCCATCAGGATGCCGGTGATCGTGCCGACCATCAGCAGGGCGGCCACGGCCTCGGCGGCGATCGTGGGCGCGTCCACGCGGATGAAGACGCGCATGATCAGGCCGACCACCACCGGTCCCGCGGTCGCCAGCAGTCCGGGCAGGATCATCTGCTTGAGCGCGCCGATGGTCACGATGTCCACGCACTGGCCGTAGTCCGGGTCCTCGGTGCCCTTCATGATGCCGGGCTTCTCCTTGAACTGGCGGCGGACCTCGGCGATGACGGTCTGCGCCGCCTCTCCGACGGCCTTGATCGCCAGCGACGCGAACAGGAAGACCAGCATGGCGCCCATCATGGCGCCCACGAACACCTCGGGCTTGGACAAGTCCACCGGGATGCGGATGCCGGTGTAGTTGTAGATCTCGTCCAGGTAGGCCGAGAACAGCAGGAACGCCGCCAGCGCCGCGGAGCCGATCGCGTAGCCCTTGGTCAGGGCCTTCGTGGTGTTGCCGACCGCGTCCAGGCGGTCCGTCTTCTTGCGGATTTCATCGGGCTGATGCGACATCTCGACGATGCCGCCCGCGTTGTCCGTGATCGGGCCGAAGGTATCCATGGCCAGAACGTAGGCCGCGGTGCCGAGCATGCCCATGGTCGCCACCGCCGTGCCGAACAGGCCGGCGGAGAAGCGCGCCGCCGGGGGCAGAGCGATGGAGCCCAGCTTGTAGGACGCCAGGATGGCGACCGCGATCACGATGATGGGAATCGCGGTGCACTCCAGGCCCACGGCGATGCCGGCGATGATGTTCGTCGCCGGGCCGGTCTTCGAGGCCTCCGCGATGGACAGCACCGGGCGATACTTGTACTCGGTGTAATACTGAGTGATGTAGACGAACGCTTGCGCGGCCAGAATGCCGATGAAGCCGCAGGTCGTGTAGTAGATCCACGCATTGGGCGCCTCGTCGCAGCGCAGCAGCCACCACGACGCGACCGCAAAGCCGACCGCGGCCAGGAAGGACGTCAGGTAGTAGCCGATGTTGAGCGCGTCCATCGGGTCCTCGTTCTCCTCGGTCTGCACGACGAGCACGCCGAAGATGGACGCGAGGATGCCCAACGCTCGCGCGACCAACGGGAACACCACGCCCTTCCAGCCGAAGTAGGGGATCAGAGAGACGCCCAGGATCATGGCGCCGATGTTTTCGGCGGCGGTGGACTCGAAGAGGTCCGCGCCGCGGCCGGCGCAGTCGCCGACGTTGTCGCCGACCAGGTCCGCGATGACGGCGGGGTTGCGGGGGTCGTCTTCGGGGATGCCGGCCTCCACCTTGCCGACCAGGTCCGCGCCCACGTCGGCGGCCTTCGTGTAGATGCCGCCGCCCAGCTGCGCGAACAACGCCACGAATGACGCGCCGAAGCCGTAGCCGACGATCATGAACGGAATCTTCTCATACGGATAACCCAACGTCTTGAGCAGGGCGAACAGCCCGCCCACGCCGATCAGCGACATGGAGGTGACGAACAGGCCGGAGACCGCGCCGCCGCGCAGGGCGATGCGCAGGGCGTCGTTGAGGCTGGTGCGCGCCGCCGAGGCCGTGCGGATGTTGGTGCGGATCGAGACCCACATGCCGATGTAGCCCGCGATCAGCGAGCACGCCGCGCCCGCGATGAAGGAGCCGGTGGTGCACACCGCCAGGATCATCGGGGCGGCCGGGTCGTGCTCGTTGGACTTGCGCACGAAGGCGTAGAGCACGAAGATGACCGCGGCCAGCACCGCCGAGAGCGTGACGATGGTGTAGTTCTGGCGGCGCAGGAAGGCCTCGGCGCCGGCCTTGATCGCGTCGGAGATCTTGCGCATCTCGGGCGTACCGGTGTCCTTGGCCATCACCCAGTTAATGAGCCAGAACGCGACGGCCAGCGAGAGCAGCGATATTCCCATGACGATCAAGAACGGGAATTTCATCGAGTGAACAAAGTCCATTGATTCCTCCGCGGTGGTTTCGGACGTCCGCCGTTTTTTAACGGTCGCCGATTATGACATTTCGCTGTGAAATCGTCAATAAAACGCGGCAGTCGGCCGCGAACTCAGGCGTAGCGGGCCAGGAATTCGGCGCGGGCGGATTGAAAGCGGCCGTCCTTGATGGCCGCGCGGATGTCGGCGGCGACCGCGGCCATGAAGTGCAGGTTGTGGTAGGAGAGCAGACGGTAGGCCGCCAGTTCCTGGGCGCGCAGCAGGTGGCCCAGGTAGGCCTTGGTGTAGCGGCCGCAGACGAAGCAGGAACACGTCGGGTCCAGCGGCGTGAAGTCGCGGCGGAAACGCGCGTTGGTCACGTTGAACTTTCCCGCGCGCGACATGATCTGGCCGCTGCGCGCCACGCGCGTGGGGTAGACGCAGTCCATCATGTCCACGCCGCAGGCCACGGCGTCCCACAGGTCGCGGGGCGTGCCCACGCCCATCAGGTAGCGCGGCCGATCCTCGCGCAGGAGCGCGGTCGTCTCGGCGAGCATGCCCCAGGTCGTGGCCTTGTCCTCGCCGACCATGAAGCCGCCGATGGAGATGCCGTCGGCGGGCGTGGAGTTGTGATGTTCGGCGGAGCGGCGGCGGAGAGTCGGATGCAGCCCTCCTTGATAGAGGGGGAAGAAGAGCGATTGGGCGCCCGCCTCACGCGCCGCGGCGACGGCGGGCACGGAGCGGTCGAGCCAGCGCATCGTGCGTTCCAGCGCGCGCGCGGCCACGGCTTCATCGCACGGATAAGGCGCGCACTCGTCAAGCGTCGTCCAGCCGTCGGAGCCCAGCGCCGCCTGCACCCCGATCACCGACTCCGGCGTGAGACGGTGGGAGGAGCCGTCCAGGTGGGAGCGAAAGGTCACGCCCTCGTCGTCGATCTGGCGCAGGTCCGACAGCGACAGCACCTGGAACCCGCCCGAGTCCGTGATGATGAAGCCGTCGTAGCCCATGAACTTGTGCAGGCCGCCCGCCAGCTTGACCGTCTCGGTCCCGGGCCGCAGATAGAGGTGATAGGAATTGGCCAGGATCGCCCGAGGATTAAGCCGCGCCACGTCGTCGGAGTCCAGCGCCTTGACGCTCGCCTGCGTCGCCACGGGCATGAAGCACGGCGTCTCCACGGGCCCGCGCGGAGTCTCCAGCACGCCCGCGCGCGCCCCGCCCGCGTCCTTCGCCTCGATGATGAATGCCATCGCGGAGATTTTAGCTTATCGCCCCGAGCCGCGCCGAGCGACGTCGGCGCTCACGCGCGCCAGCTCCGCGTCGGCTTGATCAAGAAGAAGCACGAGTTCCGAGTTTCCCGAAGCCGCGTGCAATTCCGCCTCGACGCGCCGTGAAAGCTCCCGTAAGCCGCGCGCGCCGACGGACGCCGCCGCACCCTTGATCGAATGCGCGGCGCGCGCGCACGACTCACGGTCGCCGCGGTACACGGCGGCACGTGCGTCCGCCAGTCGTGCGCGGACGTCCGCGACGAATCGTTTCAGAACGCGCGCGGACTCTCCCGGCGCGTCGGCCGCAACGGCGGTAAAGGCCGCCAGCGCGATCTCATCGAAGGGCTGGTCCCAAAGCTGGATGACGTTCTCCAGATCGCGGAGCGTGGCGGGCTTCTTGATGAAGTCGTCCATCCCGGCGCCGAGACAGCGGCGGCGGTCCTCCTCGCGGGTGTTCGCGGAGATTGCCACGATCGGCGTCCGGCGGCGGCCGGCTTCAAGGCGCCGTATTCCGGCGGCAGTCTCGCAACCGTCCATCCCGGGCATTTGGACATCCATGAAGATTAGGCCGAACTCCTCTTGACGAAGAATGTCGAGCGCCGTGCGACCGTCGGGCGCGGTCGAGGTGGGAAGACCCAAACGCGCGAGTTGGCGCTGGAGCAGGCGACGGTTGAGTTCCGTGTCCTCGACCACGAAAACGCGCAGACGATCCCGGCGGACGGCGGCAGGAACGGGGGCGGGACGCGGGGCGTGCGAAATCCCCGACGCTCCCGGCCGGTCAAGTTCGAACGGCAGGCGCAGAAAGAAGCGCGCGCCGTTTCCCGGCCGGCTCTCGAAATTGAGAGTGCCGCCCATCAGTTCGACCAAGCTTTTGCTGATGGCCAGGCCCAGGCCCGTGCCGCCGTAAAGACGGGTCGTCGAGGCGCCGCCCTGCGAAAACGGGGAAAAAAGGCGTCCCGCTTGCTCCGGCGTGACACCGATGCCGGTGTCGCTTACCGAAAACTCGAGTTCGACGGAAGATTCGCCCAGAGACACGACGCGTATCTCGGCGGAGATCTCCCCGCGCTCGGTGAACTTGACGGCATTCGACAGCAGATTCAGGAGGACCTGGCGCAGGCGTTTGGGATCGCCGAGCAGGGCCATTTCAGAGCCTTCGCTGGAGTGGAGACGCAGGTTCAGGCCTTTCTCCGCCGCGCGTGGAGCGACGAGCGCCGCCGCGTCTCTGAGGGCCGCGCCCGGGCTCAGAGGCGCGCGGTCGATGGTCATGCGCACGGCCTCCAGCTTCGAGAAATCTAGCACCTCGTCGATCACGTCGAGGAGGACGCGCGACCCGTGCCGAACGGTCTCCAAGCTTTCGCGGTACTCCGCGGGCAACGGCGCCTCCGCCAACAACTCCGTCGCTCCGACAATCGCGTTGAGCGGAGTGCGCAGTTCGTGGCTGACCTCGGCGACGAACCGGCTTTTAAGGCGGGCCGCCTCGAGCGCCTCGTCGCGCGCGCGCGCCAGAGCGCGCATGCCCTCGATGTGCAGAGTGATGTCGCGCGTCATGATCGTGCGGCCGAGGAACTTCCCACCGATCCGGTGCGGCCGTGAGATGCGGTCGAACACGCGGCCGTCCTTCAGGCGGATCGAGTCCCGCCTCTCATTGTCGTCGCCCGCCTCGGGGACCTTCGTGGCGAGGCGCATGAAGTCATCGGGGTCCTCGGTCTGATCCTTGACGAATTCGGCCATTCGGCGCACGTCGCCGGAGCGCGCGACCTCCTCGGTCATGCTCCACATTTCGATGTGTCGCCGGTTGCAGAGAATCACGCGCAGATCGACGTCGACGACGAGTATGCCGTCGGCGCTCGTTTCCAAGGTCGCGCGCGCGATCGCGAGAGCCTCCTCAAGCCGATCCCGAGACTTCGTTTTGCGGGGGCGACCCTTCTTCTTTGGCTTCATCGAATCAGCGTCGCGTCGCCGAAGGAGAACAGGCGGTAGCGGCGCGCGATCGCCTCGCGGTAGGCGGAGAGCACGCGTTCGCGGCCGGCGAAGGCGCACGCCAGCAGAAGCGGAGTCGAGCGCGGCAGGTGGAAGTTCGTGATCAGCGCGTCGACGGCGCGAAACTGGTGGCCGGGGCGGATGTAGAGCGAGCTTTCGCCGCGCGCGGCGCGCAGGCCCTCCGGCGAGGCCGCCAAGGTCTCCAGCGTGCGCGTGGCGGTGGTGCCGACCGCGATCAGGCGTCCGCCGCGCGCCCGGGCGGCGTGCATCACCCCGGCCTCCGCGGGCTCCACCTCGTAGCGCTCGGCCAGCATCGCGTGCTTGTCGGCGTCCTCGGAGGAGATCGGACGGAACGTCCCGCGTCCCACATGGAGCGTCACCCAGGCGGTCGCCACGCCCCCGGCGCGCAGGCGGTCCAGAAGCTCCGATGTGAAATGCAGGCCCGCGGTGGGCGCGGCGATGGAGCCTTCGTCGCGCGCGTAGACGGTCTGGTAGCGTTCGGCGTCGGCACGGGAGGCCAGGCGCTTCTTGGCGATGTAAGGAGGCAAAGGGGGCAGGCCGTGCTCGGCCAGGTAAGGCCGAACGTCGGAGGTCGCGAAGCGGATCAAATACTCACCCTCATCGTTCAATCCCGCGACCGTGGCGGTCAGGCCGCCCTCGAAAACGAGCGTCTGCTCCTTTTTAAAGCCCGAGGCCAGAGCGGTCCATTGCGCGGGGCCCAGTTCTCGAACCAAAAGCAGGTCGGCCTTTCCGCCGGTCGATTTCTTGCCGATCAGGCGGCAGGGAAGCACCTTGGTGCGGTTGAGCACCAGGCAGTCTCCGGGCTTTAAAAAACGCGGCAAGTCGCGAAAGAGGACATGTTCCAGGCGATCGGCCGCGCGGTCGATGACCAGCAGGCGCGAGGAGTCGCGCGGCTCGGCCGGGGCCGTCGCGATCAACTCCTCGGGCAGGTCGTAGTCGTAGTCGGACAGGGGCAGGACGCGCGTCATTCGATCACCGACAGCGTCGCCCCGGGAAAATAGAAGCGCAGTATCTGCTCGTAGCCGCGCCCGTGCTCGGCCTGGCGACGCGCGCCCCACTGGCACAGACCCACGCCATGGCCGGAGCCCGCGCCATAGAACTCCACGCCTTTCTTGAGGGCGACGAGGCGGCCGATTTTCGTGCTTTTCAGGTCCGACGCTCCCAATGCCAGCCGAACCTCCGCGGCCTTCACGCGCACGTCGCGGCGTCCCGCGCGCGCGACGAAGTCGCACGCATATCCGGCGGCGTCGCGGCGGCCCAGGCGCAGAGACTTGAGCGTCCCGGTCAGGGATGCTTTTTCTTCCAGGGCCGCCGTCAGATCCGGCCAGGCGAAGTAGGCGCTCCAATGCATTTGCGGCGAGGTGCGGCACCACTTGTCGACGACGCCGCGCAGGGGTCTGGGGGTCTGCGCGGGGTCTCCGCCCCAGACTTCCGCGGCGTTTTCGGTGTGGCCGCCGCAGCAGGCGTGAAAATACGTGCGCAGAAGGCGGCCCTTCCAGCCCAGCACCTCGCCGCGCGTCTGGCGCACGGCCGCGCGCACGTTCTCGTTGACGCCGGACAGGCCGCGATAGACCTGGGTGCGCGTGTCGGCGGTCAGATCGAAGCCTTCCTTTCTAAAGCGCCCCAAATTGGCGTACGCGAAGGAGCGCGCCACCACGGCTTGAGCCTTCAGCGCCTCCAGCGGCCAATCGGGATTCATCTCGTTGGGTAGGACGCCCAGCAGGTAGTCCTCCATGGGCACGTCCTCGATAATGGAGACCGTCTGACCGGGGTCGAGGCGCAGGATCAAGGTTCCCTCGTAAGGGTCCGGCCCCACGCGCACGTGCGCGCCGGCGGCGGGGACCAAGCGCGTCTCGCTGGGCAGGCGCAGATCGGCCAGGCGCAGGCCGCCCTCGCGCGGGCGCAGTCGGATGAGGCCTTTCCATTCCAGAGCGCGGCGACGTCCGCCGGGCTCGACGACCTCCACCCCGCCGTCGGTCCTGAGCGCCGCGGAGACGGCCCCGCGTACGATGGCGACCTGGACGCGGGACGGCGCCGCGGTCTGCGCGCCCGCGACCGCGGCCACCCACAGGACGAGCGCGGCGAGAGTCACAGGAGCTCGAGCGGGCGCTTCGGGGCTTTGAAGCCGAGATGCGCGTAGGCTTTCGACGACGCGACGCGTCCGCGCGGGGTGCGCGACAGAAAGCCCGCCTGGATCAGGTAGGGTTCGACGACGTCGGTGACGGTGTCGAGCTCTTCGCTGACCGCGATGGCCAAATTTTCGACGCCGACCGGGCCGCCGTCGAATTTTTCGATGACGGCGCGCAGAAGGCGGCGGTCCATGGGGTCCAGCCCCTCTTCGTCCACCTCGAGCTTTCCCAACGCGCTTTTCGCGGAGGCCGTGGTGATGGTCCCGCCGCCTTCCACCTGAGCGAAGTCGCGCACGCGACGCAGGAGACGGTTGGCGATGCGCGGGGTGCCGCGGCAGCGGCGCGCGATCTCGTCGGCCCCGCCCGGCTCGCAGGGCGCGCCCAAAAGGCCCGCGGAGCGCAGGACGATGCGGCGCAGCTCCTCGGCGCCGTAGAAGCCCAACTGGGCGACGATGCCGAAGCGGTCGCGCAGAGGGCCGGTCAGCAATCCCGAGCGGGTGGTCGCACCCACCAAGGTGAAGCGCGGCACCGAGAGCTTCAGCGTGGACGCGGCGGGGCCCTTGCCGGTGGAGATGAAGAAGGTGTAGTCCTCCATCACCGGATACAGCGCCTCCTCAACGAGAGGATTGAGGCGGTGGATCTCGTCGATGAAGAACACGTCGCCTTCGGAGATGTCGGTGAGCAGCGCGGCCAGGTCCCCGACCCGCTCTAAAATCGGACCGCTTGCGGTCCGCAGGTTGACGCCCATCTCGCGCGCCAGGATATTGGCGAGCGTGGTCTTGCCCAAGCCCGGCGGCGCGTAGAACAGGCAGTGGTCCAGCGGCTCGCGGCGCTGCTTGGCGGCCTGGATGAAGACGCGCAGGTTGGCCTTGAGCGACTCCTGGCCGATGAATTCCTCCAGCGTCTTCGGCCGCAGGGCGCGGTCGGCGGGCTCCTCGGCGGGTTTGGCTCCGGGGTTCAGGACGGATTCATCGCGCGCGTTGGCCGTCATAGCCTCTTGAGCGCCTGGCGCACCAGCTGGTCGGCCGGCACCTCGCGGCCGCCGTGCTCCTCGGCCAGCGACTGCAGGGTGCTACGCACCTCGGAGTTCCTGTAGCCCAGCGCCTCCAGCGCGGACAGCGCCTGGGACCAGGAGCCGGCGGGCAGGGCGGGATCGGCGCGCTGGACGCGTGGAGCGCCCTCGATGCGCACGTCGTCGAGCTTGCCCTTGAGCGCGTCGAGGAGCTTGGCGGCGGTCTTCTTGGTAAAGCCGAACACCGCGCACAGCATCTTCTCGTCGCGCTCGATGACCGCGCGGCGGAAATCCGGCAGGGATTTCGACGCCTTGTCCAGATACTCCAGCGCCTTCTTGGCGCCGGTGCCGGGGATCTCATCGCGAAACGCGACGAACAGGGCTTTTTCCGCGGGATCAATGAAGCCGTACAGCGTTTCGCCGCCGCCGTACATCGCGTAGGAGGGGATGACGAACAGAAGCGCCTCGCCGCCGGGCGCCGGCAGGCGCGAGGCGGTCGACGCGGTGACGTGGATCTCTCGGCCCACGCCGCCGGTCTCCAGCACCACGGCTTCCAGGTCCTTGGTCAGCACGACGCCGCGCAACGAGGCGATCACCTTCGGCCGCCTCCCCAGGAGTCGAGAACCCGCAGCCCTTTCATCCGGCCCGAGCGCATATGGCATAGGGCTATCGCGGCGGCGTCGGCCACATCGTTCGGACGCAGGACTTCCTTAAGACCCAAGGCTTTCTGGACGACGATCTGCATTTGGGCTTTCTCGGCGCGGCCGGAGCCGGTGAGCGCCAGCTTGACGGTTTTGGGATTGTATTCGTGCACGTCGTGGCCGGCCTGCGCGACGGCCAGCACAGCCACGCCGCGGGCCTGGAGCGTGGCGCGCACCGTGGTGGCGATCGTGGTGAAGAACATCTCCTCCATGGCGCAGGCCTCAGGCGCGTGCGCCGCCAGCACGGCGGCCAACTCCGCATGGATGGCCTTCAGGCGCTTGGGCAGGGGCACGCCCGGCAAAGTTCGGATGACGCCCGAGGCCAACAGGCGAGGGGCGGTCGCCTCGCCGTCGAGCACGGCCCAACCGGTCTCGTGCATCCCCGGGTCGACACCCAGGACCTTCGCCATCAGGCGGCCAGCTTTTCCAGGACCGCGTCGGCGATGTCGTAGTTGCCGTAGACGTTCTTGACGTCGTCGAGCGCCTCTAATAGGTCCACGAGCTTGAGCACCTTCGCCGCGTCGGCCTCGCCCACCGAGACGACGTTGTCGGGGATCATCGTGACCTCGGCCGTGGCGGCCGAGATCTTCTTGCCGACCAGGCCGTCGCGGACCTTCTGCAGGTCGTTGGGCTGAGTATAAATTTCGTAGGCGTCGCCGACAGGCTTGAAATCCTCGGCGCCGAAGTCCAAGGCCGCGCCCATCACGTCGTCCTCGGACGGCGCGCCGTCCTTCTTGACGACGATCAGCCCTTTCGCCTTGAACATCCACGCCACCGAGTTTGGCGCGCCCAGACTGCCGCCGTTCTTGGCCATGATGGTGTGCACGTCGCCGCGGGTGCGGTTGCGATTGTCGGAAGTGCACTCGATGAGAAGGGCCACGCCGCCGGGCGCGTAGCCCTCATAGGTCAGTTCCTCGAAAGCCGCGCCTTCCAGCTCTCCGGTGCCGCGCATGATCGCGCGCTTGATCGTGTCGGCGGGCATCTGGACCGCCTTCGCGTCATCCATGGCCTTGCGCAATCGTGGGTTGGAGCCCGGATCGCCGCTGGCGCCCAGCTTCGCCGCGATCGTTATCTCGCGCGAGCATTTCGTCCATGCCTTGCCGCGCTTGGCGTCCGCCGCGCCCTTCTTGTGCTTGATGTTCGCCCAGTGGGAATGTCCGCCCATATCGTAAGCCCTCCGCGTCGATTACCTCGATAATACAAAAAAGCCCGTCATGTAGGATCTGCTTCGATAAAAGTAGGTTAGAATAAGTACCCTATTGCCATGAATAAGGAGAGCGCGACCCACAGTGCGGTTTTTCAAGTCGCTCGAATTTTTTTCACCGGCCTGGTTCTTTTTTTGGTGTTCATCCCTTTATTTCGCAAGCCGTCGCTCTACCGGCGTTACGGCGGCGCCCTGGATGAGACACAGCGCGTGCGTTTAACGGAAGTCTCCCGACTGAGCGGCATACATTTTCGCCACGGAGTCGACGTCGACGGCTACCTTCAGAACCGCGATCTCACGCACTTGGGCAAATGGTTCGAATCCATATCGGCGTCCGTGTCCGTCGTCGACATCAACGGCGACGGCTGGCCTGACATCTTCTTGCCGTCGCAAAAGAGCGGCGCCAGATCGCGTCTCTACATCAATAACAAGGACGGAACTTTCACCGATAAAGCCTCTGATTACAACATCGCGGACCTGGGTTCCCCGACCCGTGCCGTTTTTTTCGACTGCGACAACAGCGGCAAGCCGGCCATGCTCGTCTTCAATCGTTCCTCGACGATCCTGTATACGCAGGATCGCCGCGGCAAGTACAGAATCCACGGCATACTGGACACCGGGGTCGGAGAGTTCACCGGCGGGGTCAACATTCTCGACATCAACAAGGATGGGCTGCTGGACATTGTCGTGGCAAGCAGCGGCCTTGAGGATCTGCCCAACAGCATGGTGAATTCCGATGGCGGCAGTTCCGTCCAGGCTTTCCGGAACATCGGCCAGTGCCGCTTCGTTAAGGACGACAAGCTTCTCGCCGAAAGTCGGCCGACGCACACGCACGCTCTCGGTGTGGGAGACCTCCGCAGCCGGGGTCGGCAGGACCTCTGGGTCGCCTCGGATTTCGGCAACGACCGGGTATTCTTTGACCGCGGGCAAAAGTTCGAGGCCACGCCATCCGCCATTGGAAAGACTTTATCGAACACGGGCATGACGGCGGAGATCGCTCACCTGGATGCCTTCCCCAATCCGGTCGTGTTCGTCGGCCACGCCTATCAACCCGGCTACTTCGTGGGAGGCAATGCCCTCTGGACGTATGATCACGGGAAATTTGTCAACGTCGCCCGGCCTCTAGGCGTCGACCGCTGCGGCTGGGCGTGGGGGGCGAAATTCGCCGACCTGAGTAACGACGGGCTCTTGGACCTCGTCGTGGCCAACGGGTTTATTTCCCAGACGACGGGCACGCCTCATGGGTACTGGTTCAAGTTCGCCACTCTCGTCAGCGGCCCCAAATTCTTGAGCGGTCGACCGAACGTGTGGCCGCCGTTCCTCCCGAACACCCGCTTTACCGGACCGCAGCGGGACTGCGTCTTCATCAATACCGGCCGGGGTTTTGTGGACGTCGCGCGGGACATCGGATTCGATCCCGATTCCCATGAGGGGCGCGGCGTGGCCGTCATCGATTTCATGAACGATGGCCGTCTCGGGCTGGTGGTCGCCAATCAGAATCAAGAACCGGATCTTTACCGTAACGACACGCCGCGGCGAGGTTCGTGGATCGGGTTTCGCCTGATCGGCACCAAGAGCAACCGCGACGCGATCGGTGCCGCGGTTTCGGCCCTCTTAGACGACGGGCGCATACTGAAACGGGACAAGGAGCCCTTCAACGGCTACGCCGCACAAAGCGACGGCCGGATTCATTTCGGTCTCGGGACGCATCGCGTCGACAAAATCCGTATCCGCTGGCCAAGCGGGTTGGAGGAGACGCTCGATGCGCCTGCGCCGGGAAGGTATTACACGATCGTTGAAGGCCATGGATTCCGGGAGAAGGCGCGATGAGTGGTTCCCTGTCGATCGCCGTTCCGACCTGGAAGGATGCTCGGGTCTGGCTGGCTCTCGTGTTCGCTTTGTTCTGTTACCGGGCCCTGTCGTTCGCCGGTTTCGGCAGGACCTGGAGTCAACTTTTAACTTGCGTTTCCGCGGGTGGCATCCTGGATTTGATCTTTAACCGCGTTAAATACGACCGCTGGATATTCCCCATCAGCGGGATGCTCGCGTCCGTCGGACCTTTCCTCATGGTCGACAGCGCCGCCAACCGCTACTACGCGTTGATCGTCTTCCTTGCCATCGGCTCCAAATTGTTCTTTCGTTGGAACGGACGGCATATCTTCAATCCGAACAACTTCGGCATCCTCGTCGCGGCGATCGGCCTTTCCGGCGGCATCGCTCCGAATCCGTCGCGCTGGGCCGGCTCCTTCGAGTGGACTCTAATCATCTTCGTTCTGGGCGCGTGGTTGTCTTGGATGGCGGATCGTTGGGCAGCATCGATCGCATACTATTGGGTTTTTTTTCTGGGGTGCCTGGTCCGCAGCGCGGTGCAGGGCGTCTCGATCTGGTTCTATTGGGGAACGATGCTGGGCCCGATGTTCCAGCTCGTCTGTTTTTTCATGATCACCGATCCCAAGACCTCGCCCAACAACCGGAAGTTGCAGTTGCTCTTCGGAGGCTGCGTGGCTCTGCTGGACAATCTGTTCCGGTTCTGTGAGTTGCGCCTTTCTGTCTACCTTGCGCTCTTCGCGACGACGCTTCTCTACGCCGTCATCGACCACTTCACCCACGACAGCCAGGGTCCGGACCCGTGGAGAGAAAAGGAACTGGAGTTCGGCGTCCATGCCTGAGAACGGCCGATCGCCGCGCCGCGCCGTCGTTCTTCCGATCCTGGGCTACGCCACGATCTTGGCTTTTTTCCTTTTCGCTTACTGGAAAAAGGGAGGGGGCCATACGCGCGCTCTGATGTATGCGTCCATCGGTTTTCCGAAAGGCCGGGCGGCGCTGCCCATGTTTTACGCGGGGGTCTCGCGGCAGGAGCGGGGATTGAGCCCCCGTGACGCGTGCCCTGAAGATCGTGTGGCCGACGGCTTGTTCTGCCAGGAGGGCTATTTCTTCAGCGTCTATACAAGGTTTCTTCAAAAAACCCTCCGTGATCGCGCCCGCCAGGGTTCGCAAGAATCCTCCGCCCAAATTGAGATTGTCGGCGCAGAGACGCCGATCAAGATGGTGGCCGTCGGCATGGCGGCGGCGCATGAATCCGTTTCCCCCGCCGATATCCGGTTTCGGGACGTTGGGCATATAAAATATTTCTACGATGGATACGGCGCGGGCCTCCAATTCACGCTTGGCCATGCGGAGAAGAGAATCGTGGAACTCTGCGCCGAGACACCCTACAGGATCTACTGCGAATTCGGAGCGGGACGAGCCAGTTATTTCCTCGGCCTTGCCCATGGGAAAGGGCATGGGAAGGCGCGTAATCATCCCCAACTTTTATTAGGTCAGCAATTCGCCGCCGTCCTATCGGGGGACGTCGTTCCGGCCGAACCGACCAGGGTCCAGCGGCGGCCTTAGAATGGCGCACCCACGGCAGCGTCAGCTCGGACTATCGATGCTCCGAGCGAAAGGACCGCCATATTGTCGACTGTCTTTCTTCGCCGCGCTGAAATTTCCTGGCGCCGTCCGCTGGATTATCTTACAATCGCCCGTGGGGCCCGTAGTTCAACGGATAGAGCACTTGGCTTCGAACCAAGGGATCCGGGTTCGATTCCTGGCGGGCCCAATTTTTTTGACGCGTCGCGCAACAATCTCGTAACGACCAAGTGATATTCTCGCGCCAGATGAGACGAGCCCTCGCGTTGCGCGCCGCATTGGCGGCGGCGTTCTTTGCGGCCGCCGTTCAGGCTGACGCCGTCAAGCCCGGCCCCGACGCCGCGCGCGACCGCACGCGCTTCGGTTTTAATCGCGCCTTCCCGCAGATGCGCAAGGGCCACGCGCCTGCGGCGGCCGCGGCGTTCTCGGCCTTCAACGCAGCGCAGGGCCGCACGTGGAAGCTGCGTTACAGCCCGCGCACCGGCATTCCGACTTCTCTTGTGGGCGGAGCGGACACGCCGCGCTACGGCACGCCGCAGGAGATCGGCCTTTCATTTATCAACGCTCACCCAGATATGCTCGGGCTCGATCCAGCGACGCTGAGCTTCGAGCGCCAAACCCGAGGCGCAGGCCACAATCACGTGCTGTTCCGGCAGAGCTACAAAGGCCTTCCCGTGGAGTTTGCCTCGGTCAAGGTACACATCGCCCCCAATGGCGCGGTGATCGGCGTGCACTCGTCCTACGAGCCGAACATCAATCTGCCGACCGCGCCCTCAGTGAGCGCGTCCGCGGCGCAGGCCACCGCGGCGGCCGACGCGGGCGGGGGAACGGCCCTGGGCACGCCGACGCTCGTTGTTCTTCCCAGCGAAACCGATGGTCTGCCGCATCTGGCTTGGAAACTGACGGTGCGCGCGCCCGGCGCGGCGTGGCGCTACTACGTCGATGCGCTGGCGGGCCAAGTGCTCCTGCGCTACAACACGCACCAGTTCGTCTCCGGAACGGTGACGGGACAGATATTCGACATCGACCCGGTCAAGACTCCGACGCGCTACGCGCGCGCCTTCGCCGACCAGTACGTCTATGTCGGCGGGGTTCCCCTGCGTCTGACCACCGATGTCTCCGGAAACTATACCACGGCCGTGAACTATCCCGTTGCGATGTCCTTGCAGGGCCCATACGTCAGCGTTGCGGAATTCCGCGGCACGGGCGCGCACTATGACAACGGCGGCTGTTCGCCCGGAGGGGGATCATGCGCGACCCAAGGCGGGTTGTGGGAGCAGTGCACCACACCCGGAGCCACGCCCAATCCGTATCCGTTCGGCGGAGTCTATTCATCGACGTTGACCGCGGCGGCCTGCCCCTATCCGGCCGTCTCGATGATTCCCGAATTCAGCCAATTCAACGTGGGCGTCTTCTCGGACCAGACCCAAGTCGGCGGCGAGGGCGGCGCCCTGGTCCAGGACGACCAGGTCGGGGTTTATGATCCTGCGGGGGCGGCGTTAGGTTCTTATGTCGGCTTGAACCCGAACATCGCTCCGGTACCGCCCGGAGTGTTCGGCAACACCAACCACGGCCCAGAGTCTCACGGTCAAAGCGTCCTCCTGGCCCTGTCCGCCAAGGGCGGCTCCAACTCCGGATACGTGGTCGGCGTGTCCAGCGCCCTTTATTTCGTCAATCCCACCGCTCCCGGCACTCTGCCGTCCTCGCATGTCTGGTCGAGTTCCGACACATTCACTCCAGGCACCCCCACCGTGAGCATCGATTGCCCGTCCCCCGGAGCGGCCTGTCCGAACCTGCACGGCGAGATCAGCCTGTTCTACCACCTCAACTTGATGCACGATTTTTTTATGAATGGCAGCAGCGGTTTTTATTCGACCGCGTACTCGCCTGGGGTGAACGCCTGCCCCTCCTGCCCGGGAGGCCAATACGCGCCCATCCCCGGCCCGGTTGCGGCGATGGCGCACGTGGGGCCGGACCTGCTCAACGCCTTTTTCGATCCTGATTTCGACGACTTATTCTTCGGTGACGGTTCCGGCATTTCTCCGTCGGATGCTTTCGAGGATGACGCCACCGTGCCGCACCACGAATACACGCACTACATCGTCAACAAGATATGGTCGCTTGTGAACTTCGGCCAGGCCGGCACCATCTCCGAGGCCAACGCCGACTACTTCTCCGCCTCTTCTCTCAACGACCCGAACATAGGCAGCTACATCAATTTCTTCTATGGCCAGTACAACGGAATCTATGGCACCTATGGCCCCCTGCGCGCGTTGGACTGCGCCGCAAACCCGCCCTGCTACAACCTGAGCGCCAACACCCCCGGCTGGTCGGGGGAGATTCACGCCGACAGCCCGTTCGTCTCCCAGGCGCTGTGGGACATCCGCAAGGTCATGGGCCAGCAGTGCGCCGACAACCTGGAGTTCCAGGCCCTTTTGTTCTTCCCGGAAAGCTTCAACGAGCTCTACGACGCGCTGATCCTGGCCGACAAGGCGGGTGCCGCCGGCTGCGGCGGGGCGGGCATGGCCTCCAGCGAGATCACCGTCGCCTTCAACGCTCATATCCCCGACGCGGTGTCCCAGTCCGGCGAGGACGCCTACGAGCCCAACGACTCCTTCGACACGGCCACCGACATCAGCACGATCCCGGCTCTGAGCGCGACGATCTACCCCATCGGCGACCAGGATTTCTACACCTTCGGCGCGGGCCCGGGCCTGGTCACCGCGACCATGAAGCTGCCGCTGACCAGCTACGCTCTGTCGACCTACTACGCCTACCAGCTCCAGCTTTTTAACTCCGCGCACCAGATCGTCGCATCCGCGGCACCTCCCTACAACGGCATCGGCACCTACGGCGGCTACTGCCAGAACGGCAACAGCCAAATCAGCGGCTGCGCGACGTCCGCGTCGCAGGTGAGCTTGTCCTACAACAACCCCAGCGGCGGCCAACTCTACCTGGAGGTGCTCGGCGGGACCTTGGCCAACGGTCCGTCCGACGTAAACTCGACGACGCCCTACTCGTTGAGCGTCTCCTACCAGCACGGCAACGCGCTGGCCTCCGGCATCGTGACCGCCAGCTATGGCGGCGACACGATCTCCTTCCAGGTCAACGTCACCACCTACGTCAGCACCCAGCTCTATCACCTGGCCTACGTCCAACTGCGCGACCAAGGCCAGAACGCGATGGCGAACACGAACACGTCCTTGGCGGGCAGCGTGCTGGCTTTGGCCACGCAGCAGAATTCAGGCGGCCAGATCAGCGGCACCGTCCAGCTCCAACCCGGATATCTGTCCAGCTTCCCGGCCGTTGGCACCGTTTACCTGGAAGTGTTCGGCTACGACGTGTTGGGCAGCACGGTCTCTTTGGGCGTCTCCAACGCGCTGAACCTGACCGGCTCCGGCGCGGGCTCGCTGACCGCCTACAACAACCTCTTCGACCCGCTCAAGGGCCAGCAGGCCGTGATCAAATACTCCACGTCCGGCTCCGGGACCATGAAGCTGGTGATCTACACCGTGCTGGGCGAGCCGGTGACGACCTTGTTCGACGGCCCCGTTCCGGAAGGCATGGGCTCGATCAACTGGAACGGGCGCAACTCCGCGGGCAACGTGGTGGCCAGCGGCGTCTACATCGTGCGCGGACGCGGGCCCGGCATCGACTCCACGCAGAAGATCGTGGTGGTGAAATAAATGGGAAGCCCGCGGCCCGCCGCGGCCGCATGGCTGGTCCTGCTGGCCGCCTCGGCCGCCGCGCAGGTCAACCCCGGCGTCACCGCCGGCTCCGTGCTCCAGGTGCCGCTGGGCGCGCGCGCCCTGGGCATGGGCACGGCCTTCACCGCGGTGGCCGACGACGACAGCGCGCTGGAATACAATCCCGCCGGTCTTTCTCAGTTGAACGCCCAAGACGTGGAGTTCACCGAGATCGCGGGCGCTGGGCAGACGTCCCTTCAGCAGTTGACCTACGGCGGGCCCACGCCCTCGGGCTTTACGGGCATCACCGGCAACGGCTACGCGAGCGCGGCCGGCTCCCTGCTCTACTCGCAGGATGGAACCGTCCAGGTCAACCAGCTCAACGCCAACGGCACGCTCGGCTCCTCGTCCAACATCAACGCGGGCAGCGATATGGTGATTGAAGGCGGCTACTCGGAGCGCGTGGGCATGACCCCGGTCGCGGTCGGCAACGACAACTACGACGTCGACCATTTCGTCGGCGTGGGCGCGAAATACCTGCACTCGACCCTGGCTCAGACCTACCACGCCGACGCCTACGCCGTGGACGTGGGCTACCTGATGCGCCAGCCGCAGACGGGCTTCAGCTTCGGCGCCTCCGCGCTGAACCTCGGCAGCAAACTCAAATATCTGAGCGCCGCCGATCCGCTGCCCGCGACCGCGCGCGCGGGCGTGGCCTGGCAGGGCGGCGAACCCGGCGTCCACAACCTCACCGTGGCCGCCGATACCGACTACTCGATCTACGAGCGCCTCTACCACATCAACGCGGGCGCCGAGTATTTCTGGCTGAAGACCTACGGCCTGCGGCTGGGCTATCAGTTCGACCGGCCTAACCAGGGCGGCCTGACTCTAGGCTTCGGCTTCCGTTGGAAAGGGCGCTTCATCATCGACTACGGCTGGGCGATGGGTGACCAGTTGGGCAACGGCCAGCGCTTCACCTTGGCCTACCGTTTCGGCGGCGTGCCGCCATCGGTGCGCTCACGCCAGCGCCAGGACTATATCGAGAGCTCCCCCGAGCGCGCGCCCGTCGAGGGCCTGGACCAGACGCGCCCGGACCAGGACGAGCCGACCCCCGCGCCGCGCGCCACGCCGCGCGAGAACCCCGGCGTGCCGGGCTGGATCTACTAAGCCGCCGCGCGCAGGCGACCGGCCACGAAGCTCGCGAAGAACAAAGCCGAAAGCACGGCGACGATGGTCGAGCCGGTGGGCAGATCATACTGGTAGGACAGGAACACGCCCGCGATCGCAGAGAGCACGCCCAGCGCCGTGGCGACGACGAAGGCCCGGCCCAGCCGTTCGGTCAGGCACAGCGCCGCGGCACCCGGCGCCACCAGCATGGTGAACGTCATCAAGGCGCCGACCGCGCGGATGGAGACCGCGACGGCCACGCCCAGAGCTGCGTAGAAGACCATGTTCCAGGCGTCCACGCGGATGCCCAAGGCCTTGCCCATGTCCGGATCATAGGCCGAGATCAGGAACTCCTTGGCCGCGAAGAACTGAAGCAAGGACAAGACGGCGAACACCGCGGCCAGTCCCCAGAGCATGCTCGCCGGCACGGTCAGGATGTTGCCAAACAAGATGTTCAGAATGTCGGCCTCTCCGCGCGGCGCCTTGGCGATCAGAAGGACGGACGCGGCCGAACCGCCGGCGTAGAGCATGCCCACCATCGTCTCCGGCGGCAGCCGCGCCGAGCCACTCAGACGCGACAGGCCGATAAAGCTGGCCACGGTCATGGTCAGCGCGATGGGAAACGGCGCCAATTGGAACAGCACCGCCAGCGCCACGGCCGCGGACGCGATCTCGGCCACGGCCGCGCCCGAGAAGACGATGCGGCGAAGCACCACGTAGACGCTCCACGGGGCCAGGCCCAGCGCGACAAGAATGCCGGCCAGGAAGATGTTGCGGATGAACGGCATGGACAGGAGTTCCATCATTTGGGTTTGTAGGCCTGGGACAGCACCTTGGGGTCGAGCATCTTCTTTTTCTCGCCGGCCAGAAGCTTGCCGTCGTAGGTGATCAGCGCCACGCGGTGCGCGTATTCCTCGATCGTGGCCTTCAGGTGGGTGACGAAGACGATCGTCGCGCTTTTCTTGGACTGCAGTTCGGCCAGCAGTTCCATGATCGCGCGCTCGGAGTGGACGTCCATGCCGTTGGTCGGCTCGTCGAGAAGGAGAATTTCCGGCTCCGACGCCAGCGCGCGCGCGATCAGCACGCGCTGCTTTTGGCCGCCGGACAGTTTTCGGTAGGCGCGGTGGGCATGGGCGTCCATCCCGGTCTGGCTGAGGCAGGCGCGCGCGATGCGCAGATCTTCCTTTCCGGGCCTGCGCCAAGGGCCAAGCCGTCCGAAGCGGCCCATTAGCGCCACTTCGAGAGCGGTCAGCGGAAAGTGCAGGTCCAGGCTCTCGCGCTGAGGCACGTAGCCGAACAGCGGCTTGCCCCCGTTCTTGGCCGACGACGACTCGATGGTCCCGGCCAACGGCGCGAGCAGACCCAGCAAAGTCTTCAGAAGCGTGGTCTTGCCCGCGCCGTTGGGGCCCATCACGCCGAGGAAATCGCCCTGTTCGATGGCGAAATCCACGCCGTGCAGAACCGCGTGGCGCCCGTAGCCGACGCTGAGGCCGCGGGCGTGCAGCAGTTCAGTCGCCATGGCCGGCGAAAGCTTGGGCAAAGCGCGTCACGATCGAGTCTTCCATGGAGATGTAGTCGGTCTGCTTCGGGTCCAGGCCGATATCATACAAGGAAACGACCAGAAACGGGAGCTTCTCGCCATTGGCCACGGCCCGGCCTATCGAGACGTCGTAGTAGGGCTCGGTCACGATGAGCTTGACGCCCGCGGTCTTGCCCTGGTTGATGACCTCCTCGATGCGTCGCGGCGAGGGCACGAAGCCGGGCTTCTCCTCGATGGTGTTCGGCGGCTTGGGAATGCTCAACTGGAACGCCTGAGCGAAGTAGTCCATGTCCTCGTGATACGGCGTGAAGGCCCAGCCCTTGTAGGGCGCCATCAGCTCTTTCCAGCGCGCCTCGGCCGCGGTCAGGCGGCGTTCGAAGTCGGCCAGGTTCGCGGCGTAGTAGTCCTTGTTGGCCGGATCGGCGTAGGCCAGCGCGGTCTTGATGTTGCGCGCCATCACGCGCCCGTCCTCCGGGTCCAATTGGAAGTGCGGATTGCCGTGCGGGTGGATGTCGCCGAAGCTGAAGTCCACGGAGCCCTTGGGCACGTCCAGAAGCTTGATGCCGTGGTAGACCTCGGCCTTGATCAAGCCGGGGTTGTTGGCCGCGTTGACCAGATCGCGCGCCCAGTCCTCCAGGCTCAGGCCCACCATGATGAACAGCTTGGCGCGGTGGATCTTGAAGAGGTCCTGCGGGCGCGGCGAGTAGTTGTCGGCGTCGAAGCCGGCCGGAGACAAGTAGTCGACTTTGACCTTGTCGCCGCCGATGGTCTGCGTCAGCGAGCCCAGATAGTCCGTCGTGGCCAGCACGCGCAACTTGCCGCCCGCCGCCGCGGCGGGGCCGGCCGCCAGAAGTGCGGCCAGGAGGGGGAACGTCCGCGTTAGGTTCTTGATGTTCATGGTCGTGTCCTCAGTTCAACTGTTTGAGATTGCCCAGGGAGAACGTCACCTGGAAGGCCGTCGTGTCGTTGGCCTTTTCCACGCCGTTGGGCGTGGTGTGGGTATACTGCAGGCGCAGGCGCGTGTTGTCGGAGACGAACCACGTCAAGTTCGGCGCCAGGTTGACCTGGGTGCCGTAGCCGGGCGCCGGCAGGGGCGAGTTGTAGGCGTCCGGATACTGGCCGGGGTAGGTCACGCCCGGCAGGGAGCCGGGAAGGTTGACCACGTCGACCAGGAAGCCGGCGTGGTAGCGCAGCGCCCAGTTGTAGTCGAGAAAGGTGTAGAAGCTCTTGCGGAAGTTCTGGTCGCCCATCCCCTGGCGCTCGGCGAACATGCCTTCGGCGCTCCAGGTCCAGACGTGGCGCTGAGACGGCGCGTATTGGACCTGGATGTAGGGATTGGCCAAGGTCTCGGACAGGCCGAAGGGAGAAGGCCCTTGAGCCGCGCTGGCGCCGGCCTCGATCGAGCCGTTGGTCAGAAAGTCCGACGAGTAGTCGAGCGTTCCGAGGAAAGCCAGGCCGCCGTTGCGCGTGGCCCCGCCCAGCACGTCGCCCTGGACCGCGTTGAAGTCCGCCTTCAGGTTCAGGTCCCACGGATTGGGGATGAAGAAGTTCACCTCCAGGCCGGAGGCGTCCATGCCGTCGGAGCCGATGTAGTCGCCGATGGCGCTGGGGCGGTTGAACATGGAAAGTTGGAACGTGTTCGTCGTGTCCAGCAGCCCGAATTGAGGAAGAAAGCGCCCGACGCGGACGTCCACGCCTCCGGGCAGCTTGTGAAAATACAGCCACGCCTCCTCGATGTTGGCCACGCCGTTCTGCGGCAGGTCGATGGTGAACTGCGCGTTGGTGTAGGGATCGATGGGCGAGAACGCCACCAATTGGCCGTCGCGGATTCCGGGCTGCTGGAGCGCTTGCGTGTAGCGCGGATCCGATTTAGGCAGGGAACTGCGCTGATAGGCGAAGTCTCCCGCGATGCCGAAGTCCGGCAGGAACGTCTTGGGCACGCCGGGAATGGCGGGCGTGATCACGCCCTCCGTACCCGCTTCCGGGGCGGGCGACAAGATCGTCTCCTGCGCGCGCGCGGATGCGGCGAAAATTGCGGCAAAAAATAACGCCAATGAAATTCGAAGCATGAATCCTCCTTTTAGATGTTACGACGGACCGGCGACGCTCAGAACTTCAAGCGCGCGGAGGAGGGCGGGCGGTGGCGCGGAACTTGAGGGCAGGACGGGCGCAAGGCTGGGGCAAAGGCTCGGCGACGGCGACGAGGAAGAGGACGCGGACGACGGCCGGAGCCGACGTGCCCGCGGTCTTCGCCGCACCGACCGCGCAGGCGGGACAATCATCGTGGCCGACCTCGCTGGCGTGCGCGACGCCGTGAAAGGCCATCGCGGCCAAGACCAGGACGGCGACGGTCGCCATCAAACGCTTCATCCACGCGCGCGGCATGGGATGATGATGACATGCTATTATCATTAAAGTCAAGACGCGTCGTGCGCGCCCTGACCTTCTCAGCGCGCGATGTCGCGCGCTTCTTCCATGACCGCGGAGACGCGCGCTGCCGCTGGGGCGTGGGAGACGCTTGGGGGCTGCCGCGCGGCGTGAAAGACCTGCTCCAGAACGTGGAGCGCGGGCTTGCCGCGCAGGTTCATCGACTTGTCTCCGGGCGGCGCCGGGGCGTCTTCCCAATCCCACGCCAGCATCCCGGCGAAATTCGCGCGGCGGCCGAAGACGTCCAGGAACGTCTCAAAATAATCCGCCTGCACCGCGTCGTCGACGGCGCCGAAGTCTCGGTAGTCCCACGGTCTGCGCTGAGCGCCGCGCTGGCTGGCGATGCCGATCTCGGTGAAGAGCAGCGGGCGTCCGGCGGCGTGCGCGACCGCCTCGGCTTCCAGAGCCCAGACGTCCAGTTCGGCGCGCATCAAGCGGGGACTTGCGGCGGCGACGGGATAATAGCCGTCGATGCCGACGTAGTCGAGCTCACGCCAAAAACCGACGTGCGCGGCCGAGTGCCAGTTCGCGGCGAAGGTGAGCGGGCCGGGGTAGACCTCGCGCACCTCGGCGATCAGCGCGCGCCAGGCGCGCCAATGCTGCGGCAAGGTCAACAGAGACAGTTCGGTGCCGACGACGAAGAGCCCGCAGCCTTCCTCGTGCGCGAGCGCGGCGTAGCGCAGGATCTGCGCCCGGTAAGCCGCAAACCAGCGCGCGGGGTCGCGTGGGGAAAGCCACGCGCGATCTCCTCCATCCAGAAGGTCGACGTGCGGCTTCAAGACGACCTGCAGGCCCGCCGCGCGCGCGGCGCGGATGGCCGCGCGCAGGGAGTCATCGCTGGGCGTGCTCTCCGTCGGGGCCGGCGCGCTGTCGCGCCGGTCCTTGACGTACAGCGTCGGCGTCAACGCGACCCAACCCGCGCCCGTCGCGGCCAGCGCGCGCAGAGACGCCGCGGCGGCCGCGGAGCCGTAGCCGTCGCGCGACCATACGGGATAATTGAAGCCGAGCAGCGGCTCGGCGGCCGACGCTGGGGCCGCGCAGAAAAGTGAGAGGATGCAGGCGAACACGGCTCGCATGCGTGCATTATAGCCAGACATGTCGCGCCCCCCTGGGCCGATGGGCCTAGGGGGGCGCCGGGCTTTGGACCAGGAAGGAATTCCTAGTCTTCGGAGCGCTTGCGCAGCGAGGCGTTGAGGACTTTCTTGCGCAGGCGGATGCACTGCGGGGTGACCTCGACGAGTTCGTCGTCGTCGATGAACTCCAAGGCCTGCTCCAGGCTCAGTATTTTCGGCGGCTCCAGCTGGATGGCGTCATCGGTGGCCTTCGAGCGCATGTTGGTCAGCGCCTTGGCCTTGCAGGGGTTGACGATCATGTCGTTCTGGCGCGAGTTCGTGCCCACGATCATTCCCTCGTAGACGTCCACGCCGGGTCCCAGGAAGAAGTCCGAGCGTTCCTGCAGGCCGGACAGCGCGTAGCCCGTGACCTTGCCCTGCTCCTTGGCCACCAGCACGCCGTTGGGGCGCGGCGGCGGCTCGGAGCCCTTGGGTCCGTAGCCGGCGAAGCTGTGGTGCATCATGCCCTGGCCCTTGGTCAGCGTCATCAGCTCGCCCTTGAAGCCCATGAGGCCGCGCGAGGATATCGCATACTCCAGGCGCACGCGGGAAGTGCCTTCGGGCGCCATGTTCTGCAGTTGGCCCACGCGGCGGCCCAAAGACTCGATGACCGCGCCTTGATAATCGACGGGCACGTCGATGACCAGGTTCTCCATCGGCTCGCTCATCACGCCGGCGATCTCGCGGAAGATCACCTGCGGCCTGGAAACCGCGACTTCGAAGCCCTCGCGGCGCATCGTCTCGATCAGGATGGAGAGATGCAGTTCGCCACGGCCGGAAACCTTGAAGTGACCCTCGCCGGGCAGCTGCTCGATCTTGAGGCCCACGTTGATCTGCTGCTCGTGAAGCAGGCGTTCGCGGATGTGGCGGGAGGTCACGAGCTTGCCTTCGCGCCCGGAGAAGGGCGAGTTGTTGACCATGAACTCCATGGACAGCGTCGGCTCGTCGATCTCCAGCGGCGGCAACGCGAGCGGATTCTCCACCGACGAGACCGTGTCGCCGACGTTGATCGTCTCCAAGCCCGCGACCGCGACGATGTCTCCGGCCTGCGCGGTCTCCACGTCCTGTCGCTTGAGGCCGAAGTACATCTGCAGCATCGTGATCTTGCCGGGGATGACCTTGCCGTTCTCGGCCTTGATCAGCGCCACGACGTCGTTCTTGGCGATGCGCCCGTTCTGGATGCGGCCCATGCCGATCTTGCCCAGGTAATTGCTGTGGTCGACCATAGTGACCAGCATCTGCAGGGACTTGGCGGAGTCCACCATGGGTCCGGGGACGGACTTCAGGATGGTGTCGAACAGCGGCGTCATGTCCGAGCCCACCTTGTTGACGTCATAGCTGGCCCAGCCGGCCTTGCCCGCGGCGTAGATGGTGGCGAAGTCCATCTGCGGCTCGGTCGCCCCCAGGTCGATGAACAGATCGAACACGCGGTTCAGCGCGCCCTGCGGATTGATGTGCGGCCGGTCCATCTTGTTGATGACCACGATGGGATGTAGGCCAAGGGCCAGCGCCTTGCGCAGCACGAAGCGCGTCTGCGGCATGGGGCCCTCGACGGCGTCGACGACCAGCAGGGCGCCGTCGACCATTTTGAGGATGCGCTCCACCTCGGAGCCGAAGTCGGCATGGCCGGGCGTATCGACGATGTTGATGGTCGTCGAGCCGTAGCGCACCGAGGTGTTCTTGGCCAGAATGGTGATGCCGCGCTCGCGTTCCAAATCATTGCTGTCGAGAACTTGCTCCTGTGCTGCGTCGGCCTTCACGATGAAGGCGCCGGTGGATTTGAGCAGGGCGTCGACGAGCGTGGTCTTGCCGTGGTCGACGTGGGCGATGATGGCGATGTTGCGCACGTCCTGGCGGCGGGGGGAGCTCATGGGGTTTTATTTCCTGTGGTGACGATCAAGACTCCGTCGCGGATGGCCGCGTACGGCACGTACAGACGCCGGTTCTCATCGAGCCGGATCACGACGTGAGCGAGGGTGACGTCGGCGACGACCCCGGAATAGGAGCCGAGCTGGACCGTGTCCCCGACCTTGAAGGGCTTTGAAAACAGTATCTCGGCGCCGAGGATGATGGAGCCGAAAACGTTGTTGGTGGCCAGGCCCAGGCCGATGGTGGTCAGGCCCAAGCTTGCCGCGAGCGTCCCCCAGGAAAGGCCGATGACGCGCAGGAACGCGCCGCCGCCCACGCCCCACGCCAGCGCGCGCACGAACAACGTGGCAAGCACGCGGGATTCCAGCCGCCAGGAATTACGGACCGCGATGGCCTCGACGGCGGAGGAAAGACTGCGCGCGAGAGACTTCGTCGCCAGAACCAGTACTCCCGCCATGGCCCAATGCGCGGCCGCGGCGAAGAGGCCGGTCTGAAGGGGCGCAAGGAACACCGGCCCCGCGATCAGCGCTCCAAGCGCCGCCGCCGACATCCAGAATCCCCGTCCGAGGTTCTTCCAGACCGCCACGGCCGCGCCGCTCAGGCGCGTCTGGGCGGCGAGAGCGGCCAAACCCGGGTCGTTGAAAGGCCCGAACACGACCACGCTCATCGTCGCGAGCGTCGTGTGACGCACCTTGACTTGGGCGCCGTCGTCGCGGGTCAGAGTCAGTCCGGACAGGTCCAGGCCCGTGACGCGCCCGGTCTGATCGCCGACCTGGACGCGGTCGCCGATCGTGAACGGCCGGGAAACGAGAAAAGTCAGACCTTGGATCCAATTGCCGAGCACGTCTTTAAGCCCGAGGGTGAGGATCGTGCCTCCCGTCCCCAGCGCCGCCGCCATCACGGTGTGAGAAGCTCCGCCCGCGGCCAGCGCGCCCAGCGCCGCTGCGGTCCAAAGCACGACGCGGGCGATCAGCCGCGCGGCCGCGAGTTGGTGCGGGTCCAGGTTGCGGCGTGCGGCGGCTTTAGAGACGGCCCAACGCAAGCCGCGGTCGGCCGCGTAAGCGCCGACCAGAACCACGCCCGCGCCGAGAGCCGGACTGAAGTGCAGCGCCGCGGCCTTGATACCGCCCGTCGCGGGAACGGCGACCGTCGCCGCCAGAGCCGAGCGCGAAGGCGCCCCGGACCAAAAGTTCTCCCAAAATCGCCGCGATTGGGCGACGCCGCCGGCGGCTTCGGTCGCAGGCGCGGCGGGTTCGAGTTGTCGGGGATAAGCCGCGAAAGGCAACGCCGGGCTTTCATCGATCTGTTCTGCCGCGACCGCTCCGGCCGGAGCGGTCGCCGCCGGCGCCGCGGGAGCCGTCGTCGCCGCAGGTGCCGAGAGCGCGAGGGGGGCGGCGAGCGCCGGGGACAGCGCCGGCAGTCCTGAAAACGCCGTCAACGGAATCGAAGGGAGGGCGAGCGCTGGGGTTCGAACGGAGCCCGCGATGGTCGACTCGGCGAGGCTGGGCGCGACGACTTCCATCTGCGCGGAAGCCGGCAAAATAAGCGCGGCGCAGAGCGCCGCGGCGAGCACGGGTCGGAATGTCGTTGGCACTTTCTTTATTATAGCGTCCCCGGCGCGCCGCGTCGCCGGACCTAAGTCCCACGCGCGGCGGACTTAGGTCCTAGAAACGCGCGAGGCGCGCGCTTCTCGCGCGCGCCTCGGCGCCGGCCGTCAAAAGGTGAAAGCCGCCTCGAGTTGTCGTACGCGTTGAGGGGCGGCGGCTTTCGATGGACATGTTAGCATATTGCGAGGGGCAGTCTTTCCCATCTTTCCCTGCCTCGAATGGAAATATGGAAAGGACTGACCCTCCTTTGCGTGTTATAATTCCGGCATGAACCATTACCGCGAACTGCGTCGCGCGCTGGGCCGCCGCATGGGCGGAGAGGCGTTGATTCATCTGGAAGGCGGCAGGCCGGTGCCGCGCAATTTCGACGTGGAGTACGTGTTCCGGCAGAATTCCGACTTTTTGTATTTGACGGGCGTCGAGGAGCCCGGCTGTCACCTGGTATTGGATCCGAAGACGCGCAAAGAGACCTTGTTCGTGCCGCGCGTCGACAGCCACCACCGCGTCTGGGAAGGGCATGTGCCCAGCCCCGCGGAGGCTCGCGTTCTCTTCGGCGTGGACCGGGTGATGTATGCCGATGAGCTCAAGAAAGTCCTGGGTCGGCGCAAAGTCGCTCCGAAGCCTCGCCTGCGCGACGCGCTCGACGAGTTGCGCGCCTGTAAAACGGAGGCCGAACTGACGCTGATGCGCCGGGCGTCCGAGGTCAGCGGCGTTGCTCACCGCGCGGTGATGGCCGCCGCCCGCCCCGGCATGAAGGAATACGAACTCCAGGCCGTCTTCGAGGCGGAGTGTCTCAAAGCCGGCCTCAAGCACCTGGCCTATCCGTCCATCGTCGCGGCCGGCGTCAACGGCGCCGTGCTGCATTATCGCCACAACACCGCGACGCTGCGCGACGGGGAACTTCTGCTCATCGACGCGGGTGCCGAGCACAAAGGCTACGCCGCCGACATCACGCGCACGTATCCCGCCAACGGCAAGTTCACGGCGCGGCAGCGCGACGTTTATCAGGTCGTGCTGGAGACACAGAAGGCCTGCATCGCCGCCGCGCGCGTGGGCGTGGTGTCGGCCGACCTTCACGTGCGCTCCATGCGCCTGATCGCCGAAGGCCTCAAGTCCCTGGGCCTTCTGCGCGGTGAAACCGACGGGCTGGTCGAGGGCGGCGCCGTGCGGATGTTCTACCCGCACGGCCTGACGCACATGCTCGGACTGGACGTGCACGACGTGACCGGCGGCAAGAAACGCGTGATGCCCAATCCCACGAAGGTGCCGGTGCGCTTCGTGGCGAAGCTGGAGCCCGGCTTCGTGATCACCATGGAGCCCGGCGTGTACTTCATCGAGGCGCTGATCAAGGACGCGGCCTTGCGCCGCAAGCACAAAGGCTCGATCGATTTCGCCAAGGCCGAGAGCTTCCTGGATTTCGGCGGCGTGCGCATCGAAGACGACATCGTCGTTCAGGCCGACGGTCCCGCGCTGAACCTGACCGACGTACCCAAGGAGATCGCCGACGTGGAGGCCGCCTGTGCGCGCTAGACTGGCGTTCGCGCTCCTGCTGCTCGGCGCGACGGTGCGCGCCGAGGACGCCGGACAGCCCGTCACTTTCGGCTCGCGCTCAAGCGAGAGTTTTCCCGTGCAAGCTTTCGGAGCGGGGCCGCGCGTGGTCTTCGACAGCGGCGCCAGCGACCCGATCGCCGCGCCTTGGAACACCGTGCTGATTCAAGGCTTCCTTCCCGATCCCGCCGTGACCTTCGAGGCTAAGCGTGCGGGCGGCGGTCCGCCGGATTGGACCCGACTGGAAATGCACCGCTTTCCGAACGGACGTTTCTGGGCTCGCGCGCGAGCCACTCCCGGCCCGGGCCGTCTGCGATTACGCGCTCTGGACACAGGGGTTTCCCGCGACCATGCCGTCGAAGTGTATTCAGTGGAGACGTTCGTCGCCAACCCCGAAAGCTCCGAAGCCTCGATCCCGCCGTCGCGCGGCCCCAAGGATCCCGGCGCTCAGCGCCCGTTCGTGCATCCGCGCGCGGAGTGGAAAGCCGTGCCGGCGACCGAACCTTACACGCCCGATCCCCTGCCGTGGCGCATCACGCTTCACCATTCCGACGGCCGCTACACGCAGACGCTTCAAGAAAGCTTGGACGAAGTGCGCTTCATTCAAGACTTTCACATCCACGGCCGGGGCTGGATCGATATCGCCTATCATTTTGCCGTCGATCCCCTGGGCAACATTATTGAGGGACGCCCCGAAGGCATGCTCGGCGCGCACACGTTGGACGACAACGAGGGCAATGTCGGCATCGTTCTGCTTGGCAACTATCACCCGCCTGTCAACAACCGGCCGACGGTGCCCCAGTTGGCGGCCGTAGCCGCACTGGGGCGTTATCTGGTCGCGCGTTACGGAATATCTCCCGACACGCTGAAGGGGCATCGCGACTACAAGGTGACCGACTGCCCCGGCGACCGAGCCTACGCGACCCTTCCGGCTCTGCGCCGCGCGTTGGTCGGAGCGCCCGCGCCCGGCTTGGCTGGAGCGCGCCGCACGGCGGCCTCCCTCTCTCGAATCAACGCCGGATCATTCGATGCCGCGGTCTTGGGCCACTGACCTTCGTCGGTGCTACTGCAACTCTGCGTTTTTCGGGATTAGAGCCAGGTCGTGTGTCGTGGGCTTGCTCGGCGAGCCGATCCAGGGACGTCCGTGCGCCGCGTGAATGAGTACAGCGCGCTCGTCGGGCGTGGCTTGACGCAGGGCAGCGGTACCCGCACCCTGGTCTATACAGCGATCCAGATAGTCGGCTCGCTCGATTTTCAATTGATAGCCGCTCGCGGAGCCGGCGCGGACGGTGAGTTCATAGCGGCCGTCCGTTCCGGTTTCCGCGGAGCCCACGACGGCGCCTTTCTCGTCAAGCAGGATCAGCTTCGCCGCGAACACCGGATCGCCAGTCATTAAGTCAAAAGCCTCTCCCCGAAACGCCCATTTTGTCGGTGCGGGTTCAGCCGCCGCGGAGGACGCGTGCGGGATTGCCGGAGACGGCGCCGAGACATCCGGAAGGGAGCGGGGTTCGATCGTCGTGGAAGAAATGGGCCGCGGCGCTTCGCCGGCGATAACAACGTGCTCGTCGGCGAACACGACTTTGGGGGGCGTATAGACCGGCTCCGCGGGAAAGGCGGTCGCGGTCGAAGAAGACGGCAGGACCGACGCGGGCGTCGGCGTGGACGCGGGGCGCGTCAGGCGGTAGCCCACGAACACGCTGATGCCGCCGAGGACCACGGCCAAAACCAAAGCGACGAGAGGGGCGGGAAGCTTCTGCGTGGCGGCGGCCTCAGGCGCTGCGGCCTTATCGTCCGAGGGACGCCCCACGACAAGGTCCGTCGCCTCTTCGGGACTGGAAGCGACGGTCTCGGTTCCTTCTTGCGCGGCGGGCGCCTGTGGCGAAAGTTCGGTCGCGAGCGCTTCGGCTGGCGCGGCCTGGGTGTGGTCGGGCGGCGACGCCGGCGGATTGTCGAGATCAAAAACGGAAGACGCGTCTTCGTCGGTCGAGGGGATCGGTTCCGGCGCGTTCTGCGTGGGAACAATAAATCTCTCGTTTTCTAGCGGGTTTTTTGCCGGTTCCTTCGGCTGAGGCAAAAGTTGAGATGAATCATTTCGCGGCGTCGTCAAATCCAAATCCTTCTTCGCAGGCGCAGGCGCAGGCGCAGGCGCAGGCGCAGGCGCAGGCGCAGGCGTAGGGGGCGCAACGGCCTCCACCGGCGGCGTTGGCGAAGCAGTCGCGGATGCCGGCGCCGTAGGGGCGGGCATCGATGCAGACGAAACGAGCGTCGAGTTCGGCTCCAACTTTTGGGTTGCCGGTGCCGCTTCGACCTTTGCGGGCGACAGAATGCCCAGCAATGACTTTAATTTCGCGCCGAGTCCCGCCGTCTCGGGGCTGGATTCGTTCGGCGCTTTTGCGGGGGCGGAAGGAGCGGGCGCGGTGATGGGCTCGCGCAGAGTTTGAGAGGCGGCGGTCGGAACGTGTCCGGGGAGAGACAGCGGAGGTGCGCCCAAGGTTCGTGCGGGAGGAAGGGATGAGAAAGCTTCGACCGGCGTGGTCGGAGCATTCGCCGCGGGCAAGGAAAACGGCAGACCTTGCGTCGGCTGAGGCGCGTATGTGGGAAGCCCACTGGCCCCAATATTTTTTGCGGGGGGCAACGCCGTTGCTTGCGGCAGACCCGGGATGGATGGGTCGCCCGGCTTCGGCGCGTGTTTGCGCGCCCGGAAGTCCCAGCCGCAGGAAGAACAGACTTCGTCTTCTTCCTTGACTTGAGAGCCACAACTCGGGCAGCGAGAGATCATCGTGGGCGCCTGATGACCTTATTCTATCACTATTTTCGTCAAGGCCCGCGACGACGGCGCGTGAAGCCCGCCAGATAGCTGAAGTCGGAGTGCATGAATAAGTACGCCGCGGCCAGCGCCGCGGAGACGCGTGCGGCCAGCGCCGCCAGGTAACGCCAATCCTTGGTTTTCGGGGAGTCGGTCGGCAGATCGTATTTCTGACGCGCGGGAGCCAGGTACGTGTAATTGTAGTCTTCGTCGGAGGCGGGCGAAGCCGCCGTAGACGCGGCTGAGAGTGGTCCGCGAGAAGCGGAGGCGGAGGACGCGGATTTCTCCTTCATTGAATTGCTCCTCCCCGAGACCGCCGCCGCCGGAGGCGTGGAGGGCATTTGCGGCAAGCCGACGTCGCCTCCTCCGCCCAAGCCGTGCATCAAGGCGTTGGCCATCGGCAAAGCTTGTCCGAGCGCTCGCTCGCTCGAGCCGTCGAAACGCGAGGCCATAGAAGGCTCCGGGCTGTGCCCGCCCAGCGCCCGCGGGGCCGCAGTTCCGTTGGTGGTCGCCGCCGATTTGCGGGCGGGGATATCAGGACCCACGAAAGGAGCTGGATTCGCACCGGCAACCGGTGCGGCATCGATCGATGGCGCGCCCGGAGACCCCGACGCAGTACCCGTTGGATTCGCATGACCAGAGCCGCCGCCCGCCCCGCCACCGGAACCTCCGCCGCCTCCGGCCCCTCCGCTACCCCCGCCTGAGCCGCCCGAGCCGCCCGAACCGCCCGCGCTGGGCGCAGGACCGTTAGAGCCGCCGACGGCTCCAGGCGCTCCGCGGAAGCCGCCGGAATTCGAAGACCCGTTCGTGTTGCACGCCGCGCCTACGCAGGGCTTCTGTGATGAGGAGGCTTGGCAATTCGGACCGGCACAGGAATTTTTCGTTCCGGTGTCGGTTCCAGTGCCGGTTCCGCTGTCGGTTCCAGTGCCGGTTCCGCGGCCGCTCTTCGACGCACTCCGGAAGCCGGGAGCGCCTCCAGAACCTGGATCGTCGCTGTTCGGCGGCGGAGGAGGAGTCTCCTGCCGTTGGGGTTGATAGGGAGAGGCCAGTCGTCCGCCCATCGCCAGAAGCGCGCTTTGGCCGAAGATTCGCATTCTCGCGTCGCGGTCGGCTTTGGATCGATTCGCCTCGTCACTCGAAGCATTCTCATCCGCGCCGGCGTTCCGTCCGGTTTCATCCGCTGCGGCTCGCTCGCCTCCGGCCGGGCGCTCCTCGCCCGACGCAGAATCCTCGCGCGCAACGGTCTCATCCGCCCGCAAACCCATTTTCGCTTGAGAAGGACCCTGAGTGTCGATCGGAGACTCTTCGGCCGGAGCGGCGCGAGCGCCGCTGGGAGCTTGCTCTCCCATCCGCTCGGCCGCCGCTTCCTGCGGGGCGGAGCCCTTTTCTCCCTCGAGCGACGGCTCCGCGGGGGCTTCGGCCGCAGGGCGCGCAGAGACTTCGGGTGCGGGCCCGGCGGCGGCAACGTCCGTGAGCTTCGGCGCCGCGGAAGCGGGGGGTGCTTCGACCGCCGCCCGGGCGGGAGCGCCATCCAGCGCGGCGGGCGGGGCCGCGGCTTCCGACTGGCCGCTGTTCTCCGTCGCGTGGAAGCCGCCCGACGTCTCGGCCACACCCGCGTCGGAATTCATGACGCCGAAACGCTGAGCCGTGGCGGTCATGAAATCGGACGCGCTTTGAAAGCCGCTCGACGCCGCCGCGGACAGCCTCTGCAGAACGCTTACTGGGGGCTGGGGCGCGGCCGGTTCCATAGGCGGACGGGCCGGTGCGGATTCCGGCGCGGGCGAGGGGCGCGGCGCAAGGTCCGGGTGAGGGACGGGCTCCACGGGATGCGGCGTCGGCGCCGCTTCAAACTCCGGAATCGGGGCGGGGGCCGGAGCCTCCACTTGAGGCTGCAGGGCCTCCGTCATCCGGATTTCGGGCGCGGGTTCGGCAGGCGCGAGCGCGGCGGCCTCGGCCGGCGGTTCAATTTTCGGCCCCAGGTCCGGGAATTTGTCGGCCAAGAATTTCTCACCGGCGCCGTAGAGCTTGATCGTTCCGATCAGCGCGGGGAGCTCCGCGAACTTTCCGGCGGAAGCAGGGTTGGTCGGATGCTCGACGGCCTGCATGAAATCGACGACGGGCTGAGCGCCCATCACGGTGAACACCATCGGCTTGGCGAAATTCACGCCGACGTCCGCCACACGGCTCATCGCCGTCATCATCCGATCGCTGACGCCGGCCGCCTCCAGCAGACGGCCCACCACGGAGCCGACAAGTTCCCCGGCCACGGGTAGAAGCATCAACGGGTTGGTCAGCATCTTCGTGGTCTCGATGCCTAGTCCGGCCGAGACACCGGCGATCATGCCGTGCGCCTGCGCGATCTGCTCGGCGACGTGGCCGCTGCCGAAGAAAGTGACCAGCGCCATGTACTCTTCGTCTTGGGTGATCGTCGCGTTCAGCGCGGAATAATAGATGTCCCCGTCGGAGGGAGTGATGGGGTTGGCCGTGTTGTGGATCAGCAGCGAGGGACGCAGTTTTTGGCGCACGGCGGCATCGAGAAGTTTGCGGCCGGCTGGCGTCAGCTTCGGCAAGATCTTGCCCGTCAGCCATTTCTCGAATTCAGAATGCTGCTTGTTGACGTCCGGCGTGGTGCCGGAACACGCGAAACTCTCCGCGCAGTCCGCCGTCTCGTCGACGTTTTTCGCGTCGTCGGGAAGAGCTTGGTAGATTGTCGCGTGCAGGGCGGGATCGGAGAGGCCGCGGCTGACCTGGTCGCTGCCGCCCAGCACCCAGCCCGCGCCGGGGATCTTGCCGATCGACTGGGCCACCGTCGTGCCGAAGGCCGTGCCTTCGTTGTCGGCGCTGCGCAGTCGGGAGGGATCGTCCCACAGGGCGCCCGTGGCGACCCAGCGCCCGTCCCGGTAGCTCTGCGGCGTCTCGAAATAATGGACGACCGTCTTGGAGTCGCGCCAGAACGCGTACCAGGACGGATTGACCGTGCTGGTCGAAGGTGGTTCGTCGCTCAGACGGCTGTTGCCGGACAGGTACTCGAACTGCACGTGAGTGTCGTTGTTCGAGGCTCGTTGAGCGTCGGCAGGATAATACGAGAGAAAAGCGGTCTGTTTCGCGGCGCCTTGGTAGCCGCCGCCCTCGCCGAAGTAGCCGCGCACGACGCGGCGGTCGCCGCCAGGCAGAAAATGAGTCAGCATAAATTTCGGCGGCTGTCCGGGCAGAACGACGAATTGGTCGGAACCTGCGGCGGATTGATCACGCAGGAACGCGGACAGCTCCGGCGACAACCGCGCGATCTCGGCTGCGCCCAGGCCCGCCGCCTTCATCGCGTCGCGCGCGGCGGCTGCGCGACCAGCCTCCGATCCCGCCTTGCGCAGGTCGACGAGCGTGTACATCAGCTTGCCGTCCTTGCCGATATTCTTCAACGCCAAGGGCGCGCCGGGAACCGGCTCCTGGCGAACGCCGTTGCGCAGGAGTCGGTAATCCAACCGGAGCGTACCGTCGGGGTTGACGGCGTCGACCTGGCGCAGCACTGGGTTGGACGCATCCAGCACGGTCATGTCGCGGACGTTGCCGGAGAGCTTCACTTCGTAGGGCACCGCCGCCGTCATGTCTTTGACGAAGAAGGGCTGCGCCGCGCCGACGCGGTGCTCCTCGACGTACTCGCGGCCGGCGGCGTCGAAGGTCGTCGTCTTGATTACTCCGGCGACGGCGTCTTCCGCCTGGCGCTCGAGCAGGCGGCCGCGCGCGTCGTATTTCTCGAACGTCTGGCTGACGATCTTGCGCGCGGCGCCGGCGCCGGCGGAATTGATCTCACTGACGGACTGGGCGCCCGTCGGACCGCGCAGAATCTGGAGCATGCGGTCGCCGCCCGCGTCCGGGGCGGCGAAGACGAAAGCGCCTCCGGCCTGATTCTCGCGCAGGCCGTAGAAATCCGTGCCGCCGCGCGCGTAGGACGCGACCGTCGCGGAGACGGGGTGGTCGTTGTTCGGGCACAACTCCCAGCGCGCGAACGTGGTTCCCACCGGGACGGCGCGCTTTTGGACTGAGCCGGCCAGAAAGAAGCGGTAGTTCCAGAGCTGACGCAGGAATTCGGCGGCCTGGGGATGCCCGGCCTTCGTGAGCGCGTCCAGGCGCGGGCGCAAGGTCGCGTAATCGTTCTGCGTCACGGGAACGCGAAAGCCCAGCCCGGCGCAGAGCTTGTCGGCATAGCCCTCAAGGGCCGCCGCCATCGCCGCGCGGTCGGGAAAGTCGCTTGTATTTTTGCCGAGCGTGCTTTCCAGCGCCTGGCCGGCGGCGTCCAGGGCTTTCAGCAGATCTTGCCGCTGGGTGAGAAAAGCCTGGGTCTGTCCGTCGGGGAGGCTCTCGCGGATGGGCGTGTAGGCCGCGCGCAAGGCTTTGCCTAGAGAGGCTCTGATTGGCGCCGCGGCATGAGTCGGCGCCGCCGCGGCGGGAGTTCTCAGCGCCGGAATAGGCGTGTGGATGCGGCGACGGTAGGCGTTCGTGCCCTTGGCGCCCGGGGGGGTGAAGTCGATCGGCTCGCGCGCGGCGAAATCCTTCTGGACTTGCGCCAGCGGCGCGGCGGCGCCGGCCCCCAACTCCGCGCGCATGTTGTCGAACACGCGGTTGGCCGCCGCGGGATCCTTGGCCGAAGCCGCGGCCACCAACTGGGCCGCGACGGCCTCCAGGCTGTCGACCGGCGGCTGCCCGGCCGGCGCGCGCGCGACGGCCTGGCGCATCACCGCCTCCAGCTTCGGGTCCAGACGCCCGGACTTTCCGGCCAGCGCGGCCGCGCGTGCCAGCAACTGATCGAGCACGTCCAGCCGGGCCGACAACTCCGTCTTCTCCGCCGGGGGCAAAGTCTCCGCGTCCACGTCGCGGCGCAACTCGGCCAGACGTCGGCTCAACTCGTTGAACGAGGAAGCTCTGGCGCCGGTCAGTGAGGCGACCGCGTCCGACTCCAGCGCCGCGATGCGCGTCAGCAGTCGGCGTCCGGCCGGGGTCACGACCGCGGAGGAATTTCCGGGCGAGCGCGCGGCCGTGACCGACGCCGCGCCGGGCTCCTGCGCGCGCGCGGAGCCCGCGGCCATGACGGCCGCCAAAGCCAGGATCGTCGCGCGACGGGTCCTCATAGAGTCAGGATATCCCTTTTGGGCCCAGAAGAAGCAGTGGCCCGAGACCCATCGCCGCCTAGGTCTAAAGACCTAGATCGAAACGAGGGGCGACCAAAGAATAGCCCCGCGCGCGGCGCAATGCAAGGGCTAATTTAGGAAGGCTTGAGCGCGGACAAGCGCTCCTCAAGACGCGCCTGCGCGGGCCCCTTCTCATCGGGCAGCAAAGTGTATTTGCTGGCTTTAGGGGAAAGGATGACCAGGAATTTCGCGGGCACGCCTGCGCGGCGATAGGCGGCGACCTTGTGGTGGCCGTCGAGCAGGAAGCCGGCCATGAAGGAGTGCAGGACTTTGGCGACGCCCTTCTTGACGGAGCCCGGCACGCCGCGCTGGTACATGCCGAGCATCAGCACACGCGGGCGGTCGCCGTTCTGGATCATCTGCTGGTAGAGCTTGATGTACTCCTCTTTGAGGGCCGCGCGCGGCACCAAGGGGACAACGAAGTCGAACTGCTTTTCGACCAGGCCGGCCTCGCCGTGCCGGAAGGCGCGGGGGCGCTGCGACTCGTAATGCTCCCAGCCCGAGAGCAATCCCTCCTCCTTGGGGTCTTCGATGCCCCAGAGCTCCTGAAACTCGCTCTGAAAGAAATAGGATGACTCATCATCGGAGTCATAAGGTCCGGCAAGATTGACCGAGGTTTCGAAAACCAGATACTCGCCTTTTTCCATGAGCTCCAGCATGGGCGCGAGTTCCTGCACCAAAGCCTCGTCGACGGGGCGGGGCAATTGGATGGTCTTGGGCAGGTTGGCGATCTTGCGCGACGTCGACAGGCGCGGCTCCTGCAACATTTTGAACCAGAAGTGGCAGGTATCGCAGTCGTTGCCGACCTCGAACTTGCGCGCGCCGTTGACTTCCAAGAAGAGGGAATTCGCCTCGCCGTGGCGCTTCTCAACGGCGACTTTGAAGAAGCCGCGGCCTTGGGGCACCTTCACTCGCACCACGCCGTCAGCAACGGACGTCACCTGGAGCTTCTGCGGCTTTGTCTCTGAAGTCACGGTTTCGCCCTCCCGCGCGGCGGACTTAACATCGTCCTCGGCGGCACCACCAGTGTAGCTGATTCTCCCGATTCCGTCCACCGGGGGATGCTCCCGCGAAACAATGCGGTCATCTTTTCGTAATGTCACGGCGCTATATTGGTCCTCGCATGGAGCAATGGGACGAAGAGGCGTTGCGCGAGATCAACAGCCTGGACGCCGCGCGTCTGGCCATTCGCGGCGCGCTGGCCACGATCCGCGATCTTCAGGACGCCAACGCTTCCCTCAAAGGCGCGGTCCAAGATGAGGTTGCCCAGCGCAAGGCCGGAGAAAAGCGCCTGGCGGAGCTCGACGAGCGCCTGGCGCAGTGGCAGGAGCGGGCGCAGGAGTGGGATCGGGAGAGCGCGCGGCGCCGGGCCGAGGAAGACCGTTGGAAGGTCGAGGCGCGCATGGAGGTTCGCTCCGAGGAGCGCGCGCGCCTGGAAGACGACCGTCGCCGCGTGGAGGAGACGGTCGCGCGCCTGCGCGCGGACCTGTCGGCGATGGCCGCGTCACAGCGCGAGAAGGATACCGCCTGGTCGGAACTGCGGCGCGAGTTGGAAAAGCGCGACGCGGCACTCGCGGAGTCGAAGCGCGAGAAGGACGCCGCCGTGGACGGAGCGCGCCGCGAGATCGAGCTGGTGGAGCAGCTGCGCCGGGCGCGTGAAAAGGAGGTTTCAGCCGCGCTGGCCGCGCGCGAGTAGGACGTGCGCCGCCGCGACGAGCAGGCCGCCGCCCTGCGCCGCGAACTGGACGCGGCGCGCGCGGCCCTGACCGCCGAAGGCGGCGCGCGCGAGAAGCTCCTGAACGACAGCCGCGAGGAACTGGCCAAGGCCTTCTCCCTTAAAGAAAAAGACCTGGTCGAACGCTATCAGCGCCGCGAGGCGGAGCTTCAGGCGCAGTGGTCGCAGTTGGAGCAGGGCCTGTGGGCGCGCGCCAAGGAGTCGCGCGCGCAGCTGGACGCCGCCGTGCACAAGCAATTCGAGGAGCGTGCACGTTCTCTGGCCGACCGTGCGGAGGAGATCGAGCGGCTCCTCGAGACTCGTTCCAGGGAACTGGAAGATGATTTTCGACGCCGCATGGCCGAGGCCGAGGCGCGTCAGGCCGAAGACCGGCGTGTGCTCGTCGAGGACCGCTCGAAGCTGGAGGCCGAAATACTCGCGCGCGCCGATGCGCAGATGGCGCGCGAGCGCGCCGAACATCAGGCGCAATGGGACGAGCGGCGCAAGGTGCAAGACGCCGAACACGAAGCGCGCCTGCGCGAACTGACCGCGCGGCGCGAAGAGCTGGAGCGCGAGCACGTGCGGCAAAACCGAACGGGGCTGGAGGAATCCGCCCGGCGCGAAGCCGAGCGCGTGCGCGCGCAAGACGAGTTCATCGCGCGCAAATCCGCGGAGCTGGAGGACGCGGCGCGAAAAGCGGAGGCCGAGCTGGCTGCGCGCCGCCAGATCCTTGAGGAAGAAAACCGCCTGCGCCTGGCCGCGCTCGAAGATGAGCACGTCGCGCGGCAGACCGCCCTGGTCCAGGAGCACGAGAAGCGAAGGCTGGAGCTCATCGATGAGCAGAAGCGCCTGGTCGCGGCCGAGCGGGCGGGACTGGCGGCCGAATACGAGCAGCGGCGGCGCGCGCTGGACGCGGAGAACGCCGGACGCGCCGCCGAGGCGGAGCGCGCGGTGCGCGCCGACGCCGAGGAGCGCGAGGCCTGGAAGGCGTCCCTGCGCGAGGAGCACCTGCGCCGCCAGAAGGACATGGACCAGCGCTGGGCGGCGCGCGAAGGCGAACTGGTCAAGCGCTACGAGACGGCACTGGAAGAGCAGCGCCGCGCATTTGCCTCGGAGTCCGCCGCGGCGCGCGACCGCGCAGAAGCCGTGCGCCGTGCCGCCGACGAGGAGTTCCTGCGGCGCGAAGCGGAACTGCGCGCCGGCTTCGAGCGCGCCCAGGCCGAGAGCGCCGCCGCCCGCGCGCGCGCGGACGCCGAGCGCGCGGCCGCACACGACGCGCGTCTGGCGGAGCTCGGGCGCGCGCACGAAGACGCGCTGCGCTTGGCCCGGGAAAAATCGTTCGCCGACCTGGCACGGGAACGCTCGGCGCTGAAAGAAGAAACCGTACGGCTTTATGAGGGATTGCACGCGGCACGCTCCGAAGCGGAGCATAAGCAAGCGGCCGACAGCGCCAGGATTCAAGAGTTGGAGTCGCGCCTCGCGGAGTCCGAGCGCGGACGGCGAGCGCTCGTCGACGAAGCCGGAGCGGCCGCCCGCGATGCGGCGGCCCTGCGCGCCCAGTTGGCCGAGCGCGACCGGCTACGCGAGATCGAGCGGGCGCGCGTGCTGGAGGAGTCTCGTTTGGTCGCGTCCGCGGAGGCGTCCAAATCCTACGCCGAGACCGAGGCCCAGCGCGCACGCGCCTTCTCCGAGCGCGCCGTCGAATTGGAGAAATCGTTTGCCCTGCGCCTGGCGGCATTCGAGGCGGCACTGGTGGAACGTGCACGCACCCTCGATGCGCGCGAGCGGCGCCTGGAGGAATTGTCCGTGCGCCTGCAGGAAGAGCGGGCCGGACGTCCCGACGCTCCCGCGGCTTGACCGAGGTCGTTGACACGACGCGTCCTGCGTGTCATGATGATTCGGGCGGCCGCCCTTTCGACGCGCCGCCAAGAGCGACGTAGGGAGGCGAATTATGGCCGACAACGAGACGGGTTCCGGCGTTCTTCTGTTCTTGACCGGTGCGGCGGTGGGCGCAGCGCTAGGCGTGCTTTTCGCGCCGCGCGCGGGTTCCGAGACGCGCGAGCAGCTGGCGGACTGGCTCAAGGAGCGCCGCGAGCGCGGCGTCGAAATACTCGACAAGGTCAAGGACGAGTCGAGCTCGAAAAAAGAAGCTGTCCTGGCCGCCGCGAAAGCCGCCAAGGATGCTTACCGCGAGGCCAACGCCAAGCACCACGACGGCGCTCCGGCCTGAGTTCGGACGCCGCGCGCGAAGTGAGGGCTCCCCGGTGAAGGGGGGCCCTCAGTCTTTGTCGGGCCGCGCGCGCCGGATCTTCCCGGCCTTCTCGACGAAGCGCAAATAAGGCACGCCGCCCACCGAGGAGCCGCCGTCGACGACCAGCACCTCGCCGCTGACATAGCGCGTGGCGGGCGCGCAAAGGTAAAGCACCGCGTCGGACACGTCCTCTTCGCAGCCGAACTTGCGCGCGGGCACGCCGCTCAGCAGTTCCTCGCGCATCCACTCCTCCGGCCACAGGCGCTCGCGCGACTGCGGGGTGTCGATCAGGCCCGGGCACACCGCGTTGACGCGCACGCCGCGCGGCGCCCACTCCACGCCCAGCGTGCGGGTCAGCGAGACCACGCCGGCCTTCGCCGCCGACGACGGCAGGAAGCCCGGCGCGCCGGTCCAGGCGTAGGACGCGACCAGGTTGACGATGGCGCCCTCGCCGCGCGCAAGCATGCGCCGGCCCGCAGCGATCGAGGTCGAGAACGTGCCCTGGAGCACGATGTCGATCACCTTGCGAAAGCGCACCGAGGTCAACGTCTCCGAAGGCCGTACGAAGTTGGCGGCGGCGCCGTTGACCAGGATGTCGACACGGCCGAACTCGGCGTCGACGCGGGAAAATAGCGCCTCGACGGATTTGGGGTCGGCGACGTCGGTTGAAACACCGATGGCGCGCCGTCTGGTCTGGGCGGCGATGGCCCGCGCGGCCTCGTCCAGGCGCGCGGTGTCGCGCGCGGCGAGGACCACGTCGGCGCCATGCGCGGCCAACTCCGAGGCCACGACGCGGCCGATGCCGCTGCCGCCGCCGGTCACCACGGCGACGCGCCCGGACAGCAAGTCCTTGGCGTATGTGCGGCTCATGCGCCCTCCCAGCGCGCGCGGCGCTTGGCCCGATACGCGGCCAGGCCCTCTCGCGCTTCTTCGCCGGCGAACACATCGGAAAATTCCTTGAGAGCGCGGTCCCAGAGCGCCGCATCGGACGCGCCCGCGTTGAGCGTGGCCTTGATCCGGGCGAAGGCTCGCGGCGCGGACTTCGCCAGACGCACCGCGGCGGAGAGCGCCGAGGCGCGCGTCTCTTCTTCGGCGCATACCTCGTCAACCAGGCCTGCGGCCAGGGCGTCCTCCGCGTTCAGAGAGCGTCCGCGCAGGACCATCTCTTTGACGATCTGCGGATTGGCGCTCAGTTGGGATAGGCGCGCAACCAGCGCAGGCGTGGGCGTCAGCCCCACACGGATCTCGGCCAATGAAATTTTCGCGTGCGTTCCCATAACCCGCCAATCGCAGGCCATCGCCAGCACCCAGCCGCCCAACAATGCCGACCCCGACAGCGCCGCGACGCACGGCTTTTCGAAACACAGCAAGGCTCGGTAAACCGCGATGAGTGCCTGGAAGGATTCGCCGCGGCGCGGTGCGGGCAAGGACAGGAGTTCCTCAAGGTCCATCCCGCTGGAAAAATAGCCGTCGACCGAGGACTCCAGCACCAGCGCGCGCACGCCGCCCTCGCGTCCCGCGGCTTCCACGCGCGCGCGGAGTGTCTCCAGAAACGCCGTCGTCAGTGTATTGCCGGGGGGGCGCGCGAAGGTCAGCACGCGCACCGCGCCCTCGGAGCGCTCCTGTAGTTCGCTCACGGGCGGCGGGCCTGGCGCCGGACGCTTTTGAGCAGGCGCAGAAAATCCGGGCGGCGACGCGCGTAGAGAGACTCGGGACCGGAGAACACGAAGGCATAATACGAATCCCGACCGTCCGGAAGATAGACCGACAGCGCACGTTCAGGAACCTCCGTGACGCGCGCGTCAACGCCGAGCACGCGCAGGGGCTTGACCTCGCGCGCTCCTTGCCAGCGCTCGTCGCGGCGCACCGCCGCGTCGAGGTCGGCGAAATCGGACTGATTCGGCCCCAGATGCGAGATTGTGATCGACACGGGCTTGCCGGGACCCGAGTCCGCCAATTCCATGTAGATCATGGGAACCGAGTCCTTCCAATCGTCCTGCACACGAAAGCCCGGCGGCGGCGCAAACGACAGAACGCCGGCGCGCAGTCTCGCTCCCGGCGCCGCTGGGGCGGCCGTGCCCGAACCTTCGGGCACGCACCGGAAATGCTGGAGCGCGTCGGGCGTGGCCAGTCGGGTGAAGCCCCGCGGGCAGGAGGGCGCCTGAGTAAAACCCGCGGGCCCATCCGGCAGCGCAAACGCGGCGGTGTCGCCTGGGGCGGAGAAACCCGACTGGGCCGAGGCTCGCCCTGCGGCCAAAGCCGCCACGAGGACGGCGACGATCATGGGGCGGTCCGCGCGCGGGCCAGCTCGTGCAGATGTTCGGCCAACGCGGGATTGTTCTTGAGGAGGTAGCTGACGTCCTCGTAGTCCAGGCGATAGACGAAAGCCGACTCGTCGGCGGACACCCTGCCGGCGAGAACGAGGTACAGATCGCGGCCGTTCTCGCCGCCTTCGATGACTTTTTCTCCGGCGCGAAATTGGTGGACGCCGCTGTGCGGGAAGACCGTTCCGCACAACTCCGCGCTGAACTCCGGGAAGAAGCCTTCCAGTTGGAACGCGCGGAAGACCGACTCGGCCGTGGGTTCGTCCAGCGGCAGCCGCTCGGGGCGAGCGGAAGCCATCAGCGGTTGAGGAGGTCCGGGTTGCGCATATGCTCCGCGGCGGTCTCCTTGGTGATCAGCTTTTTGATGAAGAGATTCTTGATCGATGCGTCGCGCGAGATCATGCCGGCCTGCGCGCCGGCCTGGATGGCGTCGTTGATGGACTCGATCTTGTTTTCGCGGATGAGCTGGCGCACGGCCGGCGTGGCGATGAGAATTTCGCAGGACACGACTAGGCCCTTGCCGTCGGCGCGCGGTAGAAGTTCCTGGGAGATCACCGCTTCGAGCGTGCCGGCCAATTGCTCGCGCAGAGATTCCTGGTCGGCGTTGGGCACGGCGGTGATGATGCGCTGGGCGGTCTTGGATGCGTCGCGCGTGTGCAGCGTGGTCAAGACCAAATGGCCCGTTTCGGCCGCGAGCAGGGCGGCGCGGATGGAGGCCGCGTCGCGCATCTCGCCGATGCAAAGGATGTCGGGGTCCTGACGCAGGGCGTCCATGATGCCGATGTCGTAGGTCGGGGTGTCGACGCCGACCTCGCGCTGGACGAAGATCGAGCGGCAGGGCTTGAACAAGGTCTCGATGGGATCTTCGATGGTGATGACCTTGCCCGGACGCCCGGTCTGGTTGATCCACTCCAGCATGGCGGCCATCGTGGTGCTTTTGCCCGAGCCCGTGGAGCCGGTCACGAAGATGATGCCGGAGCGGCGGTAGGCCAGGTTGCCGACGACCGGCGGCAGGCCTAGAGAGGACAGCGGATACGTCTTGGTCGGGATCACGCGGATGGTCGCACCCACCGTGCCGAGCGCGAGATAGAGATTGAAACGGAAGCGCCCTACGTCGGCGATGGTCTGCGAGAAGTTGACGCGCATCTCGTCTTTGAAAGTGCCTTTGTGCGCGTCGTGAAGAAACGGCTCGAGAATTTTATAGATCGCTTCCGAGCTCATGGCCGGGTAGGGCAAGGCGCCGATCTCGCCGGCGATGCGCGCGATGGGGGGGATGCCGTGGATCAAGTGGAGGTCGGAGCCTCCGCGCGAGACCACGTCCGCGAGCAAGGTGGAAAGGTCGATGGTGTCTGCCATACGTCGCAAGCATAGTCATCTCCCCGAAAAAAATCAAGCCCGCCCGAGTAAATTCTCGGCAAACGCCCGCGCGCGCTTTGACCGGACCGTCGAGCCTTGCTATACTGCTGGTCCATTCCGGGCTAGCTCAACGGTAGAGCAGGCCGCTGTTAACGGCAAGGTTGTAGGTTCGAATCCTACGCCCGGAGCCATTTTGTACGCTCATCAAAACTGACTTTGTCGCCCTCGACCTGGAAGCCCAGGTCCGGTAGAGGGCGCAAGGTCAGTTTTATTTTCGACAGCACGTGGCCCGAATTTTTGGGAGCACCCTAGGGAGAAGAGCCTCGAGTAATGCCGCGGCGCCGGAGCGCACCAGTTTATTATGCCCCTCTCATGAGGGGCCTTTTTATTTCCTGGTATCGACGAAGTCGAATTCGGGGAGAGACTTGAGCTTGTAGGCGCGAAGCGCCAGCACGTCCAGCCGCTTGAAGTCGCGCGCAATGAAGGCCTCGCGGAGGTCGCTGGCCAACTGCGGCGCGATATCCTCCGGCTTCGGAATCCGAATGCGCCGGAGATACTGCGCCTGGAAGCGCAGGTAGCTGCCCCGCATCTTCGTCGCGTATGACCAGATGAAGAACAGCGCGACCTTGGAGCTGAGAAGCCCGCCAAGCACGGCCATGTCCCAAGCATCGGACGTGACGTAGTAGAGATTGTGATGCGGATGGTAATGCCCCTTGTCCAAGGCCACTTCATTCGATCCAGCGATGTCTGGGATCAGGAGTTTCGGGACCTTCACCAGCTCCGGATAGACTCGATCAATCGTCCGGAACCACGAGTCCGGATTCTTTTGCGCGACATGCCGGCGCTTAACCTCAAGGCCGTGAGCGTCAAGGTGCTTGCGCAAGTGCGGGTAGTCTGCCAGCTTGATCGTCCGCCCCGCTTCATCGAACGTGTTGATCACGAAATGATGATTGTTTTTGAGCTTGCCGTTTTCGATGTCGGCGCGCATGACCAAGGGGACGAGGCGGTCCTTTTCGATGCCTGAGTCATCGCCGACGATGTAGGCTGCATCGCAGCCCGTCGCGACACCAATGCGGACCTTGGTCTTGCCATCGGCCTCAATCGGAGCGAAGCGCGATTCCAAGTCACGCAATACTTTCAGATGCTCGGGGGGGCTCAACACCCAGGGCTCGTCAGCGATGAACCAGGATGGGTACGTTGATATCATCGCGTTCTTCGATCCAGCTCGCAGACCCTGGATCAGAGCCGCGCATTCGTCAGCAGAGGCGTCGGACAGACGCGCGACAGGAACAGGTCCTGGAGTGCCGGGAGAGATGGCAAAGATCGACGGATATGCGATGACTTCCGATTCGAAAGGCGAGGCTTGATGAAGATCGACGTATGCCTTCACATGGAATTTCTCAGCGATGATCTTGCGCAACGGCGCACCATAACGATTCAGCGTCCAGCGATCGGCGCAGATGAAAGAAAGCACTCCGTCAGGCCTCAGCAGGCCCAAGCTCCTTTCGATGAATGCCACGTAGAGATCGGCCCGGTCGAAGAGCGACTCGTATCGGCGGCGATACTCGCTCTGCAGCTCCGGGGCCAATTGCTCGATCCGAATGTAGGGCGGATTGCCGACAATCGCATCGAAGCCTTCGTCTCCAAGCGGCGCAAGGAGGTAATCGTCCTCATGAATCCAAGACTCGACAAGGCTCTTGGCCGCGCCGTTCCCGATGCCTTCTTCGTTCAGAACAGCCTCGACCGCGCGCTTGGTCGCTTCCACATGCACACGATCAATGTCGTAGGCGCGAATGCAATCAGAAAGCTGTGAGGGTTTGCGGCGGTGCCGTCGCGCGGACCTGACAAGGCGTCTGGCGGCAGGGATGAGAAACGCCCCGGTGCCGCAGGACGGCTCCAAGAGCCGGAGGTTCGCCAAGTCGCGATTCTCTGAATACCCCGCGAGATCCAGGATCATGTCGACGATATGAGGCTTGGTCAACACGACGCCATGAGTCTCGCCGGACGTGCGCTTGCCGTAGTTGTAGGCCTCGGGAGGGAACTTGACTCCGAGGTTTAGGAGGGGGTGCATACTATTCTTACGATTGACCCGCCAAAATAGTTCCAATGTGGCCGCCGAGGCTGGCGAAGAATTGCTTTGCCTGGAGGTCGGCGGCGGGCTCTTTGTATTTGCCCTTCTTACCCTCTGCTTCAGTGGCCACGAGGAACGTCGCGGAGTCATAGAGGCGCTCGCGGACGAGGCGGCGAAGCAGCAGTTCGTAGCGCTTCATGTACGACGTCCCTTTGAATTCAGGGAAAACAGGGAAGTGCGGCTCATCTATCGAGACCGACGAGCGGGAATCCTCGCAGTCTTCCAGCAACATCAACCAGCCGAGCCAAGGCCGCGGGCTTTCGGTAAACGCGCCTTCGCGGTACGCGGTCCAAAGGTCGTGCGCCGTGCCGATGGCCTCTTCGGAACGATTGTTGAAGTTGTTGCCGAAGGAGGGTCCGCGCTGTGATTTGAATTCCATCGCGGCGACCAGCTTTCCCTTGTAAACAACCACGAGGTCCCATCTTTTGGTCGGCCGGAAGAAGCCCGGAAGCTCAAGCTTCTTATCCAGATGGATATGCGCCTCTGGCATCCCGTTCGCGGTGAGAACGTCACTGACGAGACGGCAGAAGCCGTTCATCTGCTTGCCGGCAACAACGGCGGCGCGGCCGGCGCGGTCAGCCTTCTTGCCCTTGCGCTGCTTTCGAGACTGGCTGGCGAGCGTTCTCCAATAGTGCGCTACCGCGCGTCCAACCCTTTGCTCTAAGTCCTTTGGGATAACTGGCATTGATCGGGGCCTCGGACGCTAAGCGGTAACTCATTCTACCAGATTTGCGCGCTCAGTAATTCGGCCCTACGACGCGGAACTGGATCAATCGAAAGGACCCCGCCTCGCTTCTCGTCAAGGCAGCCTTTCAGAAAACTCATCAGGAAAGCCCCACGATTTGCGATAATTATTCAAATGCCTACCGTAGGCGCACGCAAAAATCCCAGGCCCGGTTCGTTTGCCGGCTACCGAACCTATATTTCCCGTCTTCAGGCACTTGCACGTACGCCTGACCAGGGGGGTATCTGGAACGAACATGCCGTCGCTGCCCTAAACGGCCAGGCAAGCACAATGCTACGGAAGACTGCCTCAAGGCATCTCCGCAGAAAGCACGGGACCTTTTTTACTGGGACTGAATTGGGTGCGCGCCTGCTGAGCCGGACTGGAATTACACATCATGAAGGGTTTTTTTATGACCCGGCCTGTGGCATGGGGGATCTCTTGCTGGCGGCGGCAAGAACGCTGCCATTAGGTGCTACTTTGTCTGAAACCCTTGAGCTATGGGGACGCCGACTGGCAGGCACCGATTTACAGCCGGAATTCATCGACGGGACCAAAGCAAGGCTGGTGCTTTTGGCGAGGCAGCGATTAGGTCAAACTCGACCTGGAGATTCGACAATAGCTTCCCTTTTTCCGAAGATTCGTATCGGCAACGGTCTATTAGAAAGGGACACCTACAAACGAGCAACGACCCTCTTAATGAACCCCCCATTTGGTCTTGCTCGTACACTCTCTGGGTGCACCTGGGCGGGTGGCCGAGTGTCAATGGCGGCAACTTTCATGGTCACGGCACTTGAAAGGAGTCGACCCGGAACCGAAGTCCTCGCCATCCTGCCCGATGTCCTCCGGGCTGGCTCATTTTCCGAACAGTGGAGAGAACGCATTAGTGAGCTCGCGGAAGTCCATCTCGTAGAGCCTTATGGCGTTTTCGATGAAACTACAGACATAGATGTATTTGTTCTCCGCTTGGTCCGAAGGGACGCCAACCTTAAAAAATCAAAGCGATGGCCGGCGCTCTACAAAACGAGGGCTGCTTCTGTTTCGGACTGCTTCGATGTGCACGTCGGACGCGTGGTTCCTCACCGAGACAAAAAATCCGGGCCAGAGCACCCCTATATTCATCCTCGCTCTGTCCCTGCGTGGAGGACCCTGCGTGAATTAGCGGAAACTCGCAAACATAAAGGGCTCGTTTATAAAGCACCGTTTGTCGTGATTCGGCGGACTTCTCGTCCAGGACATCCCTACCGCGCCACCGCGACTGTGATTGCTGGGAAGGCTTCAGTGGCTGTAGAGAACCATCTGATTGTTTGCGAGCCAAAAGATAAGACGCTAAAGAGCTGCCTGCACCTGATGAGGCAACTTAAATCCAATAGGGTGAACAGATTTCTCAATCGGCGAATTTGCTGCCGGCACCTAACTGTAGCCGCTGTCGGAGCAATTCCTTACACGACGACTACGAAACGCACCGAGCGCAAAGCTTGAATCAAAAACAAGAAAAGCATGAGGACAAGTCCCGGAAATTTATTGGGACAACGCCCTTTTCTGTAAGCGCCCGAGTCGCAATGCAACTCGGCAGAGAAAGCATTTCCAGCTCTGTTACCGCGATCCTCGAACTCGTAAAGAACGCATACGATGCCGATGCTGATTTGGTCCGCATTCGCTTTGCGGGCCTGAATACAGCGACGATGACGCTGGTCATTCAAGACGATGGCGATGGGATGTCATCGAAGGCGCTCAAAGCGAATTGGATGGTCATAGGCACCGCAAACAAGGCGTCTGCGAAAAAATCTGAAGGCAAGCGTCGGATTCTGACGGGGGAGAAAGGCCTTGGCCGCCTAGGTCTTGATCGACTCTGTGCGCGAACTCGCGTCCAGTCAATCACCTTTGGCGCTTCCGAGGCAGTGGAATTAGACGTTGATTGGCTGAAGTATGAAGCGGAAGGAACGACCCGGCTTGAAGAAGTAAGCCACCCCATCTTCAGCCTTCAGAACCTGAATCAAGACCCTATAACTGGTTTGACGCAGGAGTTCCCCAAAGGCACTCGCTTAATTCTTGAAGGACTTAAGGATCAATGGGATGAGTCTGCGATTGAGGAGCTGCACAGCGAATTGTCCCTGCTAGTTTCGCCATTCGGCGCGTCTTACGATTTCGGCGTGGAATTAGATACGGGCGGCGTATTCCCGAAATTCGATGGGCCAATCACCCCTGATGCTGCGGCACTCAACAACGCTTACTGGAAGGTCCTCGGAACCATCGATGCAGCCGGTTTTGTTGAAATTCGGATGTCTTCGAAGCTCCATCAAACGGAATATCATTTGCAACCCGTGCCGTGGACTGAGTTCACGAAAAATGAGGGTGATCAGCCTAGATGCGGCCCTCTAACTCTTGTGTTCTATTTTTTTCACCGAGGCGAGCTCGACGCTCCCGGTCAGTCGTTACGACGTCCTCAGCTTGATCAATTCTTAAAGAATAACCAGGGAATACGTATATACCGTGATGGCTTTCGCGTAAAACCTTACGGTGAGCCGAGCGGTGAAGGTGATTGGCTCCGCCTAGGATTTCGGCGAACTATAAATCCCGAAGGCGTAAAGCAAAAAGGAAATTGGCGTCTCGGCTACAACCAAGTCGTCGGCGCCGTATTCTTGAGCCGCGAGAGAAACCTTGAACTGATTGATCAGACCAATCGCGAGGGGCTCGTCAAAGGGGGAGCTTTCCGGCACCTTTACATCTTTTCTGAAAAGGTTCTCGTTTTCTTTGAAAAGCAACATCAGAAATTCGAACGGGCCCGCAAAACACAAGAGCCCGGTGCGCAGGACGTTCCAGCCGATGCGAAAGAAACAGTCGCCCAGGCCGATGCGGCTCTTTTAGAACTGGGGGAGTTGTCGAAGAAACTCGACCTGCTCATGCCGCCGGCCCCTGGCGCTGTCACGGTGCCTCCCAAAGGCGACGAGGTACGTGATATTGTCGCCCGTGTAACGCAAACTCTATCTCGCTCCATGAAGGCTCTTGAAGAAAACGTAAAGCAGGAGAACCTGCTACGCGTCCAAACGACACGCGAGAAAGACACCTTGGCAAACCTGGCCTCTCTTGGCATTTTGGCAGCCTGTTTCGGTCACGAAACCTCTGGCTGGGCAAACTCGGTAACGACGAACTCTCTATGGCTGGATCGAAATCTGAAATCCCATTTTTTCATGGTTACGTCGGACAAAGAGGCCGAAGTCTTGCAAGTTTTGACTGACATCGGGACGGACGCCAAACGGCTTCAAACATTTGCCGGCTTCGCCTTGGGAAACGTCCGGCCGGATAAGCGTCGCCAACGAATTTTCTGCGTCAAAAAAATGGCCCTTGATGTGTTTGCGGCTTTCGGTGAATCACTTCAGCATCAGAAAAAAATAGAGATCGATTTGACAGATCTTCCTGCTGAGGAATGCCCCATTCGGGCTTACCCTATCGATTGGGAGAGCATCTTCGCAAACCTCATTACAAATGCAATGTGGGCAATCACGAAGCATCCGGGCTTACGAAAAATTCGATTTTCAATTAAGGCAGACCCAGCCAATTATACCCTGACCTTCGAGGATAGCGCCTTCGGATTGGAAGCGGGCACTGAAGATCAAGTGTTTGACGCGGGTTTCTCAACTCGTCGGAATAGCAAAGGCGAGCAAGAAGGAACTGGGATGGGTCTATATATCGTAAAAATGTTCGTGCAAGAGAATACGGGCGGTACCGTTAGAGCCCTGGCCAAGGGCGGGTTAGGTGGCGCATGCTTCATCATAACCGTCCCGAGAGCAATTGAGACTCCGGAAGTGAAATCATGAACCAAATCACGATTTGCTTTATAGATGAGAATGACGAACAACGACGCGCATACGCGCGGGTACTCGGAGAGCTGTTTGCCGATACCGGGATTGTGGTGAAGGCAATGGCTCCTCTGCCGAAGGTTGAAGATTATTCGGCTATACTCGCAGACGGTTCAGTGATCGGACTCGTTCTCGATCAAAAAATGGAGGATGGGGGTGTGGGCTATACGGGTACACAGCTATCCGCGTACTTGCGCGGGTTCATGTCCAAACTTCCTATCGTGATACTTTCAAACTACACAGACGACCCCGCTCTTGAGAAGGACGCCGACGCTGTCGAGTACGTTATTTCGAAGAAAACCATAGCTGACCCGACGACTCGAGACGCACAGATTTTCAAAGCTCGATTTCTCCGACGCCTTGGAGGCTTCGCCGAAATTCTCGGGGCTCGGGCTCAACGCTATCAAGATTTACTCGTGAAGAGCTTGCGGGAATCATTGCCTCCAGAAGAAGCGGCCGAGATGGGTCTTCTGGAAAAGGAGCGCATACTCCCTCAGCAGGCAAAAGAAATCGGTGATGTTAAGGCGCTCCAGGATGCAATTGCTGAGCTGAAGAAGCACATTAATAAAAACGATCTTCCCTTGCCGTAGTTCCGCGTCTAGAACGCTATGAGTGAGTTTTTCCTGCAACTTAAAAGGCGTTCGAAATATTCGACAAAGCCGAATGGCGAATTCTATAGCTACGAATTTTTCCGCGAGCATTGTCGCGAGGAAATCGCCAGCGACTGTGACGGCAGGTGCGTATACTGCGATTCACACGAGATGGAAGTCGGTGGACGCGAATCCATGGAACTAGACCACTTCCGTCCGTGGTCGCGCGCTGAATTCTCCCATCTCAAAAACGATCCGAATAATTTCCACCATTCCTGCGGCCGCTGTAATCGACTCAAAGGTTCTTGCTGGCCCTCAACACATCCGTCAAATCCGCATGACGGAGTCGCTGGATTTATCGATCCATTCGCGGATGATCGCCGTCTCTATTTCGAGGTCAAGACTGACGGCACGCTCGAAGGAAAACGACCACCCGCCGCATACATGATCAAGCTGTTACAGCTTAATCGTCCTCTACTTACGCTACTTCGTCTTCGACGCATGCTTAAGGCTGAATTGGCCGCGTATGTAGAGAAAATGGATATAGAGATAAAGGCTGTTCTGGCTGACGGGGGGAATCTGAAAAGAGAACAGCTTGCGCAGGAATGGGTCCGCTTCAGGGAGCTTCAGCAACTCATCGAACTCTGTGAAGCCCCTTTACCGAGTTCCAAAAAACATTAGATTGATCCCTTCCGACCCTCGCGCCCGCCTCTACCCCTAAACTCATAAAATGGCCCCATTCCGGTTTGAAGAGCGTCGGATACGGGGAGCCATTTTGTACGCCAGACATAACTTCGCTTGAGAGGCCGCCCGCCGGGCGGCTTTCTCTTTTCCGGTCGGGCAGCACGCTGGCGCGTTGAGTCCACGGCGCCAAATCTCGTCTAATTGACCTGCGCCGCCCATGACCACGCCTCACGAAAAATATCTGCGCGATTTCTCCCGCCTGCTCGCGGCGGGCCGCCGCCTGCCGAACGCGCAGGCTCCCGCGCGCCCGGCGCCGCGCGCCCGCGCCGGAGCGCCGACGGCGCTGATCCTGGCGCCGCACCCCGACGACGAGTGCCTGATGGGCGTGCTGCCCCGGCGGCTTCAGCGCGAGAGCGGCTGGCGCGTGATCGCGGTCGCGGTCACGCTGGGCTCGCGGCTGGACCGGCGCTGCGCGCGGCGCGCGGAGATGGCGGCCGCGTGCGCGCGCCTGGGCTGGGAGTTCCTCTGCGCCGCCGACCGTCCGCTGCACGAGATCGTGCGCGACGCGCGGCCGGGCTTGATCGTCCTGCCGCACCGTCGCGACGCCAACGCCACCCACCGCGCCGTCCACCGCCGCGCGCTGGCGGCGCTGCGCCGGGCGGGCCTCAAGCCCGGCGCCGTCGCGGCCGAGTCCGAGTATTGGTCCACGCTCGAAGACCCCAACGCGCTGGTGGAGGCCGACCTCGCCGTGGCCGGAGACCTTCTCGCCGCGCTGACCTGCCACGCCGGAGAGGTCGCGCGCAATCCGTATCACGCGCTCTGGCCCTGCTGGCTGGCCGACGGCGCGCGCCGCGGCGCGGAGCTTGTCGGCGGGCAGGGAGCGGCGGCGGGCGGCGCCTCTTGGGCCTCGCTCTACCGGCTGTCGCGGTGGGACGGTCGGGCGCTGGCGCGCGTCTCCGGCCCTGGTCGGATCGCGCCCGTGGACGCCGACGTCGCGGCCCTGCTCGCGCCATGAGCTCGCGTGGCCGCCGCGCTCTGATTCTGGCGCTGGCTTATTTCGCGGCAGGCGGCGCGGCCCTGGCCTTCGCCATCTCGCCCGGCTACGCGGCGATCGCCTGGCCGTCGGCGGGCATCGCCGTAGCCGCCTTGTGGTTGTGGGGCGCGGAGTTGTGGCCCGGCGTCCTGCTCGGCTCGCTGGCCGCCAACGCGGCGGGCGCCTGGCTGCGCGGCGCGACCGGAGCCGCGCCGACGTTCTTGGCCGCGTGGATCGGCGCGGGCGCGGCCGCCCAGGCTCTGACCGCCGCGACTCTGGCCCGCCGCGCGACCGGCGGGCGCGAACCGCTGTCCGAGGAGAAGCTTCTATTCCGTTTCATGATGGCCGCCGGGCCGCTGGCCGGGCTGGTCGCCTCCGTTTGGGGGACGGCCGGCCTGCTTCTCTTTGGAAGAATCACCGCCTCCCAGTCGCTCTACACGTGGGCCACGTGGTGGGTCGGCGACGCCATCGGCGTGGTCTTTGCCGCGCCGTTGATTCTTTTATGGTCCGGACGCGGACTCGCGGGATCCCGTCGCGGCAAGGCGACCGTCACCGCGACCATGTCCGCCACCTTGATCCTGGTGCTCGCCATCCACGACTACACGTTGAGAAGCGAACAGGTCCGGGCGCACGCGCGCGCAGAGCGCCGGCTCGATGACGCGGCTCTGACGCTGCGGGTGCAGATCGACTCAAGCTTTAACGCGGTACGCGGCGCGGCTGCGCTCTTTGAAAGCTTTCCACGCGTGGATCGGAACGAATTTTCCGCTTATGCACGCGCCGTTTTGCGGACACATCCGGAGCTTCTGTCTTTGGCATGGCGGCCGCCCTCGTCGGAAGCGGCGCTCTATCGGGAGCCCGCCGACGCGTCCCACCGCTCCGGTGAAGCGCTCCTCCGGGCCGAAGCACGGCCGTTCGGATCTTTCGGACCCTCGGGAACGGTGGAAGGCGAGTTCGACGTCGACCAGGCGGCGCGCGGCCTGTCTGGGTCCGACACCTCGGTGGAGTTTCTCGTTTCGCCCGCAACAAACAAGGACGGCGCCGATACCGCGGGCTCCGCGCGCAGCGTGGAGGCCGCCGGACGACGCTGGCTCCTCGCGGCACGGCCCGGTCCGGGCCCTCAATATTCCGGGGACGATTTGCAGCGCTGGCTGGTGCTGGGACGCGTGCTGATATTGATGTATCTGGCGAGCTGGATCGCGCTGACTTTATACGGCCGCGCGGAGCGCATCAGCGCGCTGGTCGAATTCAAGACGACCGAACTGCGCGAGCAGGAGCGGCGCGTGATGCGCGCCCAACGCATGGAGTCGGTCGGCCGCCTGGCGGGGGGCGTGGCGCACGAGTTCAACAATATCCTGATGGCAGCCTCGGGATTGGCGCAGATCGTGCTGACATCGCTCGGCGCTCAGCACCCCAGCTCCGCGGACGTGGACGGCATCATCACCTCTCTACGGCGGGCCGGGAATCTCGTCTCGCAACTTCTGACCTACAGCCGTCGGCGCGAGGCGCTACGGCGGCCGACGGACCTCGACGCACTGGTCGCCGGCATGAGCAAGATGCTGGGAGCGGCGTTGGGTCGCCGCGTCGCGCTGGAACTGCGGACCGGCGGCGGTCCGGCCTGGGTCATGGCCGATGCGGGTCAAGCCGAACAGGTTCTGCTCAATCTGTGCTTCAACGCCCGTGACGCCGTCTCCGGAAAGGGTGCGGTCCGCGTGAGTCTGCGCGAGGAGGCGCTGGAGCGCGGGCGCGGCGACGCGCTGCTGCCCGTGCCCCCGGGACGCTACTGGGTCTTGGAAGTCGCCGATGACGGGCCTGGCGTTCCTGTGCCCGAACGCGCGCGACTGCTCGAACCCTTCTTCACGACCAAGCCGTTCGGCGAGGGCACGGGTCTGGGGCTGGCCGTGGTTTCCGGGATAGTGCGCCAGCACGGCGGAGGGCTGGACATCTCGACGGCCCCCGAGAAAGGCGCCTTGGTCAGCGTGTATTGGCCCGCGTGCCCTTCGCCAGCCGCGCCCGCGGCTGTCGCCGACGCGGCGCCGCCACGCGGCGCCGAAAAAGTCTTGATCGTCGACGACGAGCCGATGGTTCGATCCACGCTGGAACGACTCCTGCGCGGCTTCGGCTACGCGACGCTCTGCGCTTCGGGCGGCGAAGAGGGCGTGCGCGTGCTGGACGCCGAACCGGAGGTGCGCGCAGTCGTCTTGGACCTGGTGATGCCGGGAATGGACGGCTTGGAAACCTACGACCGCATGAAGGCTCGACGTCCGGAGCTCAAGGTGCTTTTCCTGAGCGGCTTCGCGCCGCTGGAACTGACGCAGGAGATCCGGCGCCGCGGCGCGCCGTTTCTGGGCAAACCGGCGGAGCCCTTGGCCCTGGCGCGCGCGCTGCGCCGAACGCTGGACGGCGGCCCGGCGTAGCGCCCGGCCGGGACTTTGCTAAGATGCGAACATTGAGGAGAACACCGCTATGAAAATTGGAGTGCCGAAGGAAATCAAGAACCGCGAGCACCGCGTGGGCCTGGTGCCCGGCGGCGTGCGCGCGCTGGTCAAGGACGGCCACAAGGTCCTAATCGAGAAGTCCGCGGGCGTTGGTTCGGGCATCACCGACGACGAATACAAGGCCGCCGGCGCCGCCATCGTCGACAAGAAGCGCCTCTTCGCGGACGCGGACATGATCGTCAAGGTCAAGGAGCCGCTCGAAGAGGAGTATCCGCTGTTCCGCGAGGACCAAATCCTTTATACCTACCTGCACCTGGCGCCCGCCCCGGCGCTGACCAAGGCGCTGATGAAGGCCAAGGTCAAGGCCGTGGCCTACGAGACCATCCAGACGCGCGAGGGCGCTTTGCCCCTGCTGACGCCGATGAGCGAGGTCGCCGGCAAGATGTCGGTCCAGCTCGGCGCGCAATTTTTGGAGAAGCACCACGGCGGACGCGGCGTCCTGCTTGGCGGCGTGCCGGGCGTGGCGCGCGGCGTGGTCACGATCATCGGCGGCGGCGTCGTGGGCATCAACGCGGCCAAGATCGCCATCGGCATGGGCGCGCGCGTGAACATACTCGACGTCTCCGCCCAGCGCCTGGCCTACCTCGACGACGTGTTCGGCAACTCGGTCTCCACGCTGATGAGCCATGAGGAGAACATCACGAACGCGGTCCTGCGCGCGGACCTGGTCATCGGCGCGGTGTTGATCCCGGGTGCCAAGGCGCCGCATCTGGTCACCGAGGAGATGGTCAAGCAAATGCGGCCGGGCTCGGTGATCGTGGACGTGGCCGTCGACCAGGGCGGCTGTGTCGAGACCGCGGAGGTCACCAGCCACGACAAGCCCGTGCTGGTCAAGCACGGCGTCCTGCACTACGCCGTGCCCAACATCCCGGGCGCGGTCAGCCACACCTCCACCTACGCGCTGACCAACGTGACGCTCAAATACGCGCGCGACATCGCCCGCCATGGTTTGGAAGAGGCGGTGCGCCGCGACGAGTCCCTGCGCAAGGGCGTCAACGTCTATCGCGGCAAGGTCACCTACGCGGCCGTCGCTCAGTCGGTGGGCGAGAAGGCCGTCGAACTGGCCACGCTCGTCTAAGACGCGTCGACGGCGGCGCGAGGCTCAGCGCCGAGGCGCGAGGTAGAAATCCGTGAGCAGCGGAACGGCGCTCGCGGTTTGAAGCGTCACGGGTGGAGAGGTGAACGTCTTGGCCAGGTCGCGGGCCCGGGCGGCACGCTGGACGGGGCTCATGGCCGGAACACCGTCTTGCGCCGAATCTAGATAGGCAGGCGCGTAGCCGTCCTTGCGGATGCCGACGGCATAGCCTCCGTCGGGCAAAGACGGAACGATCATGCGGTAGCGGCCGGAAGCATCGGTGCGCGTCTCGATGCGCCGGTTGGCGCGCTCATCGACCAAGATGATGGCGCAATCCGGCAGGGGCGCGAGCGTGATCAGATCATAGACCGCGCCGCGCAGGCGCCAGGAGCGGACTTGCTGATCGGCCGCGCGAGCCGAACTCATTGCACGGCGCGGCGGGGCCGCGTCTTCATGAGAAATGTAAACGACCTCACGGCGCGCCGGCTGCGACGCCGCCGCCTGCATTGTCGTCGACGATGACGCCGGAGATCCCGAGGCCGCTGCGTTAGGGGCCACCGCGTCGTAGTTCGCGCTCTCCTCGCCGAGGTGGAACAGTCCCATCGCCATAGACCAGATCAAATAGCCGATACCGGCGAAGAGCAATATCGGTGGGAGGGCGCGGTAGAGCCGAGTCTGCTTGAGCGGATGCACCGCGGAGGCGGAATCGCCCTCCGGAAAAGACATCGGGCAGTTCGGACAAGAGGGCGCTTCGGGCTTGAGCTTCGTGCCGCAGTTAGGGCATTTCTCCGGAGTCATCGTGCCGCGGTCACAACTCCACCCAATGCGCGCGACGCACGCCGTCCAGGCGCTCCAGTTCCGCGCGGACCTGGGGCGAGACGGCCTCGTCGACGTTGAGCACCATGACCGCCTCGCCGTGCGGCGAGCGTCGGCCCACGCGCATGTCGGCGATGTTGACGCCGGCGCGGCCCAGCAAAGTGCCCACGCGGCCGATCACGCCCGGCGCGTCGGTGTTGGTCAGCACGATCATCTTGCCGGCGGGACGCACGTCGACGCGCAAGGCGCCCAGGCGGAGGATGCGCGGTTCGCCGGGAGCCAGCACGGCGCCGGCGGCGGTCGCGGTGCCCGCGTCGGTCACCGCCGCGACGGTGAGCAGGCGGCGCACGCCCTCGGAGCACTTGGGATCCGACGACTCCGAGATCTTGATGCCCCGGTCCGCGGCCACGGACGGTGCCGAGATCCAGCTCACCGCGGGGCCCAGGATCGGCGTCAGCAGGCCTTTCAAGGCGCTGATCAGCAGGGGACGGCGCTCCGAGCCCTTGAACTCGCCCTCGAACTGGACGACGAACTCGCGCACGCCGCCTTCGAGCGTTTGTCCCAGGAAGCGGCCCAGGGCCTCGGCCAGGCCCAGCCATTCGCCCAGTTCCGAAAGCGTGCGCGCGTCGAAGCCGGGCAGGTTCACCGCGTTGGGCGCCAGGCCCTTCTCATGGAAGTCCACGACCGCCTGCGCCAGCTCCACGGCGACGCGGCTCTGCGCCTCGGACGTGGACGCTCCCAGGTGGGGGGTGAGAACCAAGTTCGGCGCCGAGCGCAGGACGCTGTCGGCGGGCAGAGGCTCGGCGCTGAACACGTCCAAGCCCGCGGCGGCCACGCGGCCGTCCTTGAGCGCCTCGACAAGAGCGGCCTCGTCGATCAGCTCGCCGCGCGCGCAGTTGATCAGGCGCAGGCCTTTCTTGACCGTCTTCAGCGCCTCGGCGGAGATCAGGTGCTTGGTCTTGTCGCCGCCCGGCACGTGCAAGGTGACGAAATCCGACTGGGCCAGCAGTTCCGGCAAGGCCGCGGGCGTAATGCCCAGCTCGCGCGCCTGCGCCTCGGACACGAACGGGTCGAAGCCGACGATCTTCATGCCGAAGGACTGCGCGCGCTTGGCGACCTCGCGGCCGATGCGGCCCAGGCCGACGACGCCCAGGGTCTTGCCGAACAGCTCCACGCCCATGAACTTGCCGCGCTCCCACTTGCCGGCCTTCAGCGAGGCGTCCGCCTGCGGCACGTGGCGCGCGACGGCCAGCATCAGCGCCAGCGCGTGCTCCGCGGCGGCCAAGGTGTTGGCCGCCGGCGCGTTGATGACGGCCACGCCGCGGCGCGTGGCGGCGGCCAGGTCGATGTTGTCGACGCCCACGCCCGCCCGCCCGATCAGGCGCAGGTCCAGCGCCTTGGCGATCCAGTCCGCCGTGACCTTCGTTTCGGAGCGCACCAGCCAGACGCCGACGCCGACCAGGGCTTTCTCCAGCGCCTCGGGCTTCGGCGCGATCTCGTAGCGCAGTTCGATGTCGGGATGCGACTGCAGGGGCTTGAGGCCCTCGGGGTCGATCTTGTCGGTGACCAGGACTTTGAGCTTGCTCATGTCGATTTTTAGCCTCCGGCTCGCGCCTGATGAAATCAGCAGTATGTCGTTACAATTGGAAATCATATGTTAGATTCGGACCTCGCGTCCCGGGTATATTCCGTTTTATCTTTTTCCTGGACGCACGCAATAGACGAGATGGGCAAAGTCGAAAGGACGCCGGGGCGCCTTGCCAGGAGAGAGTGCCGACCGGGCAGACGTTGTCGTGGGCGTGCCCGCCTGAGAACGGTGCCTCGGCCACGGCGAGGTCGACTGCGGCCTGCTGCGGCAGGGGCGCGCCGGTCGCGTCGAGCAGGTCGATCTCCACCGTGGCCGATGGGTTGCCGGACAACTGGATTCCGGGATAGGTCGGCGGCGCCAGCGAGGCGCTCGCCGGGCTCAGGGCGATCTTCACTCCCGGATTCGATTCTTGATGGTGGTTGGCCACGACCGAAGTCATGAGCCCAGTTTTGAGATGATGAACTGCGCGTTGGGCTGGAGCAGATAGAACGCGTTGTCGCTGATCGTCTTGCCGCGCTGAGCCTGAAGCTCATTGATGAAGGCATTAAGCTGATTGATCGCGGCCTTGCCGTCGCCGGAGGCGGCCGACGCCTTCGCGGCGGTCAGCTTCGCGTCCAGGCTTCGCACGATCCCGTCCGAGCCCGGGCCGTATATCCAGCCCAGGGAGGCGGCCTGGTGCTTGAGCGCGGCCATGAAATCCAGGAGCTGGCCGCTATCCGTGAGGCTCGGCGGCTGAACGGGGCCGATCGTGTATCCCTGAGATTGGATCACGCGCTGTATTTCGTTGTCGAGATCAGAAATTTGCGTGGCCTCGCTGGAGTCGTCGTCGATCCCCGGCAGAAAATCGGCGGAATTGTATGCTGGCCGAACTGCAAAATGACGGATGCCTGGCAGGCCATGGCTGGTTAGAACAAATGCACCAAGAGATTCTCCCGGAGCGATATAGTCGCCCGGAGGAAGGGGGCCATACCAGCTTGCAGTAAATTGCGCCGTTGGCCCCGAACTCCAGCCGGCCGGCTGTGATTTAAAACCGACTGGTATAGTCGCATTTCCGACGGAATCGGCTAAGCTTGTTGCCGAACCGAAACCAGAGTATCCCGTTGCACCGTTGAGAAGATCGTTTGAACCCAAGCTCGCGCCATTAGGCGCGGTCGATATATCAATATTGAGAGCATCGATTTTTCCCGCACTCTGTTTGGAGTTGGACACGGAGTAGGAGTAGATGAAAATATAGTTCGTCGGATCATAACTCACCGCGACGCTGACAGTTGCGGTTGTAAGAGGAATTCCCGCGGGCATGGCGAGCGTTTGCGCATGCAATAGTCCGGGAAAAAAACAGCACGCACCAACTGCGAGATGCAGGAACATAGTCACTGTCCTCCCTTCCTGAAGCAAATCTCGGGGCCAGGAAACTGATAGTGGATTGGCCCTTCGTTGACCTTTTGCCCGCCGAATTTCGACATCGCATCATCCAAGACTTGGAGCTGATGTTTTGTAAGGGCTATGCCGTTGACATCGTTACTGTCGATATCAATACTGTTCCCGCCACGATGACATTGATGACCCTTTATGCTCACTTTGTTCCTCTTGTTTATGAAAGCAGTCAACTGCCAGTCCCCGCAGATGTCGAATATCCCTCCGTTGGGCAGGCCCATGTCGTTGATGCCGAGCCGGATTCCCGTCTCATTGTAGAACTCGACGATCGCCGACAGCGCCCGTGCTATCGTGTCGCCGGTCGCCCAATGGTTCGAAGGGTGATTTTGCGTGGAGTATCCCGGGCAGCCCGCGTAGGTGGTCGGCAGCGTGTTTCCTGTCAAGCGCGCAAAAGACGCAATAGGCAAGGTCGAAAGATCGACAAGCCCCAGTCCGTCGGAATCCACCACGCCAACGTTCACGACCGCCGACGTCGAAACGCTCGCATCGTCGGCGAGCGACGCGGTGATGGTCTCCTGGCCGCCGAACGACGTCGAGGCGTAAACGACGAACAATTGTCCGCTCGCGTTCGTCGTCGCGGTCATGGAGCTTGACGCCGGGCCGCCTTGCCAGGAGAGCGTGCCGACCGGGCGGGCGTTGTCGTGGGCGTGCCCGCCGGAGAGCGGCGCCTCGGTCACGGCGAGGTCGACCGCGGCCTGCTGCGGCAGGGGCGCGCCGGTCGCGTCGAGCAGGTCGATCTCCACCGTGGTCGACGGGTTGCCGGACAACTGGACTCCGGGATAGGTCGGCGGCGCCGGCGAGACGGTCAAAGCGCCCGTCGAGATGCGCAGCAACTTCTGACTCACCTGGCCGTACTTCGCCGCGATGGTGGCTGCGTCAAAGTAAGTCGCGCTACCCTGGCTGATGCCAGCCATGTAGACGTTGCCCTGCGCGTCCGTCGCGATCGCCGTGCCTTCCCCGCCCGCTAGCCCATTGAAAACGGGGAAGTTCCACGCGACGGCTCCACCCGTGCTGTATTTGACCGCATGGGCAATGGACTCGTATGGATAATTACTGCTATACAAGTTCGCCAACACGTAACCGTCGCCGTCCGCGTCCGCCGCTACTGCGTAGATGTCGCTGTTCTGCGTGCCGGAGGCGAGCCCGAGCGTGTTCCTCACGAAGTCGGTCGCTCCCGCCGGGTTCAGTTTAACCAGCACGCCTCCAGTGTAGTAGTTGGAGCCGTTGGCCCCCACCCCCGACAACGGCGTGACCCCGGCTATGAACGCCTCGCCCGCCGGGTTCACTGCGATGTCCTCGCTGAACGGAAAATTTCCTGGAACGCCGATACTGACCAGGCTGCTGTAGAGCTTTCCCGCCAAGTGCGGCGAGAACTTCACCGCCAGCAGGGCGCATGGCGGACTCATCAGCGGGCTGCCGCACTGGGTCGCGACTACGTAGATGTTTCCTGAACCGTCCGTCACCGCCGATTGACCGAACGCCTGGATGTCGACCGGCGCTCCCGGATCGATGTCCGCGCTGTGCAGTGGACCGTTCAGTGCCGAGTCGTACTCAAGCACCTGCACGCCGTTGGTGTATTGCGCGGCGTCGTTGGAATACGTCTCGACGACATAAACGTGCCCCGTGGTCGAATCCACGGCCACGCCGCTCACATAGGACGCGTATGCCGTCGTCGGCACCTGCACGGTGCCGCTACCCACCCGCACAATGTAATTACCCGTGACGTTGTTGCCGAGAAAGTTCCAATCCTGCCAAGTGTAGTACACCGCTTCGCTCGCCGGATTGACCGCGAGTGCGATGGGGAAATACGCAACGCCGCTGACGGCTCCGGCGAGGCTTGAAATCGCACCCTGCGGCGACACCTCGGAGACGCCGATATCCGATAGTATGTAGGCGTTTCCCGCAGGATCGGGCGTCATCGAGAACGGCAAACCCGCGTATGTCGTGAAGGTCGAATAGTAAACCTGTTGCGGAAGCGGGTCGGCGCGCGCGGCGGATGCGAGGGCGACGAGCACCACCGCAAGCAACCAGCGGCGGCGGCTTCCGCTGCCTCGCATTTTATCGGACTCCTGACGATACCCGCGGCGCGCCGAAGATCTTGCAAAGCGAGAAGGCGAAAATCCGGGTCGTGGCCGTATGATTGGCGGTGTCGATCAGGGACGGTAGCCTCACCCATTGACGTGCGGATGGGTTCCAGAGGTAGATCGCCAGATCGAAGTCCCTTAAGCCGGCGGCTCGGGCGAGCGCCGCCGAATAAGGGACGACCACGGCGGTCGCGCGGCGCAGACGCGTTCCCGTTGGACCGAACTCGACGCCGTCGGACGCGACGAGCAGGCCCGCCGCCGACGCCGCTCGGACCATGGCGGACTCCTCGTCCGCGCCGCGCGCCGCGGGCGTCGAGATCGTGACGGTCTGGTCTGTAAGCAAAGCACCCGCAGCAATTGATATTTCGGCGTTGTCTGCGCGGAAGACGCGACCGCCTTTCGCGGCCGAGATCAACGCCGACGCGGTCGAGGAGGCGGCGGGCCAGGTGAAGTTGGGAGGCGGTAGCGGGTGGATAACGGCGCGCAATTCTCTCCAGGCGCGGATTTTCATGGACGGCGCGGCGCTTGTTGAGTTATAAATCGAATAGAGCCGATCTTGCAGTTCCTGAGGCATGATCGTGCGCGATTGCGCGGCATGGGCCGATGCCGCAATGAAAAGAACACCCGCGCAGAGCGCGGCGGCGAAACGAACGGGCGGCGATGTCGGGGGACGGAAACCCATCAAACCTTCGCCTTCGCCAGCCGCCGCGCGAGAGCCTCGACGCCGGCGTCCACGTCGGACTTGGAGATGTAGGCCATGTGCGCCAGCCGGAATATTTTCCCTTTGAGATGCATCTGCCCGCCCGCGATGGAGATGCCTTCCTCGCGCAGGATGTCGGCGAGAAGCTTATTGCCGTCCACGCCTTCGGGCAGAATCACGCCGGTGAGGATATTGGCCGGATTTTTGGCGAAGAACGGCAGGCCCAGCGCGTCCTTGAGCCGAGCGCGCGCGTGGTCGGCCAGCGCGAAGTGCCGCGTCCAGACCGCGTCCAGGCCTTCGGCGCGCAGGAGCTTCAGCGCCGCGGCTTGACCGACGACGATCGAGATCGCGGGCGTCCAGGGCGTTTCGCGCTGCGCGAGGGACGCTTTTATGAGACGATAGTCGAAGTTGAAGCGCGGCAGACGCGCCGCGGCGACGGCATTCTCGGCGCGCTCGGAAAGAGCGACGAAGCCCAGCCCCGGCGCGTTCATCAAGCCCTTTTGGGAGCCGGTCACCACCGCGTCCAGGCCCCAGGCGTCCATTTCCAGCGGCTCGCAGGCCAGGCCGGACACCGAGTCGACGACGACCAGGGCGCCCGATTCCTCGCGCACCACGCGGGCCAGAGCCTTCAGGTCGTTGACGATGCCCGTCGAGGTGTCGGTGTGCTGAAGAAAAACGGCCTTCAGGCCTTTGAGCGTCTTGAGCTTGGCGCGCAGGGCGTCGGCGTCCACGGCGCGGCCCCACTCGAAGGGGAGAACCTCGGGAGAAAGTCCGAACGCCTTCTGAATGGCGACAAAGCGGTCGCCGAACGCTCCGGTGGTGCAGATCAGCGACGCATCTCCGGGGGAAAGCAGATTGGTCACGGCCGATTCCATCGCCCCCGTGCCCGAGCACGTCATCATCAGCACCGTGCCCTTCGTGCGGTAGACCCACTTCATGTCTTCGAGCACGGAGGCGAACAGCGCGCCGAACTCCTCGGTGCGGTGATGGATGAGAGGGCGGGCCATGGCCTCCAGCACCTGCGGCGGCAGGGGGGTGGGGCCGGGGGTGAGCATGATGTTGCGGTGGGTCATGGGAACCTCGTGCGCGCTCCTCAAGCGACGCCGCCGCGGTGGGGCGGCTGGTCGGACGTGGCGGAGCCGGGGGCTCGCCACGCGGGCTTCGTCTTCGTCTGCGGTGCGGCCTCGGCGGCGCCCAGCGCCAGCGCGGCGACCTCGCGGAAGTGCTTGACCGGCACGATCTTGAGGCGCGCGCGGACCTCGGCCGGGACGTCTTCCAAGTCCTTGACGTTCGCCTCCGGGATCAGCACGGTCTTCAGGCCCTCCCGGTCGGCGGCCAGAAGCTTTTCCTTCAAGCCGCCGATGGGCAGGACGCGGCCGCGCAAGGTGATCTCGCCGGTCATCGCCAGGTCGGACACGACCGGCCGCAGCGAGGCCAGGCTGGCCAGCGCGGTGGCGATGGCGATGCCGGCCGAGGGGCCGTCCTTGGGCACGGCCCCTTCGGGGAAGTGCAGGTGGAAGTCGTGGCGCCGGAAGAACTCCGGAGCCACGCCCAGCTCCTCGGCGATGGAGCGCACGTGGGAGAGCGCGGCCTGCGCCGATTCCTGCATGACCTCGCCCAGGCGGCCGGTGATCTTGACCAGGCCGCGGCCCGGCAGCGCCACGGCCTCGACGGCCATGGTCGAACCGCCGACCTCGCTCCAGGCCAGGCCCGTGGACACGCCCACGCCGTTGTGCGAGTTCTTCTCGCGCGGAAATTTCGCCGGTCCCAGCAGCCGGGGCACGTCGGCCGCGTCCCAGGACGAGGTCTCGGGTTTCTCAGACAGCGCGCGCCGCGCGGCCTTGCGGCACAGCGAGGAGATTTCGCGCTCCAGGTGGCGCACGCCGGACTCGCGGGTGTATTCCTCCACGACGCGCTCCAGCGCCGCGTCGGTCAGGGTCATCTGCTCGGGCTTAAGACCGTGGGTCTCCAGCGCCTTGGGCAGAAGATGCGTACGCGCGATGGCGACTTTCTCCGACAACGTGTAGCCGGAGAAATTCAGGACCTCCAAGCGGTCGCGCAGGGTGACCGGAATGCTCGCCAGTTCGTTGGCCGTGCAGACGAACATCACCTCGGAGAGATCGAACTCCACGTCCAGGTAGTGGTCCAGGAAGGTGGCGTTCTGCTCCGGGTCCAGGACCTCGAGCAGCGCCGCCGACGGATCGCCGCGCCAGTCCATGCCCATCTTGTCGATCTCGTCGAGCAGGATCAGCGGATTTTTAGAGCCGGCCTTGCGCAGATGCTGGATGAGGCGTCCGGGCAGGCTGCCGATGTAGGTGCGGCGGTGGCCGCGGATCTCGGCTTCGTCGCGCACGCCGCCCAGGGACATGCGCACGAACTTGCGCCCAAGCGAGCGGGCGATGGACTTGGCCAAGGACGTCTTGCCCACGCCGGGAGGACCGGCGAAGCACAGGATCGGGCCGCGCAGGCCTTTGGTGAGCTTGGTCACCGCCAGGTATTCGAGCACGCGCTCCTTGACCTTCGGAAGCCCCGCGTGGTCCTCGTCGAGGATCTTCTGCGCCTTGGGCAGGTCGAGGGTGTCGCGCGTGCGCTTCGACCAGGGCAGGTGGACCATCCAGTCCAGATAGGTGCGGCTGACCGTGGACTCGGGGGAAAACGGCGCCATCTTCTCCAGGCGGCCGATCTCCTTCTGCGCGGCGGTTTCCGCGACCTCCGGCATCTTCGCGTCCTTCACCGCCTTCTTGAGATCCTCGATTTCCTGCGCGAAGTCGTCCTTCTGGCGCAGTTCCTTCTGGATCGCCTTCATCTGCTCGTTGAGGTAGTACTCCTTCTGCGTCTTCTCGATCTGAGTCTTGACGCGCGTGTGGATCTTGCGGTCGAGGTTGAGGATCTCGACGTCGGCCTTGATCATCACGACGAGCTTTTCCAGGCGCTCTTTGACGTCGAGCGTCTCCAAAAGCGTCTGCCGGTCCGCGGGCTTGGCGACCAGCGCCGCGGCGGCGGAATCGGCGAATTCAGAAGGATCCTCGATCTGCGGCAGGGCGGCCAGCTCGCCGGGCGAGCGCCGCGAGAGCTTGGCGTGCTCCTCGCCGGCCTCGACGGCGTGGCGCATCAGCGCCTTGAGCTCCGCCGTGTTGCGCGCGGCGGGCTCCGGATAGGCCAGCTTCGCGTTCCAGTGCCCGTCGTCCTGCGAGAACTCCATCGTCTCCAGCGCGGCGCGCGCGTGGCCCTGCAGGAAGACCTTGAGCGTTCCGTCGGGCATGCGCAGGTACTGGACGACCTCCACCAGGACGCCGGTCTTGTAGACGTCGTCGACCTTGGGATCCTCGACGGCCACGTCCTTCTGCGCCGCGACGACCAGCAGTTTGCCGTGCTTGGCCATCGCCGCCTCGATGGCCTTCACCGACTTCGGCCGTCCCACCGACAGTGGCAGGACCATGTGCGGAAACATCACCACGTCGCGCACGGCCAGCAGGGGCAGGCGCGTGGGACGAACGGAACGCGGCGCGGGATTTTTCTTTTCGCTCACGGCTTGGCCGCCGGCACGACCTTGTCGGCCAGGCCGTAGGCCACGGCTTCCTCGGCCGACAGGTAGAAGTTTCGCTCCACATCGCGATCGACGTCCTCGTAAGGCTTGCCGCAATGCCGCGCCAAGATTTCCGACAAACGCCGTCGCGTGGCCGCCATTTCCTTGCCCTCGATGCGGACGTCGCTCTCCTGCCCGCCCATGCCGCCGCGGATCAGAGGCTGGTGGATCATCACGCGCGCGTGCGGCAGGATGAAGCGCTTGCCCTTGGCCCCCGCGGCCAGCAGCACCGCGCCGAAGCTCATCGCCATCCCCATGCACAGCGTGGAAATCGGCGCGCGCACGAACTGCATCGTGTCGTAGACCGCCAGGCCCGCCGAGACCATGCCGCCCGGGGAATTGATGTAGAGGTTGATGTCTTTTTGAGAGTCCTGGGAGTCCAGATACAGTATCTGTGAAATCAGATTATTGGCGGAGTCCGTGGTCACCGCGCCGTCCTCGCCGCCGACGAAGATGATGCGCTCCTGAAGAAGGCGAGAGAAGATGTCGTAGGACGTCGCGGAACCGCCGGACCAGCGCTCGAGCACGGTGGGAATCAGGTTGGGCATGGTCAGAGTCTAGCTCTTTGGAAGCCGACCCTCAAGGACGCTTCGGCTTCGCGTCTTGATGGAACATCGAAATAAAGCAACGCGGCGCCGGCCCTAAGGCCGACGCCGCAGTTAAGACCGTTGGACGAAAGGTTATGCGTCCGTGTAGGCGGCCTTGTCGCGCAGGAAAGCCATGACCTTGCGCTCGCGCAGCATGTGCGCGATCTGGTCCTTGCGGCGCTCGAAGAGGTCGCGCAGCTCCTTCTTCTTGTCCTCGCTCTCCGCGTCCTTGAGCCCGGCCTCCAGCTCCGCGGCGATCTCCGCGTCGGTCGCGGCGATCTTCTCCTTTTCGGCGATGGCGCCCAGCACGAAGGAGAGGCGCACCGAGTCCTCGGCGGCCGTGCGCATCTTCTCGTTGAGGTCGGCCACGCTTTTCTCCGGCAGCTTCACGGAGCCGAGCTGGCGCTGGAAGCGCTCCAGCATGTCCTGGAGCTGGCGCTCGACCATGGACGGGGGCAGCGGAAACTTGTTGGCCTTGACCAGCGCCTGCTCGATCTGGCGCGAGGCGTCGGCGTCGGACTCCTGCGCGACCTCGCGGTCGAGGATTTCCTTGAGCTTCGCCTTCAACTCGTCGAGCGTCTCGAAGCCCATGTCCTTGGCGAACTCGGCGTCGACCGGGGGCAGGACCTTGGTCTTGATCTCGGTCAGGGTCACGGTCAGATCCGCGTCCTTGCCGCCGAGCTTGACCTTCAGCGCGCGGCTCTCGCCGCGCTTGAGGCCCAGCAGGCCCGCGGTCAGGCCCTCGACGGACTGCTCGGCCGACATGTCCACCAGTTCCGCCGTGCCCTTCGCGTTGGCCAGGGGCTTGCCGTCGCGCGCGGCCGCGTAGTCGATCACCGCGAAGTGCGTGGCGGCCACCGCGTCCTCCGGGGCGACCTCCAGACGCGCGTGGGACTCGCGCAGTTCCTGCAGGCGCTTGTCGAGCGCGGCCGCGTCGGCGGTCCGCGGCTTGCGCGTCACGGGAATCTTCGCGTAGTCCTTGGCGGTCGGCGTGGGGGCGACCTCCACGGCCAAGGTCAGCGCCAGGGGCTTGCCTTCCTCCCACTTCATGTCCTCGATGGCGGGAGCCTCGACGGCGCGCAGCTTGAGCGAATCAAGCGCGGTGGGGATGTGCTTGCGCAGGAGCACGTCGACGGCCTCCTGGCGGGCGCGGCCGGTGAAGTGCTGCGTGACCACGGCCAGCGGCGCCTTGCCGGGCCGGAAGCCCGGAATCTGCGCGCGGCTCTGCACGCGCACCAGCGCCGTCTGCGTGGCGTCGGTCATCTCCTGCGCCGGAATCTCGACGGAGAGCGTGACGACGCAGCCCTCTTCCTTGATCTTCTTGAACTTCGCTTCCGGCTTGGCCGACGTGAACAATCCCATTGATGCCTCCACGGAGAGTCGCGTGGGCGGGGGGGGACTCGAACCCCCACGCCTTTCGGCACGCGGTCCTAAGCCGCGCGCGTCTGCCGTTCCGCCACCCGCCCGAAATCAAAAGAGGACCGAAGCGTCTTCGGTCCTCGCACGGCTGCAAAGTTTTGGACGATCTCGGACTCGAACCGAGAACCTTGACCTTAAGAGGGTCCTGCTCTAACCAGTTGAGCTAATCGTCCTGGGTGAGTTTATAGCAAAATCGCGCCGCGGACGTCCAGCGCGTCTTGACGCGGACGCGTCCACAGGGCTATCCTGAGGTGCGCGAGGCTTAACAATTGCGACATCGCCGCGGCGCGCGCAGTCTCTATAATTGAAGCGCTATGAAATATTGGGTTTTCCAAAGCAACCAAGTACTGGGGCCTTACGGCCCGGATGATTTGAACGGCCTCGACACGTTCGGCGCCGAGAGCCTCGTCTGCCCGGAGGGGCGCCGCGGCACGAGCATGGGAGACTGGCAGCGCGCGGGCATGGTGCCGGATCTGTCCGCCGCACTGGTCAAGGCCGCGCAGGGCCGCACCGCGCGCCAGCCCGTGCTGACGCTCGCGGGCCTTCCCGCGGAGCCGACGCTCAAGGATCTGGCCGCGCTGGGCAGTCTGCAGGAAAAAACCGCGATGCTGGAGGACGCGGTGCTTCAGCTTCAGGAATCCCTGCGCGTCAAGGACGCCGAGTTGACCGGCCTGCACCAGGAGCTGGCCGAGAAAGATAAGGAAGCCTTCGAGCTCAAGCAGGCCGTCGAGGCCCGCAAGACGGAGGCCGCCGCGCTTAAAGACGAGAATGCCGACAGCCGCAAGCGCGCCGACGAAGCCGCCGCCGCGGCCGAGGCTCTGCGCGCGGAAGTCGAGAAGCGCCGTGCGGAAGCGGCGCAATTGCAGAGCCGTCTAGAGCAGACCGAGAAGAGCGTCGAGGAGGTCCGCGGGCTGGGCGACGCGCTCGACAAAGCCGTCGAGGCGGAGAAGAAGGTCGAGCACGACGTGGAAGCGCACGGCGCGACGCTGGGCGATCTGGCGCGCGAGATCGAAGCCCTGCGGACACAGCTCCAGGAAAAGCTCGCGTCCGCGCCGCACGCGCTTCCTTCCGCAGTTCCTCTCGCGCCCCTGACGTCGCCCGCGACTGCCCCCATCGCCCCCGCGGCCGTCCCGATGCCGATTGCTACGGCCAGCGTGCATTTCGGCGCCGCGTCCGCAGAGCCGGTGCCCGCCGTGCCCGTCGTTCCGGCCCCGCAGGATCTCCCGAACATCGCGCCGGTCACCCCCGATTTTCTGCCTCCGATTTCGGCGTCTGCGGCCGCTCCCACGCGCGAACCGGCGCCGCTCGCACAGCCGTCCGCTCTTCCGGTCCACTCCGAGCCTCCGCCGCCGGCCGTCGACGCTACCGAACATGCACCCTTTGCTCCGGTCGCCGGGATGGCGCCTTTGCCCGCGTTCGGCGCCGAACCCTCGCCCGCTTTTGCCGCAGCCCCGCCGACCTTCGACCCCATGTCGGCTTCGGCCGAACCTCCAGCCCTCGCCGCGCAATCGTCCGCCCCGACGGTGGAACCCGCGGCCGTCGCGCCGACGGCTCCGTCGAAGAAAAGCCGAAAGCCGCTGCTCCTGATCGCCGGCGTCGTCGCGACCTTGTTCGCCGCCGCTTTCGTCGTCCTTTCCGGAAACGGTCGGCGGACGAAAACACCGAGCCCAAAACTCATCGCCCCTCCCGCGCCGGAGGCGTCGCCCGTTCCGGCGGCGCCCGCCTCGGTCAAGTCGGACGCTCCGCTGCCGACCCCCTCTCTCTCCGCGACTGCGGCTGCGGCAGGGGAAAGCGGGGAGGCCGTCACGCCGAGTGCTCCCGCGGTTGCGGTGGACCCCAGGCAATCCGCCATCGACGCGGCCCGCGCCTGGACGTTGCGTGACGGAACGACTCTCGGCGAGAAGCTCGAGGCCCTGTCGCCGCCGTCGGGCAACCTCACTCCGTGGATGGCTGAGCCTCAGCTCGACGGAGTGGTGCTCGTCAACTACTTCGCCCACGCCGCGACCGGAGGCCCGACGGTCGCCTATGAATTCGCTGTCGACCCAACCGCAAAGGTCGTATCCGGCAGGAACGCGGCGGCGAAGGCCGTACTCTCCGGACGCGCGACCGTCGCCTCCGCTCCGCGCAAGCCGGTGCACATTAAGGTCCGGCCCAAAGCGAAGCCGCCCGCGCCCAAGAAAGCCGCGCGAGCGCGCAAGCCGCAGACGCTCGACGACGTGCTCTCTCCGCCTGGAACGGACGCTGTCGCACCGCCGGCGGAAAGCAAACCCGCGCCCGCCGCCGCGAAACCAGCGGTCGTTGCGAAGCCCGCCGCGCCGCCGCAGAAGCAGGAGTCGCTGGATGATCTTTTAAAGGAGTAACCATGGATTCGCTCCCCGCGCTCAAGCAGATGGAAAGCCAGCTCTCGGTCACTTGCGACCGCGTTTCGACCTTACGCGCGAAGCTTGAAGACCTTCTGTTTCGGGCCCAGCGCATCGCCGCCGCGCAGAAGAATATGATGGCCAATAACGACATGATGTTCGGCTACGACCTGCAACATTTTCGACGCGATGTGCGTGGTTTCGGCGGGGAACTCTCCAGCATCCCGACGGTGATGGGCTCCATTGAACGCGCGGCCTCCTACGATGAGAAGGCCGCTAAATTCGCTCAAAACGTCATGCGCTTGTGTACGCGGCTGTCTCAATCCCTGCGGGCGCTTCACGACATGTCGCTTCTGGCCCATCAACACATCCGTGCCGCTGACCACAAAATCGAGGCCTGGTACCTGGCGCAGGACATCGAAGAGATGGTCATGCGCGGACAAGGTCTGCCCACGTCTGCAAATAAGATCGTGATCGTGACCAGCACTCCCCCGCGCGGAGCCGGCACGCCTCCCGCGCAGGCCTGATGGAGACTTTGCTTGACTGGGTGACGCCGCGCACGTTCCTTGCCGCGGCGGCGCTGATCGCGCTCATCCTCGCCGCAGATCGTTTCGGCGGCTACCCGAGGCAGTGGATCGACGAATGGCGCCACCCTCCCGTGGGTCAAGCCGCCGGCGGCGAAGACATCGCCGCCTCCCTCGACGGCCACCAGTCGCGGCGCCTGCACCGCCTCTATGCACGCGTCAGCGCGGAGATCTCCGCCGCGCGCGCGCAAGGACTTGATGTGACCGGACTTCAGGAGGCTGCCGACGCGTGCGTGCGCCTGGACACGCCGCGCTATCGCGACGCCGCTTTCGAAAGGCTGAACCGCCTGAGCATGGCCGTGCCGCAACGCTCCTCGCGCACGCACCCCGCCGTCCTGGACGATGCGTCCGAAGACCAGCTTCCCGTGCCGCCGTCCGCACCCGTGCGCAGGCGATGAGAGCGCTCATCGTTGCCGCCATGTTCGTTGCGCTGTTCGCACTCCAGGGCCGCGCCGACGCCGGGGGAGGCGACGGGTTTGCTCTGGCTCAGCAAGGCTGGACGCAGCTGTCCATGGACCACAAGAAGGAGGCTCTCGCATTTTTCGCGCGAGCCGTCGACCGCGCGGCCACCCCCGCCGAGCAAGGGGAGGCGCACCTCGGCGCGGGGATGGCCTACATAATGGATGGCCGCCCGCGCGAGGCGTTGGAGCCGTTGCGCCTGGCAGGTCTCGCCGGGCCTTATGAGATCGCCGTTTCGGCCCGCCTGCGCGCCGAGGCCACGATCGACCTCGGGGACACGGTCTCCGCGCGCGCCTATCTGCGACAAGCTCTCGGCCTTGACGGCGAGGACCGCCAATCGCTGCGCCGCTTGATGATCCTGCTCGCACGCGATGGCGCCGACGCCGACGCCTGGCGTGCGGCCCAGCGCGCGCTGCGCCTGGACCCCGCCGATGCCGAGGCGCGGCGCATCGTCGCCCGCACCGCACCTCGGGTCAAAGGCGACCGCGACGCGGTGCTGGGCCTGCGGCGTCTGACGCGGCCGCTGCTGAAGCCCGGCGACGCGGGCTCGCCTGCCAAGGGCGCGCGAATGATACGCGTCGGGCTCTACGCGACGCCCGCCGGACGACCCTCGGAGCTCTTTTCTTGCGTGCTCGTGCCCAACGCGGACTATCGCGCCGATGCCCTAAGCCCCGTGCCGCGCGCCGCGGGTGCCGTCGGCGAACCGCGTCTGCTGATTTTTGATGCCGCGACGCGACGGCTGGAGATTCGCGACCTGACGCGTGACCTTCTGCTGTCGACGACCGCTCCCGTGCGTCTGTCCCCGCGCGCGGACGCGCCATCGGTTCTGGTCTCTTCGGCCCAAACTGTCGACACGAACGCCGACGTCGACCGGGGCGACCGTGAGGTACGCGGCGCCGTCATCGCGATCCCCGGAGAGCGCGGCTTCATCTTGATCGAGGAATCGGAGCTGGAGCCTTACCTCTATGGAGTGGTCTCCGTGGCCCTGCCGGACGGCGCCCCGTCCGCCGCGCTGGAGGCCGAAGCCGTGGTCGCACGTACCGAAGCCCTTCGCGCCGTCGCCGATGCGCCCATCGGCGCGGCCTGGGACGTGACCGACGCCGGCGTCCTGCGCACAATCGGCGTCAGCGGTGAACTGCGCGCCGCTGCGGACGCGGTCGACGCCACCTCAGGCCTCGCGCTTTACCGCAACGGCGTGCTGAGCGAAGCACCCCAGCACGAGGACAGTGGCGGCTGGACCGAGGAAGGCGCGGCCGATGGGAATTTCTCCGGCCCGCGCCCGAGCTCCGGCGCTGCGCTGGCACGCTTCCTCCACGATCCGCCCTCCGGGCTCTTCAGCGCGGCGGACGCATCGGGAACGCCCGCCTCTTCGCGCTGGATTTTAACGCTTGATGAGCGCGGCCTGCGCCAGCGTGCCGCGCGCATTCAGGACGTCGGCCGCTTGATCTCCGTGGCCGTCTCCTCGCGCACGCCGACGGGCCGGGTCGTTGAGCTGACCGTCGTCGGCGCGCGCGGCGCGCTGGTCGTGCGCGGCGCCGCGGACATCGAGGCGTTCTTGTCTCCTGGAAGCCTGCGCTCGACCTTGTTCGACCTCCAGCCGCTCGGCGGCCCGTCGCGGCTCAGACGCCTGCTGGTGTGGGGCGCGGGCACCGGCGACGGCCGGGGGTTTTCCCGCGTGGGGACCGTGGGCCAAGCGGCGCTCGGCATCAGCCGCGACGGCATCCTTCGCCGCTACTTCCCGGACGCGACGCCCGCGAAGAAGTAGAATCATCGGGTGACGATCAAGGTCGCCCATGTCATCACGCGCCTGGACCTCGGCGGCGCCCAGCAGAACACGCTACACACCGTGCGCACGCTCGACCGAGCACGCTTTTCCCCTCTGCTCGTCTGCGGCGAGGGGGGATATTTCGATGAGGAGGTGCGGCGCGATTCGTCGTTGCGCACGGTCTTCCTTCCCGCGCTGGCGCGCGAGGTCTCTCCCGGCCGCGACCTGCTGGCCTTGTTCCAGCTCGCCAACCTCTTTCTCGCCGAAAAGCCGGACATCGTGCACACGCATAGCTCGAAGGCCGGCATCCTGGGCCGTCTGGCGGCCGCGCTGGCGGGAGTTCCCGTTGTTGTGCACACCTACCACGGCTTCGGCTTTCATGATTACCAGAACGCTCTTGTGAAGTCCGTCTACGTCGCGCTGGAACGCCTCTGCGCGCCGCTGACGACGAAGCTCATCTTCGTTTCCCGCGCGAACGCGAACTATGCTGAAAGACATGGCCTGGGCCGCGTCGCCGACGCGGCGCTCATCCGTTCCGGCGTGCGCTTGGCCGATTTTCCGGCGACGGTCGACAAGGACGCCTTTAAGATGTCGATGGGCATCGGCCGCCACAAGATGCTCGTCGTCTCGATCGGCAACTTGAAGCCGCAAAAGAACGCGGCGGACTTCGTCGAGGCGGCGGCGCGCACCTCGAAAGTCACGCCGGAGGCGCGCTTCGTTTTCATCGGCGACGGCCCCCAACGACGAAGGCTCGAAGCTAAAGCCTTCGCGCTGGGACTCAACGACCGTCTCTTCTTCATGGGCTGGCGTCACGACGCCGCGCGCTGGCTGGCCGCTGCGGACGTCTTCGCGCTGACGTCGTTGTGGGAGGGCCTGCCGCGCGCGCTTGTCGAGGCCATGCGCTCAGGCCTGCCGTCGGTCTGCTATGCGACCGACGGCGTCGTTGACCTGCTTGCCGATGGCGTCAACGGCCTGCTCGCCGCGCCCGGCGACGTCGACGCCTTCTCCAAGAAGATGACGGACCTCCTTTTGGACGCGCAACTGCGCGCGCGCCTGGGCGCGGCCGCACGCGCCGCGATCGGTCCCGAGTTCGACAGCGACGAGATGGTTCGCGCGCAGGAACGCCTCTATCTTGAACTTCTGGAAGGGCGTCGTGATTAGTTTTCGCCGGCCGCTGGGTCTTTTCCTTCAGGGCGGCGGCGTGCTGGGCGCCTGGCAGGCTGGGGCACTGGAAGTTTTGATGGGCGCGGGAGTGACGTTCGACGCGGTGATGGGCTACAGCATCGGTGCGGTCAACGGCTATGCGCTGGCCTTCGGCCGCTTCGAGGAGTCCTTGTCGCGCTGGCAAGCGCTCGACGGCGGGGTCCTAAGGCTCCGGCCAAGGTTTGATCCACCCACGCTGTTTTCCGACGATCCTCTATACGCTCTATTTGAACCGGCGCGCGATGATGCCGCCGCCCGCGCGGAGTTGAAAACGGATTTTACCGTCATCAGCGCCTGTCCCGCCGCGGGCGCACCCGTCAACGCGCGCTTCACCCCCGGAGGGCGCGGCGGCTGGGATGGTCCGTTCATCGCGCACGCCGTGGCAAGTTGCTCTATTCCCCTGGTTTTTCCTCCCGTCGACATCGACTACCGCGGCCATCGATTGCGCCTTATCGACGGCGGCATACCGATGGCCGCGCCTCTCGACATGACGCCGCTGATGAACTGCGCGGATGTGCTGATCCTGGAAATGGTGCGTGCCGATGAGCTGTCGCGCCGGCCGTGGACGCCGTGGGGACGCCTTGATCATTACGGCCGCGCCACGGGGCGCAAGCTCGTCGACGACGGAGTGGCCTCGCTTCTCAAGGCTTCGCCGTCTGCGCGAGTCTATCGATTAGAGCCTTCGCGCCGCCTGGAGCCGCTGGTGTTGGACTTCCGCGCGGGCGCGGCCCGGCCGCTGGTCGCGCGCGGAGGCGAGGACGCGCGCGTGTTTTTGGCCGACGCCGAATCTCGGAGAGCCAAGTGAGTCGACGCGCGGCAGCGGGGTTGCTCGTTCTGGGCCTGGCAGGGGCGGGTGCCTGGCAGTGGGCCCTGCGGGCCCAGGGCCGCGGCGTGCCGCTGATCACCGACGAGGGGGAGTACGCCGTGGCCGCGCGCGTCTGGGCCGAGGGGGGGCTGCCCTACCGTGACGCGTTCAGCCAGAAGCCGCCGTTGGGCCTGCTTGCCTACCGCGCCGCGCGCGCGGCCACCGATAATCCGGAAGCGCCCCGAACGCTGGGTGCGCTGGCGGCGTTGGCGACGCTGATCGTTCTATTCTTCTGCGCGCCCGCGTCCTGGAGCGCGGCCGGACGGCTGGCCGGACCCGCGGCGTTTGCCGCGCTGTCCGCCCTGCCCATCGGCGACTACGGCTTCACCGCCAACACCGAAGTCTTCGTCAATCTTTTCGCCGCGCTGTCGGCCGCGGCGGTCCTGCGCGGGGCGCCGCTGGCGGCGGGACTGGCCGCCGGAGCGGCGCTGTCGGCCAAGCAGACGGCGCTGTGGACCGTGCTGGGCTTCGGCGCGCTGTCGGCCTGGACGCCGCGCGGGTTGGCGCCGCGGCGCGCGGCGCGCTTCCTGCTGGGCGCGGCCGCGCTGCCCGCCTC
>JAJXVH010000030.1 GCA_021782205.1 bacterium | reverse complement strand
TCAGCTTGCCCGCGCCGGGCGCGGCGAGGAAGATCAAGCCGGAACCCACCTCGGTCTTGATCTTGTCGGACAGGCCGCGCAGGGACTTGGGGTCCGCGCCGTCCAGGCGCTGGGCGCAGAACTTCACGCCCTTGACCTCCAGAATCTTGCGGCCGGTCTGGGCCTGGGCCGCCAGGCGGCCGGCCTTCAGCGCGGAGAGTTGGCCCTCCAGCTGTTTGACGTTGTCGGGACTGCCGGGCTTGCCGCCCAATGCCTCGATCTCCGCGCTCAGCTCGCGGCGGCGGGCGTCGGCGTCGGCGCGCGCGCGGCGCTCGGCGTCCTTGAGCGCGGCGGCGTGCTCCGGCACGGCGCGCCCGGCCAGCGCCTCGATGCGGCGCACGCCGGCCGACGCGGAGGCCTCGCGCACGATCTTGAAGGCGACGATCTCGGCGGTGTTGGTCACGTGCGTGCCGCCGCACAGCTCCAGGCTGAAGCGGTCCTTCGGGTCGTCCCAGCCTTTCGCGCCGATGAGCAGGAAGCGGGGATTGTCGCCGTAGTCCTCGCCGAGCAAGGTCGTGGCGCCCAGCTCCGCGACCCGGGACACGGGAAAGCATTGCGGCCGCACCGGGTGCGCCGCGCGGATCTCCTCGTTGACGATCGCCTCCACGCGGGCGATCTCGTCGGGCGTGAGCGCGCCGGGGTGCGTGAAGTCGAAGCGCAGCTTGTCGGGACCCACGTAGGAGCCGGCCTGGCGGATGTGCGGTCCCAGCACGCGCTTCAAGGCCTCGTTCATCAGGTGCGTGGCGGTGTGGTGCGGGACCACGCGCGCGCGGCGCTGGGCGTCCACGCGCGCCAGCACCTCGGTGCCGACGGGCAGGGTCGCGCCGCCTTCCAGCACGTGCACGAACACGCCGTCCTGCTTGAGCACGTCGACGACGCGCGCCAGCGCGCTGCGCCCGTCCTTGGAGACCAGTTCCCCGGTGTCGCCCACCTGGCCGCCGCCTTCGGCGTAGAACGGCGTCTTGTCGAGCGCGACCAGGCCGGGGGCCGCCGCCAGAACCTTCGCGCCGGACTCCAGCACGTCGTAGCCCAGGAAGACGGTCTTCGCGGCTTTCGCCACCAGCGTGGTCAGGTTCTGCTCGCCGGAGCCTTTCCAGGACGCGCGCGCGGTCTCCACGGCCTTGTCCTGCGCGGTCTTGAAGCCGGCGGCGTCCACGGACACGCCGCGCGCGGCGCAGATTTCCTGCGTGAGTTCCAGAGGGAAGCCGAAGGTCTCGTACAGCCGGAACGCCGCGTCGCCGGAGAGGGCGCGGCCGCCCTTTTCCAGGAGCTTGGCCAGTTCGCCTTCGCCGGCGCGCAAGGTTTCCAGGAACTTGGATTCCTCCGTGCGCATGGCGCCGGCCACGTGTACGGCCGCCGCGCGCAGCTCGGGATAGCCGGGCGCGAAGATCTCCACGGCGGCGGGCACCAGCTCGTGCAGGAAGGCCTGGTCGCGGCCCAGAAGCTGGCCGTAGCGCGCGGCGCGGCGGATCAGGCGGCGCAGGACGTAGCCGCGCTCCACGTTGGAGGGGAGAAGCCCCTCGGCCAGGAGCATGGTCGCCGCGCGCGCGTGGTCGGCGATCACGCGGTAGGCCAATTGATTTTTCGGCGCCAGCGGGTCCGCGCCCAGGATGCGCGCGGCTTTCTCCACGATGGGCCAGAACAGGTCCGTCTGGAACGGCGAGGGCTTGCCCTGGACGCAAAAGGCCAGGCGCTCCAGGCCCATGCCGGTGTCAATACACGGCCTCGCTAAGGGCTTGAGCGAGCCGTCGGGCTGGCGGTCGAAGCCGGTGAAGACCAGGTTCCATATCTCGATGTAGCGGTCGCCGTCGCCGCCGACCACGTCGTCCTGGCCCGAGGCGAACTCGGGACCCAGGTCGTAGTAGATTTCCGAGCAGGGTCCGCACGGCCCCGTCGGGCCCATGTTCCAGAAGTTGGTGTCCTCGCCCAGTTTTTTCGCCGGGTTCGGCGCGCCGACCTTCTTCCACAGCTCGACGGCCTCGTCGTCGGCCTCGTAGACGGTCGGGTAGAGACGCTGGGGGTCCAGCCCCGCTTCCTTCGTCAGGTACTCCCACGCCCAGGCCACCGCTTCCTTCTTAAAGTAGTCGCCGAACGAGAAATTGCCCAGCATCTCGAAGAAGGTCAGGTGGCGCAGGGTCGTGCCCACGCGCTCGATGTCGGTGGTGCGAAAGCACTTCTGCGCCGACGTGGCGCGCGACAGGTCGGTCTTGAGGCCCAGGTAGTAAGGCTTGAAGGGCACCATGCCCGCCGAGTTGAACATCAGCGTGGCGTCGCCCACCGGCACGATGGGCGAGGAGGCCTTCAGCGTGTGGCCGCGGCCGACGAAAAAATCAAGGTACGACGCGCGCAGTTCGGAGCTGGTCTTCATGGTGGGCGGCCATTATAGCTTTTCACCCGGCTTGCGGTCAGCGCCCGCGCGGCGCGCGTCTTAGAAGGAAGACCAGGGTTTGCCTTGCGCGTCGGCGTGCGTGCAGTCGAGGAAGACGCGGCCGTAGCACGGCGCCTTGGGATCGGCGACGTAGCCCCATTTGCCGGTGTCGCGCAGCTTGGCGGGGTTCAGCGCCGCGGAATCCTTGACGTCGGCGCAGACCTCCGCGCCGTAGACTTCCACTCCGGACGCGGCGGGGTGCTGGCTCAGCCCCGGTGACGGGCGGGCTTGCGGCAACTGCGACAGATCCGGCGGGTAGGCGCCGTTGTGATCGCCTTCGTAGATCATCGCGGCGGAGCGCAGGGAGACGAGGCGGGCCTTCACCTCGCCCTCCTTGGCGCGCGCCTGCAGGCGGGAGAATTGAGGGATCGCGATCGCGGCGGCGATCCCCAGGACCGCGACGAACGGCAGGAGTACGGCGAAGCCGATCACGCAGACGCGGCGCGCCAGGCCGATCTCCTCGATCTGGAGCACGCGGGTGCCGGCGACGTAGTCGTGCAGGGCGCGCTTGTTCGGGGTGAACGCGGCGGCCAGGAAGCCCAGGCCGAGCGGAAGCAAGGACAGCAGGTAGCCGATGTAGCGCAGGAAGGACGTCAGGTGGTTCAGCGGTTGGCCGTCCTCGCGCAGGATCGCCAGCCCGGCCGCGGACTTGCCCAAGGTCTGGCCGTTCCAGAGCACCGGCACGACGGTGAAATAGAGGACCGCCGTCAGGATGCGTCCCGCCGTTTGAACGGGCGCGGGTGCCACGAAGAACGCGAGCGTTCCCGCCACGCTGACGACCAGGCTGTCGATCATGTACGCGCCGCCGCGCAGCCAGAATCCGCCGGGCACGGGCGCCCAGGAGGGCTCTTGCGCGACGGACTGGGGTTCCGGGGCGGACTGCGGCGCGGTCGCTTCATCCATTGGGAGCCTCTCCTGCACGGCGCGTACGATGTCAGAGTCGCCTGTCCGCCAGGCCTCTGCTCACGGTTTTGGAGCCGCCGTCGCCTGCTTGGCGAGCTGAGATGCGGCCAGTCCGATTTGCGGCGCCGCCGCCTCCTTGGCGATCTCGGCTTCGCTCGTCGCGGTTTGCTTGTAAGCCAGCACGGCGGTAAAAGCGCCGATGGCCGTGAGAATGCCGCCCTGCAGCGTTTGTCCGGCCGCCATGATCGCGATCCCCAGCAGGGTGACCATGGCTCCCAACGCCATGATCACGCGGCTGATCCAAAGCTTGGACGTGGGATCAGTGAAGAGCATACGCATCAGGGAAAGCGCGGAAATGGCCAGAAGAACCAACGTCGCTATGTCTATGAGTTTCTGCCATGGGGCGGCATTTTTAGACGGCGGAGTGCTCAAAGACTGGCAGTCGCCGTTGGCGTCCATCCCTTGACCCGATGTGCAGCCCCCGGATTGGGAAGCGCTCTGCGAGCCGTTTTGACTTGGGTCGGTCTGCCACTGTGTGGAATTGGCTTGACCGCTGTAGGCGCCGGCTCCGGAGTTCGCGGCGGATGCGGGGTTGGAAGCGGCGCTTCCGTCAAAATTTTGGGAAGCGGTCTGTGCGGCGGCGCCAGCGGTGCCCGCGCGCGAAGCGGCGCGGCTGCTTTGGGACGTGCTCTTGAGCTGGTCATTGGCGCTTTGCTGGGCTGACGACACCGAGGCTCCGGCGGCTATTAAAACGCAAGAGAACGCGACCACCGCACGCGAAAACTTGATAAACATGGCCCCCACCACCCCCCATCGACGAAACTCTTACGCCGCGGCGATTTGCAAAAAGTATATAGGGCCAACCGTCCGTCCGCAAGGGGGGGATTTCCAAGGGGATCGAACCGCACGTCTGCGAGGATCAAGGGGGGCCCACCCCCGCGTCATGACGCGCCTGCGAGGGTCGGGGCCGCCGCGTTCAGTTCGGCCAGCGCGCACCGCCGCCAAGACAGCCACTCCTCCGTGCGCGGCCCGCGAAGGAAACCTTCCTCCAAATCGGCCGCTCCATTCACTCGATCGCCCGTCAAACACCGAACGCGCCCCCGGTAGGAATAAAACCCTCCCAACCCCGGTCCCAGTCGCACCGCGCGGGTCAGATCGTGTTCGGCTCGGCGAAAATCGCCGGCTTCGAAGCGCAGAACGCCGCTCCAAGCCCAAAACACTCCGTCGTCCCTCTTCAAAGTCAGGCTCAGGTCCATATCCTGGAAAGCCAACTTCGCCCAACCCATTTTCCAGCGGGCGAAGGCTCTCCAGCGAAGGGCCCACGCATTCTCAGGAAGGAGGCCTAGCGAGGCATCGAGATCGCTCAGCCCCGCCGCCAGGGTACCGTGGTTTCGCTGCGCCAAGAATCGGCCGCGAAAAGCGAGCACCCAAGCGTTCGCCGGATCGTGCGCCTTCAGGCGATCGAGATCTGCGCCGAACGTCGCTTTCGAATCGGCAACGGGAACTTCCCGGCCGCGCGCCAGAGCCGAACTCCATATCGTTTCCGGCGAGGAGGGGAAGGCCCGATCGAAATCCGCGGCCGCGTCCTCGCCGCGGCCGGCCTTCAGCAGCGCTTCTCCCCGAATGAGATAAAAATGCTCGTCAGGATACTTGCGGCTGCACTCCGCCCGCCGCAGGCACTCCAGGGCCTCGTCGACCCGCCAATACGCGTTCAGCAGACGAGCCTTCCACACCAGGGCGTTGTAGCTGTTTGGCAGAATTTTCAGGGTGCGGTCCATCCGCTTCAGCGCGCCGGCGTAGTCGCCCCGCTTGCGGAGCATCTCTCCGATCCATGCGTCGAGCCCGGACAATCTTGGGTCCGAACGCATCGCGTGCTCCAAGTCCGCGTAGGCGGGCCGGAACAGACCGGCCTTGCCGCGTTCCCGTCCGCGATAGGCGTAGGCCCACGCGCATCGCGGGAACCTCTTGAACATCTCGCGGCAGACTCCGAGCGCTTCCTTGACCCGCCCGTGTTCCGTGTACGCGTCGGCGAGTAGCGAGTACGCCCAATCGTAACCCGGGTCCAACTGGATCGTTTTCTGAAGGTCGGGGATCGACGCCTCTTCTTGATCGAGGCTGTTCAGGAATTGGGCGCGCCAGGCATACACGTCTCGGTCGTCGCGGGCCAACTTCTCGGCTGTCTCGTAATCGGAAAGAACGCGGCGCAGCTCGGGCGACAAGAGCGGAATCAGCTGCCGCAGCCGCGATTGCCTCAAAGCGACAAGCTCGACGCCTCTCGCGCGGGCTCTCCACAGATAGCCCCAAGCCCACCGCGGATCGAGAAGCACTGCCCGCTCGCCCGCCTCTCGCGCCTGCGGCAGGCGGGAGAACAGGAACTCGACGGCGGCCACGACCGCCCAATATTCCGCCCGCCGCCTTCCCTCCTCGCTGAATGAATCGAGAACGCGTCTCAGTCGGCCGTGCGTCGCCTCTTCGTGCACGACGTCCAGAGCTGAATGACTTTGGAAATGACGCAACGGATCGAAGCGGATTCCCAGGCGAGGCGCGGGAGGGACGTCCAGCCCCGCCTCTCGGAAAAGGGCTGCCAGGCCGCTCTCGAAGTCCCCGAGCCGAGCCGCCTCGAGAATCAAACCGCCGAGCGCTGACTTTTCCTCTAGACGTTCAACGACGCTGTCCCGCGTCGGCTTCCTTCTCACTCATTCAGTGTAGTTCCCGGTAAGTGAGGGAGTCAATAGTTCGCGCGACAGTGTCTTTGGCGCGCTCAACGAAGCTGGCGCGGTTTCGCGGCATCCGGGTCGGCCCAAGCCGATGGGGTCCAAAAAAGCTCCAGCGCATTTTCGGTCAGCGTCGGTTGGCCGATGGGGAGCGCCGCGTTGACCGTCCGCAGCAGAAGCCGCAACGCTGGAATTGGTGTCTTCCAGGAGAGGGCGGGCCAGCGCATCACCGCCTCCCCGCGAACCGCCAAGGTCTCGGCCGACGTCAAGCCGCGGCTCAAATCCTCCCACCGCGCCACGGCGCCCCCTGCTCCCTGGGCGCTGGCCAAAAGAGACCACAGAGCCGCCTGCCGCAGGTCGCGGCGCACGCCCCGTCCGGTCTCGAGCAGCTTGGCCAGCTTCATTTGCGCCGGAGGCGAGCCGCGCTCGGCGACGCGGCGGTACCACTTGGCGGCTTCCTTGATGTCTTGCCGGACACCGCGCCCGTACCGATAGCTCTCGCCGACCATAATTTGTGAATGCGTGTCGTTCTTCCAAGCGGCCTGCCAGAACAGAGGGAAGGCTTTCGAATAGTCCCGGGAGATGCCGGTTCCGGTGTAATACATATAGCCGAGCCGCCATTGGCCCTTCGTATTGCCTTGCTTGGCGGACAATTTCAGCCATTTGAACGCGGCATCGACGTCATGCGACACCCCGAGTCCCTCATAATACAGCGCGCCCAGGAGGAGTTGCATCCGCGGTACGCCCGCGGCAGCGGAACGCCGACATTCTCGGACCACCTTCTCCCATTCGGAAGCGGAGACGCGCGGAATGAGCGCCTCCAATCGATCGTTGGATTGCTCCTTTCGGTAGAGCGCGCCAAGCGCGTACCACTTGGCGGCCTCGGCCATATCCCGGCCGACGCCGGCACCGATGGAGTAGATATGCCCCAAATTGCACATGGACGGGCCGTTTCCCTGGTCGGCCGCGGCGCGGTGCCAGCGTATGGATTCGGCGGAATCATGGCGATGGAAGTAGATTAGTCCCAGGTTGCTTTGAGCTTTCGAATCTCCGCGTTCGGCTCCTCGAAGCAGAAGGCGGAAAGCGAGGCCGTAGTCGCAGGAGACGCCGAGACCGTGCGCGTGCATGTAGCCCAGGTTCGCCAGCGCCGCGGCTTCACCCCGATCGGCGGCAAGGCGGTACCAGCGCGCCGCCTCCCTGTAGTCGGGCTCGACGTCTTGTCCAAAATAATAAATACGTCCAAGGCACAGCGCGGCGCGCGCATCGCCTTGCTCGGCGGCTTTCCGGTACCACGCCCGGGCTTCCCGGCGATCCAACGGCACCCCCAATCCCTCGTCATGGATAAAGCCCAGCCGCAGTTGAGCCGCCGCGTCTCCGGCCTCCGCCGCCTTGCGTAGCGCGCCGCGAAAAATCTGCTCCTGGGCAGGCGCGCGGACCGTCGGAACTCCGGGGAAGGCTCGATCGATCGCCGGCTGAACGAACGACAGAAAAAATGGACCCTCTCGCGCCCGCGGCGCGGCCTGCGAGATCGAATCACCATCCTTCATCGAAAGCCCCCCGGAAGTCCTTGCCTCAGCCCTCGCCGCGGATTGGCGGCGTCGTCGCCCGCGTCCAGGCCCTCGGACTTGACCACCCGATAGCGGCACGCCGGGTGCAGACGTCCGTCCGCCGAGACCGGCAGAAACGTCGTCTGCTTCTCGATGCGCAGGACCAGCCTGGGAATCCAATCGTCCGGAATATCCTCGCGCGCGATTTCGGCCTCGGCGCGCCGGATATTCTTGTCCCGAGACGGGTTCGCCTTCAGAAACCCGGTCTCGACGATGGCGAGGATCTGGCGCGTCCAATTCTTCTTGTTGAAATCGGCATCCCAAGGGGAGCGGCCGTCGCCCCAGACGAAGACGGCGCCCATCTTGCGCGGAAATCCGCCCGCATCGATCTTTTCGTGGACGCCGAGTTCCTTCAGCACGGGGATCGCCCAGGCAAGAAGTGATTCGCCGACGGATCGTGCCGACGCACGGTGCCCGCAAGGGTCCTGCCGGCCGGACCGCCCCCCACGACGACAAGGCCCCAGGCCTCGGAGCCTGGCGGGCGCGCGCCCACGCGCACCGCCGTTCGGCGGCTCTTCTTCATCGGTTCAGTATAGACCGTACGGGGAGCGGCCGCAAGGCGAGGCTGCTCCCAGTTCACGGCCTATTAAGCCATGATCCGTCGCCTGTGAATCCGTGGGGATGAAAACAAAAAACATTTGTACAGTCGTCGGAGTTTATGTGCTTAAGAAGACGTCTCGGAGCACTCGGGCTCGGATTCGGCGTGGCCGAGCGGTTTTTCCCAAATCTTAGGTCCACTGGTGCATGCACGCGTAGGTCCTTTCCCGGTTTCGCAGGTCCTGAAGGACCCCTCCGCGCGTTACGGCGCACGGCTATACTCGAAGCGTGGAGAACATCATGAAAAAAACCGGACGGCGCCTTTCCTGGATCACGCTGTGCTCGCGCTTGACGCTCGCGGCTTTCGCGACCGCGCTGCCCGGCTCTTCGGCCTGGGCTCAGGTGGTCGACCGGATCGCGCCCGTTTCGGCGCCCGCGGCTTTTGCCGGCGCGCTGGGAGCTCCGCTCTCGGCGCCGTCGCTGGGTGCGGCCGCATCCCCCGTCGGACTGAAGGCCCTGGGCGCCTCGGCGCTGTCGGCGCCGGCGTTATCGGCCGCGCCGCTCTCCGCCGCCGCGGCTCCGGCTGCCGCGTCCGCCCAGGCCGCGGAGCCGGCGCCCGCTCAGGCCGTCGCCGCCGAAGCCGCGTCCGCGGGCGTTGAAGCCGCGGCTCCGGCCGGACGGGCGGCGGCGCTGGACAATCTTCGTCTCTCCGGCGAAACACCCGAAGGCGGCTCCGACCGCATCGGTTCCACGCGCTTCGACGGCGCGGCCCGGCGCGGGTCCCCGGACGACGACGGCCGCGGCTCGAAGAGCCGCGCGCTGTCCGTGCCGGCGGCGCTGCCGGCGCAGGCGCCGGTCGTGGCGCTGACGCGGGTGTTTTTTCCGGGCGTCAACACCGTGCGCCTGGGCCTGAGCGCGGATTACGCGACGGCGATCTCCAAGGCCATGCGCGACGGCGGCTACATGATCGCCGCGACGCAGGGCGCCGGCACGGCCCAGGGCCACAACGCGACGGCCACGTTGGTGCGGCTGAGCAATTTCGAGGTGGTCGGCGGCAAGCCGACCGCGCTGATGACCGCGCTGCGCTCCGTGACCATCGACGGCTACGCCCAGTCCGAGGGCGTGGTCGTGGCGAAAGTCTCCTACGCAAAGCCTGAGCCCAGCGATCCGCAGCGCATGAGCGCTTTGGGTTCTTTGGCGCAGCACACGCTCGACGAGTTTTCGGGCCTGGATCCCGAAATCGACAGCGACATGGTGGAGCACGCGCTGGCCGAGACCAGCGTCGACCGCCTGACCAACCTCTTGGCCCAGGATTTTCCGTTCTCCCCGGAAGTCAAGGTGCAGCTGCTCGCCGAGAACTCCATGGAGAAGCGCCTGCAGAGCGTGATCCTGGAGATGAACGCCTATTTTAAGGCAAAGACCGTGAAGGCGAAGGCCGTCGCGGGCGGCGACGCCTCGGCCATGAAGATCGACACCGTCGAGGGCCTCAAGGCCAAGATGGAGGCCATCGGCATGCCCGCCGACATCCAGGCGATCACGCTTAAGGAGTTCGAGAAGCTGGCGCAGATGAACCCCAAGGACTCCGAGGCGCAGAAGCTGCGCACCTACGTGGAGTGGCTGACCGACGTGCCGTGGGGGCAGCGCACGACCGACAACCTCGACATCACCCAGGCGCGCGCCATCTTGGACCACGACCACGCCGGCCTGGAGAAGGTCAAGGAGCGCGTGCTTGAGTTCCTGGCCCTGCGCAAGAAGACCGGCTCCAAAAAAGGCGCGATCCTGGCCTTCACGGGGCCTCCCGGAGTGGGCAAGACTTCCATCGCCGCGGCCATCGCCCAGGCGTTGGGCCGAAAGTTCGTGCGCCTGTCGCTTGGCGGCGTGCACGACGAGACCGTCCTGCGCGGCCACGGCCGCACTTATCTGGGCTCCATGCCCGGCGAGATCATGCGCCAGATGAAGAACGCCGGCACGATCAACCCGGTCATGCTGATGGACGAGGCCGACAAGATCGGCCGCAACGGCAACGCCGGCGACCCGACCGCGGCGTTGCTGGAAGTCCTCGATCCGGCGCAGAACAACACCTACCGCGACCGCTACCTGGACGTGCCCTACGACCTGTCCGAGGTCTTGTTCGTGGTCACCTCCAACGAGCTCTCCAACATCCCCGAGCCCCTGCGCGACCGCATGGAGATCATCGAGTTCAGCGGCTACACCACGCTTGAAAAGATGGACATCGCCGAGCGCCACGTGATCCCGCAGAAGCTCGCCGCGACCGGTCTGACGGCCGCGGAAGCCGCGCTGACGCCGGCCGCCATCCGCCGCATCATCGAAGGCTACACGATGGAGGCGGGCGTGCGCAGCCTGCGCGAAAAGATCGAGGCGGTCCTGCGCAAGGTCTCCGCGTGGACGGAGACGCGTGGCGAGAAAGCCCCGGGCGTCATCGACGAGGGCGACATCGCCAAATACCTGGGCGTGCCGCCGTTCAGCGCGCGGCAGACGGCGCAAAACGGCGTGGGCGTGGCCACGGGCCTGGCCGTCAACTCCTACGGCGGCAGCACGCTGAACGTCGAGGTCTCCTACGAGCCCGGCTCCGGCCAGCTCAAGCTGCGCAAGCAGTTCGGCGACGACATCGAGGACTCCGCGCGCAACGCCTACAAATACGTGAAGACGCACGCCGCCAAGTATGGCCTGGAAAAGCTCGACTTCACGAAGATCGACCTGGACATCGACATCACCCCGGCGGGCAAGGTCGACGGCCCCTCGGCGGGCGGCCTGATGGTCACGGCGATCATCAGCGCGCTGACCGGGCGCGCGGTGACGCCGGGCCTGGCGATGACCGGCGAGATCACGATGCGCGGCGACATCCTGCCCATCGGCGGCCTCAAGCAGAAGGTGATGGCCGCCCACCGCATGGGCTACAAGGAAGTCATCTTCCCCGCCGCCAACCTCAAGGACATCGAGGACATCCCCAAGGAAGTCCGCGACGGCATCATCCTCAAGCCCGCCGCGACCTACGACGACATCTACCCCGACGCGGTGGTGCCGCAGGTGTCCGGCACGCCGGCCTCGACCGTGGCGCCGTCTTCGGCGCCGATGCCGGCGCCGGCCGCGGCGACGCGGCCGGGCTTCGTCGCGCGGGTTCTGGCGGCGCTGCGCGCGCGGGGGCTTTGGCCGGCGGCGCGTTAGCCTGGACGCCCTCGCCGCCTAGGGCGCCGCGGCGGCGGAGTCCGTTCTCAAGGCCTGCCGTGTTCCCAGGAACGCGCGCAGCGCCGCGTAGGATTGGAGTGCCATCAAGACCGCCAAAGCCGCGCCCGGCCAGCGCCCGAGCGCGTTCGCGCCGGAGGTTGAAAGGCGCTTGATCTGCGCCGCCGCGGCGATCAAGATCAATCCCAGAGCGATCACTCCCGATGCGGCCCGCGTCTGGGCGAAATAGACCGTCAACGTGCTTTGCCAGGGAGCGCCGGCTCCGGAGAGCTTGAGCAGGCCCCAGTTCGCGGCCAGCCAGGCCGCGTAAAGTATCGACATCGCGGGAACCAGGGCGGCGCGGCGGGCGGAAGCGGCGGCGGGCGCTTTCGCGCCGGCGTCTTTGACGAGATACCAAAAGAATGGATTGGCCGCGAGCGCGAAGTAGATGAACTGGATCCAGAGCCTTTGGGCGCAGACCAACCGCGTGGGTGAAAAAAGCGCCGCGAAATGCCACAGCGGCCAGGAGCGTGCGGTCGCGACGACATAAAACAAAATGCCGAGCAGCAGGATCGGAAAGCCGATAAAGCCCATGATATTGCCTTCCATTCCGGTCACCCAAACCCAAGCGACCAGCGCCGTGCCCGCGTAGGCAAGCCAGCGCAGACCGCTCAGGGCGGACGGCGCGGGGGCGGACAGGGAAGAAAATAACAACACGCCCAAATCGGGCGCCGCCAGGCGTTGAACCCGGTATTCCAGCAGGCTCAGCAAAACGACGCAGCAGGCCCGGCCCGCGAAAACCGCGGCCGCGAAGGCCAGGTAATAGCCCGGAATCATCCGGTAGACGTTGGTCTGGCCGGTCGGCTCGATGCCCCGCAAGCGATGTTTCGCGGCGAGGAGCAGGTAGGCCAGGAAGACGGCGGGATTAAGCGCCGCCTCCGCGAGGGCTTGAACCGCAAGACGCGCCGTGACCATGCTTCGCAATTATGGACGGGCGGCCGTTCCCTGTCAATGCGGGGGCCGAGGGCGTGGACCAGGGGGCCCAAAAATATACCGGGTCCTAGGACCTATTTGCTGTTGACTCGCGCGGGGCAAGTTCTTAGGATGGACCCACAAGCCGTCAGCCGTTCAAGCCGTAGGGTGAGGTCCTGATGAAAATAAGAACGTCTCGTGCGTTCGTCGCGATGATGGGAGCGGCGCTGGTCCTGGGATGCGCCGTGTCGTCGGTCCGCGCGGCGGACTCGAATTGGTACGCACCGGTGGCGCAGGCGCAGGCGGCCGGGGCGCTGAAGCCTCAGGCCGTGACGGCGGCGCCGATGGCGGCGCCGCAGGGCGGCCCGCGTCTTCTGCTGATGAAGGGCATCCAGTTGATGCACGGCAAGAGCAAGGCGCCCTTCGGCGTGCAGGCCGCGCCGCAGCTGCAGTACTTCGGCGGGCCGCTGCTGGGCAACGTGCAGATCCAGCTGGTCTACTGGAACAAGGACGTGATGTTCCAGGACAAGCTGCCGGGCTTCTACTCGGCGATCACGCAGAGCGCGTACTTCGACTGGCTCACGGAGTACAACTCGCCGACGACGACGATCGGCCGCGGCTCCTACGCCGGCTCCTACACCGACAGCGTGGCGATCCCGAAGACCGCGCAGATCGAGGACGCGGACATCCAGACCGAGCTATCCAGCCTGATCGCCAAGAAGGCCGTGCCTCAGCCCGGCGCGAACACGCTGTACATGGTCTACTTCCCGCCGGGTCTCAACATCGACCAGGGCGGCCAGGGTTCCTGCCAGGTGTTCTGCGCCTACCACAACACGTTCCTGAACAACGGCACGCAGGTGCAATACGGCGTGATCCCCGACCAGGGCGGCAATTGCACGGGCGGCTGCGGCGGCGACCCGGACCAGTTCAACAACGAGACTTCGGTCTCTTCGCATGAGATGATCGAGTCCGTCACGGACCCGGCCGTCGGCCTGATGACCAGCAACACGCCGGGCGCGCCGATGGGCTGGTATGACTCCACCAACGGCGAGATCGGCGACATCTGCAACGCCGTTCAGGCCAAGGTCGGCGCCTACACGGTTCAGCGCGAGTGGTCCAACGCTCGCGGCTTGTGCGTGGCGACCGCGCAGGACGCGGGCGCGCCGTTCACGCCGGCCGGACCGTAGCCGTCGGCTTCAGTTCCGAAAAAGACCGGCCCGCGCGGAATCTCCGCGCGGGCCGGTTCATTTCGCGGCGGCGGCGCAAAGCCGCGCCTGGGTCAGCGCCCGTGGCACTTCTTGAATTTCTTGCCGGAGCCGCAGGAGCAGGGGTCGTTGCGGCCGATCGCGGGCGACTCGCGCGTGTAGGTCTCCGGCTTCGGCGGCTTGCCGTCGACGAAGCGCCAGGCGCCGGCCTCGCGGCGGAAGGTGGCGATCTCGCGGTGCTCGAAGTCCTTGCCGCCGGTCGAGAAGCGCGCGGAGAAATTCACCACGCCCTGGTCGTCGGCCTCGCCGCCGTCCTTGACGGCGACGATGGACAGGCCCTTCCACTGGGACTCGCGCGCCCATTTCTCCGAGGCCGCGCGGTCGAAGTCGGCGCGGCTTTCCGGCGCGTGGGTCTTCTCGATGAAATCCACGCGTCCGGTGGCGTAGGCGGCGTAGCGCGCGCGCATCAGCGCCTCGGCCGTGGGTGCCGCGGCGCGGCCGGAGATATAGAGTTCGCAGCAGGTCGTGAAGTCGCGGCCGGAGCCGCAGGGGCAGGCGTTGGCGGTGGTCATGCGCGGATTATAGCGAAGTCGTTGACGCGGCGAAAGGCGAGGGCTACACTGACGGCGAAAATGATCAGGATTTTTTTCGCGCTGGCTCTGTCGGCGGGCGTCGCGGCCTGCGGCCGCGGCCGAGGGGCGGCGCGTCCCGCCTGCCCCGCGAGCGAAGCGCGCGGCCCTTTGAATTTCACCGTGAGCGTCTCCTCCGTGCCGACGGCGGTGCGCCGCGACCTGAGCCTGGACGAGATCGCGCGCGTGCAGGGAGGCAGCGAACGCCGCGACGGGGGCCGCACGCAGGGCCTGACCGTCGTCGAGCACCGTCTCGACTATCGCACGGAGGTCGCGGTGACGACTCCGCCGCGCGGCGGTCCGGCCTGCGCGTGGATCGCGTCGCTGTCCGTGGACATGACGCCGGGCCAGGTCACGATCTACGTGCCGCGCGATTACGCGCCGGACAGTTGCGAGGCCCGCGAGATCCTGCTTCACGAACGCCGCCACGAGGAGATTCATCGTCGCCTGCTGGCGCAGGCCGTCGAAGAAGAGCGCGCGGCGCTGGCCAAGGCTGACCGCCTGCCCACGCGCGGCGCGCCCATCCCCGTGTCCGACCGCGCCGAGGCCGACCGCCGCTTCGAGGCCCTGCTCGACCGGATTCTCGATCCGGTCTACGACGGATTCAAGAATGAACTGGAGCTGGAGCAGGCCGCCATCGACACGCCGGACAGCTACCGGCAGGTGACGGCGCGTTGTTCGGGGTGGAAGTAGCTGGGTTGCGGGGTTGCGGCGCAATACTTGATTAAATTAGTCGGGTATACTAAACTCTCGACATGCCCGCCCTCGCGGACCCCGCTTTTGCCGGCGTGAAGGTCGGCGATACTCCTCTGCTCGACGTGTCCTTCGCTTTTCCGGAATTGGGGCGCAGCGTACGCGTCGTGGGCAAGGCCGAGTGGCACAACCCCGGCGGCTCCATCAAGGACCGCGCCGGTTTTTATATTTTTCGCGACGCGGTGGAGAGCGGCCGGCTGACCAAGGACAAGATTTTGCTTGATTCCTCGTCGGGCAACACCGGCATCGCCTACGCGTGGTTGGGCGCGCGGCTGGGCTACAAGGTGAGCCTGGCGGTGCCGGGCTCGATCTCGAAGCATCGGCGCGCCATTTTGGAGGCCTACGGCGTGGAGCTCCTGTTCACCGACCCTCTGGAAGGCTCCGACGGGGCCATCCGCGAGGTGCGGCTGATGATGAAGGCGGAGCCCGAGCGCTACGTCTACGCCGACCAGTATTCCAATCCCATGACCTGGCGCGCGCACTATGAGACGACGGGCCCGGAGATCTTCGCGCAAACCGAGGGCCGCGTCACGCATTTCGTCGCGGGGCTGGGCACCAGCGGCACGTTCGTGGGCGCCGGCCGGCGCCTGAGGGAGCTGAAGGCCGACGTGCGCCTGATCTCCCTGGAGCCCGACGGTCCCCTGCACGGCCTGGAAGGCCTCAAGCACATGGAGACGTCGATCGTCCCCGCGATCTACGACGAGACCGTCGCCGACGCGCGCATCTCCGTCTCCACCGAGGAAGCCCAGGACGCCGCCCGCGCGCTGGCACGACGCGGCGGCATCATGCTGGGACCGTCCGGCGGCGCGAACCTGGCCGCGGCCCTGCGCCTGGGGCGCGACCTGGCCGAGCAGGGACGCCCGGCCGTCGTCGCCACCGTGTTCTGCGACGCGGGCGAGCGCTACCTGGGCGAGAGGTTCTGGACGCCGTGACGCTGAGGGCCGCGCGGGCGCTGGAGCGGGCCGTGACGGGAGCGTGCGAGAGCGCGTATCCCGACGAGGGCTGCGGCCTCCTGCTGGGGCCGGTTCCGGACGCCTTCGACCAGCCCGGCCGCGCGCTGCGCGTCGACGAGGTCCGCGCTCTGCCCAACGGCTGGGACGCCTCGGCCAAGACCAACCGCTACCTGATCGACCCGCGGCTGCTGGCGAAAGTGGAGGGCGAGTTGTCCGGGACCGGCCGCGGCGTGGTCGGCTTCTACCATTCGCACCCGGACCATCCCGCGTGGCCGTCGCCGTTCGATTTGATGATGGCGTGGCCGTGCCTCAGCTACTGGATCGTGCGCGTGGACGCCGGCAAAGCCGTGGACGGGCGCAGCTGGCAGAGGACGGAGGACGGGCGTTCGTTCGTCGAGGAAGAGATCGTTTTGTTGGAGGAATGATTATGACCGTCGATATTCGACTGCCCACGGCCTTGCGCGCGTTCGCCGACAAACAGGAAAAGGTCAGCGTTCAGGCCCAGACCGTCGGCGAGGCGCTGGACGCCTTGTTTTCCAAGCACGACCGGCTGAAGGCCCAATTGCTCAGCCCCGACGGAAAACTGCGCTCCTTCGTCAACGTCTACGTCAACGAGGACGACGCGCGCGACAAGCAGGGACTGGCCACGCCGGTCAAGGACGGCGACACGGTGCTGATCGTGCCCGCCATCGCCGGCGGCGCCACTCTGGCCGCGGAAGCGGAGCTCAGCAAGGCGGAGCTCAAGCGCTACGACCGCCACCTGATCCTTCCCGAGGTGGGCCTGGAGGGGCAGAAAAAACTGAAGCGGTCTTCGGTGCTGTGCGTGGGCGCGGGGGGGCTGGGCTCGCCGCTGGCGCTGTACCTGGCCGCGGCGGGCGTGGGACGCATCGGGATCGTCGACTTCGACGCCGTCGACGAGTCCAATCTCCAGCGCCAGATTCTTCATGACACGGCGTCGGTCGGGACGCCCAAGCTCGCCTCGGCCAAGAAACGGCTGCTCGCGTTGAACCCGCACATCACGGTGGAGACGCACGAGACGCGGCTGACCTCGGCCAACGCGGTCGAACTGTTCAAGCAATACGACGTGATCGCGGACGGTACGGACAACTTTCCCACCCGCTATCTGGTCAACGACGCCTGCGTGCTGACCGGCAAGCCCAACGCCTACGGCTCCATCTTCCGCTTCGAGGGGCAACTGTCCGTGTTCGCCGCCGCGGACGGCCCGTGCTACCGCTGCCTCTATCCCGAACCGCCGCCGCCGGGCCTGGTCCCGTCCTGCGCGGAGGGCGGCGTGCTGGGCGTCCTGCCCGGAGTGATCGGCACCATGCAGGCCGTGGAGACGATCAAGCTCCTGCTGGGCATCGGCCGCCCCCTGGTGGGACGGCTCATGCTCTACGACGCGCTGGAGCAGTCCTGGCGCACGCTCAAGGTCAAGAAAAATCCCGCTTGCCCCGTCTGCGGCATAAATCCCACCATTCAAGCGCCGATCGATTATGAGGCCTTCTGCGGCCTCAAGGAGAAACCCGCCGCCATGATTGCCGAAATGACCGTCGAAGACCTGAAGGCCATGCTCCACAACAAGGAAAAGTTCGTCCTGCTGGACGTGCGTGAACCGCACGAATACGAGGCCGCGAACATCCATGGCTCCCGGCTGATCCCGCTGGGCCAGCTTCCCGACCGCATCGCCGAGCTGGACAAAAAGGAAAAGTACGTGGTGCACTGCCGCTCCGGCGCGCGCTCCGCGCGCGCGGTCGCGCTCCTGCGCGAGAAGGGCTTCGACGCGACCAACGTCGCGGGGGGCATCCTCGCCTGGGCCGACCGCATCGACCCCTCCTTGCAGGTCTCCTGAACGGGACGTGCCCGAACTGCCGGAAGTCGAGACCGTCCGTCGCGTTCTCCATGAACGCTACTGCGGGCGCGCGATCACGGCCGTCGCCGTCGGCAAGCCCACGTTCTACCGCGCCCCGCCGCTCGCGGCGATCCGCGCCCTGACGGGCGGGGTGATCGCGGGCTTTCGCCGTCGAGGCAAGTATCTGCTGGCCGACATCGCCGGCCGCGGCTGCGTGGTCTTCCACCTGGGCATGTCGGGGCGTCTCACCGTGGGAGAAGAAAGCCCGCACGTGCGCTTCCAGTTCTGGGTCGGTGAGGAAGCCGTGCGCTTCCACGACGCGCGCCGTTTCGGCCGCGTGGGCTGCGCCCTGCCGCCGCTGGGTCCCGAACCGGCCGACGCGGCCTTCACGGCGGACTACCTGCGCGGAGTTCTGCGCGGACGCGCGGCGTCCGTGAAGGCCCTTCTCATGGACCAGCGCCTGGTCGCGGGCCTGGGCAACATCTACGCGTCGGAGGCCCTGCACCGCGCGCGCGTGCGTCCGGCGCGCGCGGGAAAGTCCCTGTCGCGCGCGGAGACGGCGGCGCTGGCCGACGCGTGCCGGGACGTCCTGCGCCTGGGCGTGGAACTGGGAGGCGCGACGCTCGACGACGAATCCTTTCTCGACCCGCTGGGACGCCCGGGACGCATGCAGGAGCACGTGAAGGTCTACGGCCGCGCGGCGTGCGGCACGTGCGGCGGTCCGCTGCGCGACACGCGCCGTCCCATCGGCGGGCGCTCAAGCCTGCACTGCCCCGCCTGCCAGCGCTAGAGGCTACGCCGAAAGTTCTCTTGACGGGCGGCGCGTGCGGGGGTATCCTCCGGTCAAGTCCGCAACCAAGGTCCGCTGAAATGCCGCCAGAGCCGACGTCACTTTTCTTAAGCGCCGAACGGGCCGCGGCCTTGGCGGCGTGGCGCTCCCCGGAGCAGGACGTCGTCAGCCTGCATCTCGACGTGGACGCGGCCGGAGCCTACCCGTCCGCTTTGTGCCGTCTTCTGCGTGAAGCCCAGGCGTCCCAGCCGCGACTGCGCGCGCTGGCGCGCGACGTCGAGCGCCTGGAGGAGTTCGTGCGCGGCGAGTTCTCCCCGGCCGGCCGGCGCGGGCTGTGCGCGGTGTCCTGCGCCAAACGAGGTCTATTCGAGGCCTTTGCCCTGCCCGAGCCGCTCAAGCCGTCCTTGACCGTCAGCGACCGGCCGGCCGTTCGCCCGCTGGAGTCCCTGGGCGCGCGCTACCGGCGCTTTCTGGTCCTGCTCGTCGATGATGGACGCGCGCGTTTCGTCGAACTGCATCTGGGAGAGGCGACGGAGGTGGAGGCGCACGACGGCGGCGCTCTGGCGGCGGACCCGGACGCGCTGGCGCGGCGCGCCGCGGCGCTGGCCGCCGCGCGCGGCGCCGACCGCCTGGTGCTCGGCGCGTCTTTGCAGCGCCTGGCCGCGTTCAAGGCCGCGCTGCCCGCGAACCTGTGCAGTGAATTGATCTTCGAACCCCTGCTCGGCCCCGACCGGCCTCTGGAAGCCGTCGCCGAGCGCGTGCGCCACAACGAGCGCGAGTCCTTGAAGCTGCGCGAGGCCGTGCTGGTGCGGCGGTTCATGGAGGAACTGAAAGTGGGCGGCGCGGTCGCGGGCTTGGAGGCCGTGGCGGCCGCGCTTCAGCAGAACTGCGTCAAGCGCGTGTTCGTGCGCGAGGGCTGGGCGAAGATGGGCCGGCGTTGTCCCGCCTGCCAAAGGCTGTCGCTCGATCACCGCTCCTGCCCGTGGTGCTTCCGCGCCACGGAGCACGTCTTTGACGTGGTGGCCGAGTTGATCGACCGCGCGGTGGAGGCCGGAGTCGAGGTCGATCCGGTGGCGCTGCATCCGGACTTCGACGGGGTCGGACGCATCGGCGCGGAACTGTCCACGCCCGCGGCGCGGCGCAAGGAAACGCCGACCGGGCGGGCCCTGCGCGCGCTGTTCGCGCTGAAAAGCGGCCGGGTGTCTCCCCTGAGGCCGCGGTCTCAGCCGGGCTGACCCGGGCCGACGCGGGGCAGGCCCAGGAAGGAGGCCACGCGCGCGCAGGTCTCGTCGGCGTCCTGCGGGTCCGCGGCGCGGTAGATCTCCAGCTCCGTGCCGTCGGCGCGGCGCAGGCTCACGCGGTCCCCGCGGCCGCCCAAGCCGTCGAAAAACCCGCGGCCCGTCCAGGCCGAGTGGACCACCGTGTCGAATTCGGCCAGGTCCCAGCTGCGGTTGCCGCCGGACACAGGTCCGACCAGGCCGCGGTAGCGCGCGGCCATGCGGTGGTCGAGGTCCAGGATCACGCGCGAGCGCCGCCGCAGCAGAAACCAGCCCGCGCCTATTGCTATCGCGGAGATGAGAAGGCGCACCGCCGCCCCCGCGTAGCCGCGGCCGACCGGCAGGGCCCACTCCGCCACCAAGGACGCCAGCGCCAGCAGGGCCTCGGTCGCGCCGACGGCGACCAGAAGGGAGCCGCCCAACGAGGACTTGCGGTCGGGTTCTTGACGAATCTCCAGGCGGGAACGGGTCGTTTTGATCATCGGGCCGCCGTACGCCGTCGCTGTAGTTTAGCCCCTGCGGCCGTCGACGTCAAGGACGTGCAGCACGCGCGGACTTCTTGAGCACGACCCACAAGGAGCGCTCCGGTCCGCACAGCGACGCGGGCCGTCCGTCGTAGCCGTAGCAGGCGGCCAGCGATAATCGCGTGCGCAGCAGCAATCGGGCCAGCTCATCGGCGTCATAGCTGCGCAGGTCGTAGGCGGACTTCAGCACGCGCCCGCGCGGGCCGGGCGTGACGAAATTAATGATGGTCTCGCGCCGACGGCGCGCGTCCGGGGGCAAGGTCATCATCACGTGGGTCAGCGTGCGTCCGCGCAGGCGCGCCGTCCACGTTTCTTCGTCCGGCGCGTCCTGGCCGTAGGCGGCCAGGTCCAGGCCGAGGATGAACAGCCCGCCGGGATTCAGCGCGCCTTCCATCAAACGCAGGTGGGCCAGCGCGTCTTTCTGGGTCAGCAGATGGCGGAAGGTCGACAGCAGGTTGAAGGCCAGGTCGTAGGTCCGCGCGGGCTTAAACGAGGTCATGTCGCCGCGGTCCACGCGCGCGCGGTCCTTCCATTTCGCCAGGCGGCGGCGCGCGTAGGCGACCATGGCCGGCGACAGGTCGTAGCCGTGCGCCCGCCAGCCGCGGCGCAGCAGTCCGGCGAGGTAGCGCCCGCTGCCGCACGCGGGCTCCAGCGCCGCGCGTCCGCCGTTGCCGTGGCGCCGCGCGATCCGGTCCAGCAGCCAGACCTCGTCGTCGGTGCCCGCGGCGTGGAGCGCGTCGTAGAGCTCCGGGTCCGCGTAGAGCGAAGGCGGACGGCTCACGCGGCGCGTTCGAGGACGACGGTCGTCTTCGGCGTGGCGAAGGAGATGCCGTCGGCCTGCAGCGCATCGAGCAACGCGATCAGCACGGCTTGGCGGCGGTCCATGAAAGCCGTGTAGCGCGGGTCGGTCACGAAGAAGACGATCTCAAAGCGCAGGCCCGCGTCCTCGACGGCGGCCAGATGCGCGCGGTCGAAGCGCACGTCGGGCTGGGCCGAGGCGATGGCGCGCGCCTGCTCCGGGATGCGGCGCAGGACCTGGCCGGTCGTGTCCAGGGGGACGCGGAAGCTGACCACGGCCCGGCGCTCGCGCAGCTGGCGGAAATTCTGGATGCGCGCGGAGGTCAAAGCCGAGTTCGGGTAGACCAGCAGTTCGCCGTTGTCGGAGCGCACGCGCGTGGTCTTGACGCCGATGCGCTCGACCGCGCCGCTCATGTCGCCGACTTGGATGGAGTCGCCGACGACGAACGGCTTGTCCAGGTAGATGGCGATCGCGGCGAAGAAGTCCGCCAGCACGGCCTGCGCGGCCAGCGCCACGGCCACGCCGCCGATGCCCAGGCCCGCCAGCATGGAGCTGACGTTGAAGCCCAAATTGCTCAGCACGAACAAAGCGGCCCCCGCCCAGATCAGCGCGCGCGCGGCCATGGTCGCGGCCTGCGCGGCGTCCAGGCTGCCGCGGTCGGCGGGATCGGTCAGGAGGGTCTTGCGGATCGCGTAGGCGGCCAGCGCCGACAGCAGTCCGACCGCGCGCCACGCCACCACCAGCACGGCCGCAGCGCGCAGGATCGTCTCGAAGCGGTGCGGCAATTCCAGCGTGTGCGCGGCCACGTCGAGGGCCACCACCGCCAGCTCCAGCGGGCGCACCTGGCCCAGCAGGTCGGTCGGAAGGGCGGGCGCGCGCCGCGCCGCCAAGCGGCGCAAGGCCAGGAACGCCCAGACGATGGCCAGGAAGTAAACGGCGGCCAGGACGTAGGACGAGGCGGGATTGCCGTAGTATTCGTCGCGGAACAATTCCAGTCTCATGGCTCCCTCAGGTAGACGCGCGGCACGCGCTGCGCGGCGGTGCGGCGCACGGGCACGGTCACGGCGTCGCCCACGCGGGCGTCGGGCGCGTCGGTCGCGTCTAGAAGCACGTGCGCGATGCCGCAGCGGCCGACGAAGGGCAGGCGCGCGCCGCCGAGCGTGCCCCAGTAGGACACGCCGGAGCCGAAGCCGATCAGGCGCTCGGCGGGCTCCATGGTCAGGCCGTCGGCATAGCCCACGGGCAAGGTCGCCACGCGCATGCGGCGCGGCGCCAGGTATTCGCTGGCGTAGCCGATGGAGGCACCCTTGCGGACCTCGCGCAGGGAGACGATGCGCGCCAGGAAGCGCCACGCGCTCTTGAGCGGCGCGGGCCGCGACGGCGAGGGGTTGATGCCGTAGAGCAGGTTGCCGACGCAGACCGCGTCGAAGCGGTGATGGGGGAAGTCGATGAACACGGAGCTGTTGGCCGCGCGCACGCTGAACGCGGGATTTTTCTTTTTATAGGGCGCGGCGAGGCGGCGCAGGGCGCCCAACTTCTCCTCGGCCTCGACCGTGTTCTTGCCCGGCACGTAGCCGATGTGCGCGGACAGGCCGATCAGGCGCAGGTGCTTCATGCGCGCCAGTGCCGCGCTCAGCGCGGCCAGGCCGGAGGGGGGCACGCCCCAGCGCCCCAGCCCGTAATCCACTTCCGCGCGCACGTCCAATCTCCGGCCGCGCGCGGCGGCGTTCAGCGCGCGCGCGGCCTCCACGGTGTCGACCGTCGGCGACGCGGCCAGGCGCGCGGCCTCGGCGGCTTGCGAGGGCAGCAGCGGCATCAGCAGATGGATGGGGGCCTTGAGGCCGGCGCGGCGCAGTTCCGCGGCCTCCGACAAGTCGCGCACGCCCAGGCCGGACGCGCCCGATTTCAGCGCGACGCGCGCGACCTCGGCCGCGCCGTGGCCGTAGCCGTCGGCCTTCACCACGGCGATGAGTTCGCGCGCGCCGTCCAAGCGGGAGGCCACCCAGCGCGCGTTGGCGGCGACGGCGGAGAGGTCCACCTCGATCCACTTCAGTTCCTGATCGCGGTTCATCGTCCGTAATGTTAATAAATCCGGCCCCGCGCCCGCGCGGCGTCCGGCGAAGAGCTACAATCGCGGCATGACGAAAGCCCGGGCCGCCGTTCTGCTCATCGCGCTCGCCGCCGCGGCCCGTTCGGGCGCGGCGCCCCTGCCCGCGCGCTCGGCCGAACGCATCGCCGACGGACCGCTGGGCGTGGATCTCTCGGACTTGGACGCGCAGGCGCCGGGCTCCACACAGACGGCGGCCGTCGCGCAGCTGTACGCGGGCGCGGGCGTCAAATGGGCGCGCGTACGCGCGCGGCCGGACGTCGCGGCGTCGACCGAGACGGACGCCGGCGCGGACTCCGTTCTTTCGGCGCTGTTCGACGCCGGCGTCAAAGCCTTGCTGACCCTGGACGGTCCCGCCCCGACGGCGGACGCCGCGTCGACGCCGACGTTTTCCGGCGCGCCGCCCTGGTGGCCGGCCTGGGCCGCGGCCGAGGCGCGGCGCGAGCGCGGCGCGGTCTCCGCCTGGCAGTTGTGGAGCGACCCGCCGGCGGCATGGGGAGCGGGCGGAGCCGCCGACTACGGGGCCTTCGCCAAGAGCGTCGCCGCCGCCCTGCGCCGCGACGTCCCGGCGCCCTTCGTGGTGCTGGGGCCGACGCCGCTGGCCGATGGGGATTTCGCGCGCGCCGCGGCGGCGGCGGCCGCGGACGCGGACGGGAGCATCGACGCGGTCGCGGTCGCCGGCGCGGTCGACGCGGCGCGTTTGGCGCCTTTGCGCGCGGCGCTGGCCCATGACGCGGCGCGTGCGCCGCAGGTCTGGGCCTGGGTCGACGCCGCGGGCGCCGACGACGATTCTCCGGTGCTGCGCGCCAAGCGTCTGGCGCGGGCGGCGGTGCTGGCGCTGGCCTCGGGCGCGTCGCGGGTTTTTCTGCCGCGCGAGCGCGCCGCGGAAGCCGGCGGTCCCGACGCGGGCCCCGGCGAGGGCCCGCCGTTCGTCGTCCTGCGTTCGTTGACGGCGCTGTTCGACGAGCGCGTCTCCGCCTCGGCAAGCGTCTCGGCCTCGTTCCAGGGCGCGCCGCCGGACCTACGCACCGCCGCGTTCATGACCCGGCGCGGCGAGCCGATTCTGGCCTTTTGGCGGGACGCGCCGCCGGTCGAGGATGACGCGGGAACTCCCGTCGTGCTCTCGCTGACGGCACCGGTCACGGACCCGACCTTGATCGACCCTTTGTCCGGCCAGTCCGCGCCGCTGGGCAGCGGCACGCTGACGATGGTCGCCGTGCGCGCGCGCGATTATCCGCAATTCGTGACTTCGGCGTCGGTGCTCAAGAACGTCGCGCCCGTTCTCCTGGTCGAAAGCGACACGTACGCGTTTCCCAACCCCGTGACCGGCGGCGGGACGGCCGTCCTGCGTTTCTCCGTGACGCGGCCCGTCGACGCGAAGGTCGAAATCTTCACGGCCAACCACGAGTTGATCCGCTCGGCGGCGATCCGCGCGGTCGCGGGACGCAACTCCTTCGAATGGGACGCGAGCAACGCGGCCGACGGCGTCTACGAGTGGCGCGTGTCGGCCGACGGCCAGGAGTTGGTCCGCCGCCTGGTCGTCGCGCGCCGTCCCGCCGCGCCCTGACGCCGCGCGGCCCTCACTGCGCGACCAAGGACAGCAAAGTCTCGGAGCGCTGCGCGGGATAGCCCGGCACCGCGCCTTGGTCGCGCACGAACTCCCGCGACAGCTTCACCGACCAATCTCGCGACAGCCGCCACGCCAGAGAGGTCACGGAGTCGTAATCGTTGGCGCCGAAGTCGAGGAAGCGTTGGGCCACGACGGTCTGCTCCAGCTTCAGTCGGGACGTCAGCTTCAACGTGTAGTCCAGATTCAGCGCGGCGGTCGGCGATGAGTAGGGTCGGCCCACGGCGTCGCGCTCGTAGCTCCCGCCCGCGCCGGCTCCCAGCGTCAAAGTCTGGCGCGAGGAGTGGATCACGTCGGCCTTCACGCCGGCCTCGACGCCGACGCCCAGGCGGATGCCGAGCAGTTCATCGCGGTAGGCGTCGGCCGACGCGTAGGCGCGCAGGCCGTTGGTCAGTCGCCGTGACCCCGTGACGCTCAAGTCCAGCTCCGGCGCGCGCCCGCCGGGCCCCAGCTCCGCGCTCCCCGAGGCGTCGACGGAATACCCGCCCAAAGTGCGACTGCGATCAAGGGAGATCCCGTAGGCCGGCGCCAATCCGTTTGCGGCCGATTCGGCTCCGGCGAAAAAATCCTCGTTGCCGGTCCATTGCGAAGCTCCGGCCAGCGCCGCTTGGGCGCGCCGGCGCGTCTCCAGCAGCCGCGCCAGAGTCCTCACGCGCGCGGCCGAGGTTCCGTCCGGATCGAAAGGCGCCAGTTTCCGGGCCAGAGCGTCGGCGCGCGCGGGCGTTGAGAGCGCGTCGAGCAATTCCTTCGCCGCCGCGCCGCCGTTCTCGGCGCGCGCGCGCAGGAGCCGTCGCGTCTCGGGCGCCCCCAGCTCCGACGTGCCCGCGACCAGCGCGGCTATCTTCTCCAGCCGCGCGCGCGCGTCCGCCTGGCCCCGCGCCGCCGTCGCGGCCGCGAGCAGGACGAAGACCAGCGTCCATCCACGCGTCATGACAAGAGGATAACCCGATCTCCTGCGGACGGCCTGGGCCGTATGGGTCCTTGAAACGGGACGAACGGCCCGCGAAAAAGTAGAATCTGAGGATGGCCGTCTTGAAGATGGGCACGCGCGGTTCGGCGCTGGCGCTCGCGCAGTCGGGGCAGGTGGCGCGCGCTCTGGAGGCCCTTCACCGGGGTCTCAAGGTCGAGAGCATTGTCGTCGTGACCAGCGGTGACCTGTTCGGCGCGCCTTCGCCCGAGGAGGCCAGGAATTTGGCCCAGGGCGCGAAGGGTTATTGGGTCAAGGAGATCGAGCAGGCCCTGCTCGATCGCACCATCGACTTCGCGGTGCACAGCGCCAAGGACCTGCCTTCGGCACTGGTGCCGGGGCTGGCGATCGCGGCGTATCCGGAACGCGAGGATCCGCGCGACGCTTTGGTGGCCAAGCCGGGGCTGAACTGGGCGAATCTGGCGGCGGGCGCGCGGGTGGCGACCTCGTCTCTGCGGCGCGCACTGCTTCTGCGCGAACTGAAGCCGGGGGTGGAGATTATTCCCTTGCGCGGCAACGTGGACACGCGGCTGGGAAAGCTGGCGGCGGGGGAGTTCGACGCGATGGTGCTGGCCGTCGCCGGACTCAAACGCCTGGGACGCAAGGACGTTTCTTGGGAAGCGCTGGACCCGGACGCCGTTCTGCCCGCGCCCGCGCAGGGCGCGCTCGCACTCGAGGCGCGCGGCGACCGCGCCGACGTGGCGCGGCTCTTGGCGGCGCTCGATCACGCGCCCACGCGCGCGTGCGTGGAATTGGAGCGCGCGTTTCTGGCGGCGGTCGGCGGAAGCTGCGGCTCGCCGGTGGCCGCGCACGCGCGGCTGACGGACGGGGGCCTGAGCTTGTCCGCATTCTTCGCGCGCGACGGCGAGTCGGCGGGACGACGCGTCGGCGGGCGCTTGACCGAGCCGGCGAAGCGCGACGCGTTCGCCGCCGAACTGGCGGCGCGCGCGACGGCGCGATGAGCGCGCGCGTCGCGGGCGTGCCCGGCAGCGGGGCGCTGGCGCTGCTGGCGCGCCGCATCCTGTCGGG
>JAJXVH010000029.1 GCA_021782205.1 bacterium | reverse complement strand
TCCGATCTGCGCGCCAGTTCCGCGCGTCCGCGCGCGCCGCCCAGGCGCGTGCTGCCCACGCGCAGCGCGTCCAGCCGCGGGGAGCGGCGCGCGCGCAGGAGGCGCGGCAGAACCTCGGGAAGACGGCGCCAATCCACGGCCGGCCGCCGCTCCACCCACCGTTCCCGGCCGCTCTCGACCAGGCAGGCGCGCAGCCACGTCGCCCCCAGGTCCACGCCCAGGACCGCGCTCACGGCGCGGGCTGGTAGAGCGGTCGGCGCTCCGTCTCGGCCAGCACGGACACCAGCGCTGCCTGCAGAGCGTGTATCCAGGCGACGGCCGCGTCGCGCCGCGCCGCGGGAACGTGGGGATCCATGGTCGCGCGGATCATGCGTTGGACTAGCTCCCGCCGCGCCGGCACGGAATCGTCCAGCCGCAGGCGGACCTGCGGCGGTTGTCCGGGCAGGGCGCGCATCACCGTCGCCTCCAGCACGCCGACCACCACGATCTTGCGCGGGGGCGCGTCGTAGGTCGGGCGCATCAGTTCCCGCGGAAACGGAAGAGAGTAGTCGCGGTCCTCGACTCGGAGCGTCAGCAGGGGTTCGGAGGCGCCCAGCAGCCCTCGCGTCGGGGCTAAGCCGTAGGAACCGGGCTCGATGCGGAACAGCGCGGCGTCGTCGCCGCCCAGCGGCAGGCGGTAGATCTCGGCGTCGGGGCCTTCCTGCTTGGTCTCCAGGTCGATGACGATTCGGCCCGTGCGCGTCTGACCGTCGGGCGTGAGCAGGCGCGTGCCGATGAGGGCCGCGGAATAACCGCGCGACGGCGCGGCGTCGCGGCGGGGAACGGTGCCCGCGCAGGCGGTCAGCAGCAACAGCGCGGCGGCCGGGGCGGCGCGTCTCATGCGCCAAGCATAGCCGATCCTTTGTTAGGGAAACAAGGACGCAAGATGGAGCGGGCGATGGGAATCGAACCCACGTCTAAAGCTTGGGAAGCTCTCGTTCTACCATTGAACTACGCCCGCGAAAGCGTCGACGAGAGTATAGACCAGCGCGCGCGCGGGCGTCAAGCGACGCAAAGCGTCGGGCTTGTGGGACACGCTCGGATTTCTTTTAATAGGCCATGACTTTATTCACGCCGCTCATCGTGGCGGCCTTCTTCGCCGTTTCCCCCGCACGCGCGGCCGACTCGTTGTCCTTGTCCTGCGACAACGAGCTGGGCCTGCTCTGTCCCGGACGCCACGGCGAGGCCGCGGTGCGCTGTCTGCGCGACAACGAGGACGGCCTGATGACCGACTGCCGCCGCGCGCTTGCGGCGCTGGCCGCTCAGGAAGCGGCGGCGCGGGCGGCGCGCGAGGCGCGCGACGCGGCTTTGCCGGAACCGGTCGTGAAGGTCGCGCCGTTGCGCGAGGCGCGGTTGGTCGGCGCGGCGGGCGCGGTGTTCCTGCATCTGGCGGGTCGTCCCGACGACCAGCTTGTGTCGGCGGCGTCCGGGGCGCCGGCGCAAGAGGGCGACTCAATCGTGGTCGGGCCGGGCCCTTCGTCGGCGGAGCTTTCGCTCGACGGCAAGGCGTTCGTGGCGCTTTCTTCCGGCACGGAACTGGCTTTGACGTCGCTGTCCTTGGCGCGCACCGAGTTGGGCCTGGTCGTCGGCTCGCTGGCGGCGAAGATCGACAAACTGGGGGCCGACGAGGAATTGCGCGTGCGCGCTCCGGCAGCCGTGGCCGCGGTGCGCGGGACGGAGTTGCTCGTCGCGCAGGACGTCGCGGGCGGGCCGTCTCTGGTCGGCGTCGTCGATGAGGGCCGAGTCGAGGTGGAGGCGGGCGGCAAGACCGTGACCTTGGGTCCGGGCCAGCAGACGTCGGCCCTGCCTCACGGCACGCCTCTGGCGCCGGCGCCGCTGTCGACTCTGCGCGCTCGCGCGGCCGCGTTCGCGGCCGTGCGCGCGAACGCCGCGTCCACCGCCAAGGCGTGGAAGCCTCTGAGTTCCGCGGCGCGTCAGGCCGCGCGCGAGCGTTTGTTCCGCCGCGCGCCGCGCGCCCGCGCCGGGGTCGTGAGGCCGGGCTCGCGGCCCGCCGACGCCGCGCCGCGAAGGGTCCGGCCGCTTCGTCGCGGTCCGGGCGGCGGTCGCCCCAAGGATGCGAAGTCCGCCGGTCCGGGCGGCCGTTGACGGGCTTTCGGACAATTGGATAAAGTGTCGCATCGTTCGCGCCTTTTACGGCGGCGAAAAAGTCAGGAGGACATATGCCACAGCTCGAATTCGCGTTTCGCTGGCTGCACGTCATCGCCGGAATCGTCTGGATCGGACACCTCTACTTCTTCAATTTCGTCAACGCCGTCATGCAGGGCAAGCTTGACGACGCGGCCAAGAAGGCGGTCAACCCGCAGTTGATGCCACGGGCGTTGTGGTGGTTCCGTTGGGGCGCGATGGTCACGCTTCTGTCGGGGCTGGTTCTTTTCGCGTCGATCTTCCTTTATACTCCCGGTGTCGGCTTCGGCGCGAATCTTCTTCTGCAGGGCGCCGAGGGCGGCCTGTCGGACCGCGCGCGCTGGATCATGTGGGGCATGACCTTCGGCACGATCATGTGGTTCAACGTGTGGTTCATCATCTGGCCGGCGCAGAAGGCGCTCCTCTCCGGCAAGGTGACGGGCGACGCGGCGGCACCCGTGCGCGCCAAGGCCGGCAAGTTCTCGAAGATCAACACCTACCTGTCGGGGCCCATGCTGGTGGGCATGCTGGGCGCCAACCACGCCAACATGCACTTCGGCTACGGCCGGCTGGCGATCCTCGTGGTCCTGGCGCTGGCGGGTGTTCACGTCGCCTTGTTCCATGCGCCGCGCGTCGGCCAGAGCGTCTAGGAGAAAAACCATGTCCGGAATCCAGAATTCCCCCTACGTCAAAGAAGAACAGCCCGGCCGCAAGGCCTGGTGCGCCTGCGGCGAGTCGGCCAACCAGCCCTACTGCGACGGCTCGCACGCGCGCAAGAACACCGGCAAGACGCCGATGATCGTGGAGTTGACCGAGGCGAAGAAGGTCGCCTGGTGCGGCTGCCGCCAGTCGAAGAACAAGCCGTTCTGCGACGGCACCCACCGGACCTTGCCGGCGAAGTAGGCGTTCTCCGTCAGACCGGACGGGCGCGGACGAGTTCCAGGAACTCCTTGCGCGTGCGCGCGTCGCGCTGGAAGACGCCCAGCATGCAGGAGGTCGTCGTCGGCGAGTGATGGCTCTCCGCGCCGCGCATCTCCATGCACAGGTGCCGCGCCTCCAGCACCACGGCCACGCCCTTGGGCTTGAGCTTTTCGGCGATGATCTCCGCGATCTGCAGGGTCATGCGTTCCTGAACCTGCAGGCGGCGCGCGAAGACCTCGACCAGCTTGGGGATCTTCGACAAGCCGACGATTTTCTTGTGAGGCAGGTAGGCCACGTGCGCGCGGCCGAAGAAGGGCAGCATGTGGTGCTCGCACAGCGAGTAGAACGAGATGTCTCGCACCAACACCATCTCGTTGTAGGATTCGGTGAACAGCGCGCCGTTGATCAGCGCGTCGACGTCCACTCGGTAGCCGCTGGTCAACTCCCGCCAGGCCTTGGCCACGCGGTGCGGGGTCTTGACCAAGCCCTCGCGCCGCGGGTCTTCGCCCAGATCTTGGAGCACGTCGCGCACGTGGGACTCCATGCGCTCAAGCGCGGGCTCCGCGCAGTGCGAGCGCCGCGGCGGCTTGGACCGGATGCGCGTCACAGCGACTCCAGCCATTCGATGAGCGTGCGCACCGGAGCGCCGGTCGCTCCCTTGGGCGAGTAGCTGGCCCAGTCCGACCCCGAGAACGCGGTGCCGGCGATGTCCAGATGCGCCCACGGCACGTCGCCCACGAACTCCTGCAGGAAGAGGCCGCCGATGATGGAGCCCGCCTCGCCGCGCACCTTGGAGATGTTGAGCAGTTCGGCGATGTTGCCCTTGATGTTTTCCTTGTAGTCCTCGACGAGCGGCAGTTCGCAATACGCCTCGTCGGCGCGCGCGCCCGCGGCCGAGACCTGCGCGATCAGACGCCGGTCGTTGCCCATGATGCCGGCCACCTTGGAGCCCAGCGCCACGACCACCGCGCCCGTGAGCGTGGCCATGTCCACGATCGCCTGCGGTTCCTGCTTGACGGCCAGGCACAGCGCGTCGGCCAGCACCAGGCGGCCCTCGGCGTCCGTGTTCCAGACCTCGATGGTCTTGCCGTTCATCGCCTTGAGCACGTCGCCGGGCTTGTAGGCGTCCGGGCCGGGCATGTTGTAGGCCAAGGCGACGATGCCGTGCACCTCGGCTTCGGGCTTGAGGCGCGCGATGATCTTGAAGACGGCCAGCACCGAGGCGGCGCCGGCCATGTCGCACTTCATGTCCTCCATCGACTGCGCGGGCTTGAGCGACAGCCCGCCCGAGTCGAAGGTGATGCCCTTGCCGACCAGGGCGACGCGCTTTTTGGAAGCGCCCTTGGGCTTGTAGATCATATGCACCATCGCCGGCGGGTGGGCGGAGCCGCGCGCGACGCCCAGAAAGGATCCCATGCCCAGTTCGGCGGCCTTCTCGGGGCCGATGACCTCGACGCTGACGCCGGAGCCCTTGAACGTCTCGGCCAGTTCGGCCAGGCTGTTCGGAGTCTTGTCGGACGGAGCGCGGTTGACCAGGTCGCGGGCCAAGAACACGGCTTCCGCGCGCAGGGCGGCCTTCGCGCAGGCCTTCTCCGCGGCGGACTTGGACGCGGCGTCGGTGAAGACCAGGCTCAGCGTCTGCAGCTTGTCGGCGTCGCCTTTTTTATATTCCTCGTATTTGTAGGACGCCAGCGCCAGGCCTTCGGCCACGGCCGAGGCGTTCTCGGCGCACAGCACGGCCAGCGCCGCGCGCTTGCCGCGCACCGCGCCCAGGAGGTTTCCGGCCGCGCGGCGAAACGCCTCCGTGCCCGCGCCCTTCTTCTTGCCCAGGCCCGCCACGAACACGCGCCGCATACGGCCGAAGACGTCCAGCTCCACGCGCGAGACTTCCTTCGCGCCGCCCTTGAAGCCCTCGTCCTTGAGCTTCGCGCTCAGCGCGGCCTTGGCCGCGGCGGGCAGGGCTTTGGCGCCGGCCAGGACGGCGTCGTCGTAAGCGAACAGGGCCAGGTCGGAGTCGTTGCTTTCAAGAGCCTTCAGCGACAGGGGAGCGGCGGCGATCATGGGTTGGTCTCCTCGGGCACGATATACGGGGTCAGCAAAGCGGCCAAGACCGCGCCGGCCAGCGGTCCAGCCCAGTAGACGTAGTGGCGCGTCCAATGTCCGGCGGCCAAAGCGGGGCCGAACGCGCGCGCGGGGTTCATCGCGCCGCCGGTCAGCGGTCCGGACATCAGCGCGCCGAACAAGGTCGAAGCACCGATCATCAGCGGTCCCAGCGCGCGGCGTCGCCGCGACTGGGCGGCGGCGACTGTGCAGGCCAGAAAGAACGTGGCGACCGCCTCCACCAAGGTCGCGGCGCGGTAGCCCACGCCGGACGGCGCGCACGCGCCCAGGTAGATCGGCGCGTCGAGCAAGGCGGGCCGTCCGCCTTCCAGCACCGCGCGCAGGAACAGCCCGGCGCACGCGGCGCCCAGAAGCTGGGCCGCGAGCGCGAACACCGCGCTGAGCGCGTCCATGCGCCGCAGGCCCGCGTCGGCCAAGGTCAGCGCCGGATTAAAACGGCCGCGCGCGCGCGGAAAGGAATAGAACGCCGCCGTCGTGGCCGCCGCGTAGGCCAGCGCCGCCCAGGCGGGCCCGATCTTGCCGCCGGTCGCGGCGTCCAGGCACGCCGCGCCGGCCGCGGCCAGCGTCAGCGCGAAAGTTCCGACCAGCTCCGCGCCGAACGCGCGCAATCCGCCCACGCCGGTCAGGATATCAAATCCTCCCGCGCCGCGTCGCGCGCGCCGGCCGAGCTACGGCAGGCGCCGCACGAACGGGACCCGGTCGGGCCGCGCCGCGTGCGCCGCCTTCCGCGCGTTTTCGGCGTCGGTCGAGACGGACAATACTTCCCCGTCCACCACGGCCACCCACTGCCGGCGGAAGCGCTCGGAGAGTTCGCGCTCGTGCGCGCGCAGCCACAGCCCGTCGCGAGCCACTTCGTTGTTGTTGCCCGCGGCGGCCAGCGCCGCCGCGGTGTCCGGGTGCACGTCCGGCCCGTAGGCCTCAAGAATCGCCGCATACGCGGCGCGGCGTCGGCGCCAGAAGACGACGCCCGCCGCGGCCCCGCAGAGAACGAGGAAGGCGATGGCAAGATCCATCGGATTATTTCAGCCGCGCGACGAAGGCCAGGGCCTGGGCGCGGTCCTGGACCTCGCCCTCGGCCTGGGCCTCGCGCAGGCGTTCCAGAATGTCGCCGACGCGCGGGCCGGGCGGGATCTTGAGGTGCTTCATGACCTCCCGGCCGTCCAGCAGGCGCGCGGGCACGGGCGCGCGGTCCTGGTCGAAGAAGCGGCGCAGGAGCAGGGAGACCAGCTGGAGGTGGCGCACGGTCTTGCGCGACTCCTCGGGGCGGACGCGCGACAGGTCGGCGCGCGGCGGTTCGCCGCAGGCGGCGCTCAGCAGGCGGCGCAGGCGCGTTTCCGGCATGTAGCCGGCGTGGTCGGCCCAGCAGACGCAGAGCAGGCCGGGCGCGTCCGCGCCCAGGTCGCGGAAAAAACGATAGGCGGCCTTGTCGGTCACCGGACCGCCGGAGGCGACCAGGTGTCCGGGGCGCAGGTGGTGGCGCACGATGGCGGCCACCGCGTCCACGTGCTCGCGCGAGAAGCGCAGGGCGCGCAGGAGTCGCGCGGCGCGCTCGGCGCCGCGGGTGTCGTGCTGGAAGAAGCGCAGGCGGCCTTCGACGGTGCGCGCGGTCTCGGCCTTTGAAACGTCGTGGAGAAGCGCGGCCAGCATCAGCACGGCGCGCCAGGGCGGGCCGCCGCCGGCGCGCGCGGCCAGGTGCGCGTCGAAAGGCCGGGCCAGGTCCGGGTAGATCTTGGCGAAGCGCGTCAGCAGAAAGTCCAGGCGCGCGCACACGTCCAGCGAGTGCTTCAGCACTCCGCCCGGGCCGTAGTAGTCCTCGGCGCAGCGGCGGGCGTGCTCCAGGTCCTCGAACAAAGCGGTGAGCAGTCCGCACGCGTCCATGGCGCGCAAGGCCTCCGAGGAGCCGGGCACGGCCAGCAGGGCCAGCAGTTCGGACTGCACGCGTTCGCCGGCCGGGCGCGCGATGAGCCGGCGGTGCTTGCCGATCAGCGCGCGCGTGGGCGCGTCGAGCGTCAGCCCGGTCTGCGCGGCCACGCGAAAGGCGCGCAGGAGGCGCAAGGGGTCTTCCTCGAACAGGCGGCCTTCCTCGCAGCGCAGGACGCCGCGGGCCAGGTCATTGAGGCCCCGGCGCGGATCCAGGAACGCGCTTTCCGGCAGCGACGGCGGCAGGCGCGCGGGCAGTTCCAGCGCCACGGCGTTGGCGGTGAAGTCCCGGCGCTTCAAGTCCGCGGCGATGTCCGCGCCCTGCAGTTCGGCCACGTCGATCTGCTTGAGCGCGCGGCCGCGCGCGGGAGGCAGGACCAGGCGGTAGACGCAGTTCTCGGCGTCGAGGGTGACGAGGGTCCCCTTGAATTCGCGCGCGATCCTGGCGGCCAGGCCGCGCGCGTCGCGGCAGGCCAGGTCCAGGTCGGGCGCGGCGCGGCCGAGGGCGGCGTCGCGGATGGCGCCGCCCACAAGCCACACCGGCTCGCGGCGCAGGCCGGCGACGCGCCGCAGCGCCTCGCGCGCCTCCGCCCCCAGGCGGATGCGGCGCGGGCTCACGCGTCCTTCTTGCCCGCGGGCACGCGCGCCTTGTCCAGCTCGCGCTGGCGCAGTTCGCGCTTGAGTACTTTTTGCAGGGCGTTTTTAGGAAGGGACTCGACGATCTCCACGTCGCGCGGGCGCTTGTAGGCGTCCAGCTTCTCGCGGAAGAACTGCATCAGCGCGGTCTTTTCCAGGACGCAGCCCTTCTTGAGCACGACGAAGGCCTTGATCGTCTCGTCGCCGGACTCGTCGGGCACGCCCACGATCGCGGATTCCTCGATATTGGGGTTCTCCGCGATCAGCGCCTCCACTTGGGCCGAGAACACCTTCAAGCCCTTGACGATGATCATGTCCTTCTTGCGGTCGCGGATGGCCAGAAAGCCGTCGGCGTCCAGCACGCCCACGTCGCCGGTCTTAAGCCACCCGTCCTTGGTGAACGCGGCGGCCGTCGCCTCGGGCAGGCCCCAGTAGCCCTTCATCACGTTGTCGCCCTTCACGCAGATCTCCCCTTCCTGGCCGAGGGCGAGTTCCTTTTCTTCGTCATCGACGATCTTCAGGCGCACGCCGTCGATGGGCGTGCCGACGAAGCCGAAGCGGATGTCCTCGGGCGGGGTGACGGTGGCCACGGGGCTGGTCTCGGTGAGGCCCCAGCCCTCGATGATCGACACGCCCACGGTGTCCTTGAACGCCTGCGCGGTGGCGGCGGCCAACGGGGCCGCGCCAGACACGCCGATGCGCACCTTGCGAAAGGAGTAGAGCTTGAGAAACAAGCGCGTCTTGAAGTCCCGCGCCTCGCGGCCCAGCGCCGCGTAGACCTGAGGCACCGCGGCGAACAAGGTCACGCCCTCGGCGCCCATGGCCTTGAGCCACGGCTTGGGCGGGGCGATGGCCGGCGAGATCACGCACTTGAGCGTCAGGCGCAAGGACGTCAGCACCAGCGCCGTCCACGCGAAGCTGTGGAACATGGGCAGGATGCACAGCATCACGTCGCGGCGCGTGAGCAAAATGCGCTTGATGGAGCTTTCGCAGTTCGTCATCAGGTTGCGGTGCGTCAGCATGACGCCCTTGGGAAAGCCCGTGGTGCCCGACGTGTAGAGGATCGCGGCCACGTCGGTCTCGACGGCCGCGTCCGGGCCGAAGGGGGCGGGCGCGGGACGGCGCAGGGAGGCGAATTCCCGCACGATCGGGTGCGAGATCTCCTGGGGCGACTCGTCGGTCAGCCACAGCGCCTTGAGCGCCGGGCACTTGGCCGCGGCTCCCAGCAGCCCCGGCAGGAACTCGGCCTGCGTGACCACCCCGAGCGCGCCGCAGTCGCGCAGCATGTAGGCCAGCTCGTCGGGCTTCTGCACCATGAAGTTGATGGGCACCGCGATGGCGCCAAGTCTGCTCAACGCGAAATAGGCGACCACGAACTCCGGCCCGTTGCGGTGCACGATCGCCACCCGGTCGCCCTTTCGGACGCCCTCGGCGCGCAGGCCTTCGGCCACGGACAAAACATCCGCATAAACCTGCGCGAAACTGAGCCTGCGCGCGCCGATGACGTACGCGGTTTTCTCCCCGCCTTCCTGCGCCGCGCGGTCCAGCAGTCCGTTCAAGGTGGTCATGGGTTCCCCTCTCCGGTAAGTTTGCTAGTTCGGTAGCGGGGAATCAAGCGATTCGGCGTCGAGACCGGAGGCTTCTCCGGATGTGGCCAAATGGGCTAAGATCGATCATTCGGTCGATTGCATGAGAAAAGCGCTCGGACTGTTGCCGTCGATGGCTGCCGTGCTCCTCGCCGTCGCGGCGCACGCCGAGGCCGTGCGCCTGGCGGACGGCGTGACGTTCGAGGGCGACGTCGTCCAAAGCGACACGGACACCGTGGACGTCCGCATCCGGAAAGATATCGTTGACGCCGACTCCTGGTACGCGGTCGTGCGCTCCACGAGCGCCCCGTTCCTGGTCCTCCGGAATGGAACGGTTTTGCGCGGCGTCGTCGAGAGCGCGGCCGAGGATGATCTGGTGATGCGCTTGCCGCGTCGATCCATCTCCCGGATCGGCCCCGCGCAGGCGCCGAGCGCCGCCGCGCCCGCGCCTTCCGCGCCGCCCACGCCGACCAGCGACGTTTGGAAGACGGAGCCGCGCTTGGATTTGGAACCATTCTCCACGGCGCGGCTCAACGAGTTCTCGATCAGTCTGGGCGGCTTCGTGCCGCTGTCGCGGCTGACCCTCCAAGGGACGGACGCCGTCGCGGGCTACGGCGGCGCGTTCGGCGCGCAGTACCTGCGCGACGTCACCTCCGCGGCGGCCGTCGGGGCGGGCGTGGAACGCTTGAACGGAGGGGCGCATAATTCCGACACGCTCATCACGAACGGGAACACGGCGTCCCAGATCGAATCGACGGTCGCCCTGCTTCTCGGCCGTTATTCCATCAACGAGGGCCAGTTCCGCCTCCACGTCCTGGGCGGCATCGGCATTCAAGAGACGACCCTGCAAATCAACAGCACCCCCCAGCCGGGCTACGCCTGGCAGGACACCCGAACGACCGAGTCTCGGACCATGGTCAATTCCACGAAGGCGGCCCCGGCGCTGATGCTTCAACCGGGCTTCGACGCCTACCTGAGCGACACCGCCTGGGTGGGAGCCGGGCTCGCCTACTATTATCTGGGTTCGGCGACCTACGACGCCACGTCCGCGGCGCAAAAATTGGGCCTTTCCGGAATCCACGGCTCGTTGGCCGGGGTCGCATTGACGGCGAATCTCAACTTGAGATTCTAGCCGCGTGGCCGCGCTATTTCTGGCGCGGGTCCAGGATGTCGCGCACGGCGTCGCCCAGCAGGTTCCAGCCCAGGACGAACAGGAAGATGGCCAGGCCGGGGATGACGACGGTGTGCCAGTAGGCGAACGGATCGCCGGAGGCGCCCATGATCCAGTTGCGCGACAGGCTGATGAGCTGGCCCCAGTCCGCGTAGCCCACCGGCGCGCCCAGGCCCAGGAAGGACAGCGCGGCGGCGGTGATGACGATGCTGCCCATCGACAGGGAGGCGACGACCAGCACCGGGTAGATCGAGTTGGGGATGATGTGCCGGAACAGGATGCGGCCGTCGCTGGCGCCCAGCGCGCGCGCGGCGGTCACGAAGTCGCGCTCCTTGACCGACAGCACGTCGCCGCGCACCAGTCGCGCGTAGGACGGCCACGACACGGCCATCACCGAGTACATCACGTGGTTGAGGCTCGGCCCCGTCACCGCGACGATCACCACGGCCAATAAGATGTCCGGGAAAGCCAAGACGATATCGGTGAAGCGCATCAGCGCCTCGTCGACCCAGCCGCCGTAGAAGCCGGCCGCCCCGCCCAGCAGGACGCCGATCGTCATGGCCATGCCCACCACTTCCAGCGCCACGCGGAAGGCCGTGCGCGTGCCCCAGACCATGCCGTAGTAGAGGTCGTATTGCTGCTCGGTGGTGCCGAACCAGTGATCCTTGGAGGGCAGGACCGGATCCGGGCTGTAGCCGGTCTGCGGGATGATATACGGATCGCGCGAACCCGCCTCGGGCCGGGCGATGAAGGGCGCCGACAACGCGACCAGCAGGAAAAACCCGATCAGGCCGCAGCCGAACAGGGACATGGGCCGGCGCTTGAGCTGCTTCCAGACCGCGTGCAGGCGCTTCATGTCAGTTCCCCACCCGGATGCGCGGGTCGACCACCGCGTAAAGAATGTCGGAGATCAGGTTGGCGGTCACGAACAGGAACGCCGCGAGCATGGTCGAGCCCAGCACGCCGGGGATGTCGAGCTGCTGCGCCGCCTGCACGCCCCAGCGGCCGATGCCGGGAAAGTCGAACACCGTCTCGGTGATGACCACGCCGCCCAGCAGCCCGATGAAGAGCAGGCTTGAGAGCGTGACCACCGGGATCAAGGCGTTGGCGAGAGCATGCTTGCGGATGATCACGCGCTCCGGCAGGCCCTTGGCGCGCGCGGTGCGCACGTAGTCCTTGGTCAGCTCTTCAAGCATGGACGAGCGGGTGATGCGCAGCAGCAGCGCCACCGAGATGTAGAGCAGGGTCGCCGCGGGCAGGACCATGTGCTCGGCCACGTCCAGCGCCGCGGCCCACTGCCGGTTGAGCAGGCAGTCGAGCGTCAGCAAGCCCGTCCAATGCCGGAACGCGTCGGAGTGCACCAGCATGTCGGTGTCGAGCGTGTAGCGCCCCGGCGGAAACCAGTGCAGGCGCCCGTAGAAGACCATGAGAAGCCCCAGCCCCAGCACGAAGCTGGGCAATGAGTAACCGGTGATGGCCACGAAGCGCGTCAGGTGGTCGATGAACTTGTCGCGGTAGACGGCCGACAAGACTCCGAAAAAGACGCCCACGATCATGATGGGAAAGAACGTCACCAGGGTCAGCTCGAACGTGGCCGGAAAGAAGGAGCGGATCGCGTCGGCCACCGGCATCTTCGCCGTCTCCGAGTAGCCCAGGTCGCCGTGCGCCACCTGCTTGAGCCAGATGCCGTATTGCACCGGCAGCGGCTTGCGCAGGCCGTACTTCTCGATGACCGCGTCCAGCTGCGAGAGCTGGCGCGGGTCCTTGACGTAGAGGGCCGCGCGCATCTCCGGCGACAGGAACTGCAGGCAGGAGAACAGCAGGGCCGTCACGCCGAACAGCACGAAGGGCAAAAACGCCAGGCGCTTCAGGATGAATTTCAACATGCTATTGCTTGTAGAGCGTGTAGAAGTAGCTGCCGTAGGGCGCGTCCGGGAACACCGGGTTGTTGACCCAGCCCTTGACCCAGTCGCGCTGGGTGCGGTAGCGGACCTCGTCGACCAGGTTCAGGTGCGGGACCTCCTCGTATTCCAGCGCCTGCAGCTTGTAGTAGAGCTGCTTGCGCTTGGCCGGGTTGGTCTCCACGTTGGCCTGCTCGATGATGCGGTCCATCTCCGGGTCCTTGAAGTGCTGGTAGGGCGGGTAGTCGCCCTTGGAGTGCAGGAGCGGGAAGGCGAAGTTGTGCGGGTCGGGGTAGTCGGCGTTCCAGCCCAGCACGAAGATGGGCAGCTTGGAGTCCTTCTGCGCGTCCAGGAAGGTCGGCCATTCCACGGAGCGCACGTCGATCTTGAACTTCGGGTTCAGCCCCTCGATGTTGCGCTTGATGATCTGGCACACCGTCTCGCGCGGCATGTTGCCGGAGTTGTAGGCGATGGTGAAATGAAAGCCCTTCTCCCAGACCTGTCCGCCGAAGGCTTTTTTAAAGTGCGCGGCGGCCTTCGCCAGGTCCAGGTGATACGTGCGCTGGTTCGGGTTGTGCCCGGGCATGCTGGCCGGAATGGAGCCCGTGGCCTGCGTGCCCTTGCCGTGCAGGACGTCGCCGATGAAGTCCTTGTAGTCGAAGGCGTAGGCGAAGCCCTTGCGCACGTCCTTGTCGGCGAAGAAGTCCGGCGGGATGCCGTCGCCGTCGAGCTTGCCCGAGCCGGTGTAGGAGTTGCCCACGGTGTTGACCTTGAAGGTGAAGAACACCACCGGGTCGTTCTCCATCGTGGGCAGGTCGTCGATGATCTTCACGCCGGGCAGGCCCTGGAGCTGGGACCACAGCGGACGGTCGGCGTAGATCGCGTCGGCGTCGCCGGCCATCAGCATCAGCTTGCGCGTGCCGAACTCGTTGACGCCCTTGACCACCACGTATTTGATCTTCGCGGGCGCGCGCCAGTAGCCGTCAAAGCGCTCCAGCAGGAACTCCTGCGTGCGCCGGTCCCAGCGGTCCAGCTTGAACGGCCCCGTGCCGTCCTCGCGCTCGAAGAACGGCGACTGCTCCTTGGCGGAGTTGTTGAACTTGGCCCAGGTCGCCTCGGTGCCGTCCCAGTCCTTGTGCGCGACGGCCCACTGCTTGGACAGCACCGGCGCCCAGGTGGCGAGGATGCTCAAGATCGGCGCGTAGGGGCGCTTGAGGCGCAGGACCAGGTTGTCGCCGCGCACCGTCACGGCGCGCTGGGCGTCTTCCCAAACGTGCGGCAGGATCTTGTCGGCCTCGTCGCGCGTGGTCGGGTAGCCCAGCAGCGGCTCCAGCAGCAGCGACGACGGCCCCGCCGCGCGGTCCAGCAGCATGAAGCGCAGTATCGAGTAGCGCACGTCCTCGGGCGTCATCAGCGCGCCGTCGTGGAACTTCACGCCCCGGCGCAGCGGGATGGTGTACGTCTTGCCGTCCGGGGAGATCAGGCCGTTTTCCTTGCTGGGGATCTTCGTGGCGATCAGCGGGACCAGCTTCTCGGTCGAGCCCTTGTCGAACGTCCACAGCGTGTCGTAGACGTTGAGGATGATCAGGTCGCTGGCCGAGTCGTAGGCCCACGCGGGGTCCATGCTGTCGGCGTCGGAGATGGTCACGTAGGTGTACGTGTCCGGATTCTTCACGGGGCCGGCGGCCCAAGCCGCGGCGGGCAGGCCGGCCAGAGGCAGGCACGCGCAGAGGAGCAGTCGGATCATGGGGCGATTCTACTCTTTGTGGATGTCGTAGTAGTAGCTGCTGTAAGGCGCGTCCGGGAAGGTCGGATTGAAGACGAAGCCCTTCACCCAGGAGCGCTGGACGCGGTAGCGCGGGCCGTCGGCGATGGGCACGACGGGCACGTCCTCGTCGGCGATCTTCTGGATTTTGGCGTACAGCGCGGCGCGCTTATGCTCGTCGAGCGTGCGCACGGCCTGCTCGATGAGCTTGTCCAGCTCCGGATTCGAATAGCCCTGCTGGGTCGGGAAATAGCCCGCCGAGTCGAGAAGCGGAAAGACGAAGTTGTGCGGATCCGGATAGTCGGCCTGCCACGCGCCCAATTGGATGGGCATCTTGCGCTGGCGGGTCTGCTCCAGGTAGGTGGACCACTGCACCACGCGGATGTCCAACTGGAACTTGGGGTTGAGCTTCTCGATGTTTTTCTTGAGCATCTGGCATAAAGTCTGCGCGGGCGCGGAGCCCGCGTTGAAGACCAGCGCCAGCTTGAAGCCCTTCTCCCAGACCTTCCCCCCCCACGCTTTTTTAAAGTGCTCGGCGGCTTTCGCGGGGTCGAAGCGGTAGCGCGGCGATCCGGCCTTGTAGCCGATCAGGCCCGGCGGGATGAGGCCGGCCGACTGCGTGCCGGTGCCGCGCAGGATGTCCTTGATGTAGCCCTGGTAGTCGATGGAGTACGCGAAGGCCTTGCGCACGTCCTTGTCGTTGAAGAAATCCGGGGGCACGCCGTCGCCGTCGAGCTTGCCCGAGCCGATGTTCGAGTTGCCCGCCCCGTTGATGTGGAACGTGAAGTTGAGCAGCAGGCTGCGCTCCAGGTCCTGCAGGCCGTCGAGGACCTGCACGCCGGCCAGGCCCGAGACCTGCGGCCGGTACATCTGCGGCACGTAGATCACGTCCGCGTCGCCGGCCTGGATCATCAGCTTGCGCGTCTCGAACTCGTCGACGACCTTGATCACCACGTTCTTGAGCGCCGCGGGCTTGCGCCAGTAGCCGTCAAAGCGCGTCAGCACCACTTCCTTCGTCGTCGGCTCGAAGCGCTCCAATTGAAAGGGGCCGGTGCCGTTCATCAGGGTCTTGGGCAGGGACTGCTCCAGGCGCGGGTTGGAGAACTTCTCCCACGTGGCCAGCTCCCCGTCCCATTGGCCGTGCGCCGCGCACCAGCGGCGGCTCATGGCCGGAGCGAAGCTCGCGACGATGGTCAGAAACGGCGCGAAAGGCTTGGCCAGCTTGACGACCACCTCGTCGCCCTTCACCGCCACGGCCGCAAACGCTTTCTCGCCGATGCCGGGGATGGTCTTGCCGTCCTTGCGCGTCGAGGCTTGGCCCACGACGGGTTCCAGCAGCAGGGACGACGGCCCGCCGTCGCGGTCGAAGAGCATGAAGCGCAGCAGGGAGTAGCGCACGTCGTCGGGCGTCAGCGGCGAGCCGTCCTGGAACTTGACGCCTTTGCGGATCTTGAAGCGGTAGGTCCGGCCGTCCGGGGAGATCAAGCCGTTGGCCGGGGTGGGCACGGCCGTGGCCAGCAGGGGCTTGAGGTCCTTGGGCTTGACGCCCGAGCCCTTGAAGGCGAGCAGATACTCGTAGACGTTGGCGATCACCGACTGGCTGGCGGTGTCGTAGGCCCAGGCCGGATCGAAGCTCTCCGGGTCGCCGATCGTCGCGTAGACGAAGGTGTCCGGGTTCTTGGCCGCGGCGGCGGCGGGCGCGGCGGGTGCCGTGGCGGCGGCCAGAGCGAGGGCGAGGGCGGCGATTTTCTTGATCATGGGAGTTTGGTGGCCTCGTAGAGACTTCCGTAGGGCTGCATGGGCGGATAGGTCCAGTTCTGCACATTGGCGCGGCGCGCGACCGCCGCGGGGGCGTCGACGGTGAAGATCGCGGGCGCGTCGGTGATCGCGAGGGACTGCAGCTCGCGGTAGTCGGCGCGGCGCAGGGCCAGGTCGGGCTCGGCCTGGGCCTGCTCGATCAACTGGTCGGCGCGCGGGCTGAAGTAGCCCAGCGCGCGCGCGAAGAAGCCCGTCGATTGCAGGAACGGCTCCACGGCGTCGTTGGGGTCAGGGTAGTCCAGCACCCAGCGGAAGACGAACGCGCTCAGGCGGTGCGCGCGCAGTTCGTCCAGCAGTTTCGGCTGAGGGATGCCGCGGCACTCCACGCGGAACTTCGGGTTGATCAGCGCCAGGTCGCGGGCCAGTATGCGGCAGGCCAGGCGCCGGTCGTCGTGGCCTTCGGTGTAGGCCAGCGGCAGAAGAAAACCGGTTTTCCAGAGGCCCCCGCCGAACGCGCGCTGGAGGAACTTCGCGGCGTCCGCGGGCGAATACGGCCAGCCCGGCTGGTTGACGTCGTAGCCGAACAGGCCCTGCGGGATGGGGCCGTGCGCCTTGATGCCGCGGCCGCGGTAGCCTTCCTTCACGAAATAATCGTAGTCGAACGCGTTGGCGAAGCCCCGGCGCACGTTGACGTCGGAAAAGAAATTCGGCGGGATGCCTTCGCCGTCGAGCGCCCCGGAGCCCAGCCACTCGTTGTCGGCGGGATCGATTTTTTCGTTGAACAGGATCACGTTGGAGACCGCCATGTCGGGCACGTCGTCGACGACCAGACCCGGGGCCTTCTCGAAGTAGGGAATCTGCAGCGCGTCGACCTGGGCCACGTCGGCGTCGCCGCCGTCCAAGCGGCGGCGGCGTTCGCGCGGGTCCTCGACGACTTCCAGGCGCGCGCCGCGCAGGGCCGGCTCGGCGCGCCAATAGGAGTCGTTGCGCGCCAGCACCACGGACCGGCCCGAGTGGCTCCAGCCCGTCAGCACGAACGGCCCCGTGCCGTCCTCGCGGTCGTAGAGCGCGGAGGATTCCTTGGCCGGATTCCAGCTCTGGATCCACGTCTCGCGCCGTCCGTCCCAGCCGCCGTGCGCCGCGACGTAGGCCTTGGAGACGACGTGCGCGTAGCCGGCCAGCACCGCCAGCAGCGGGTCGAAGGGCCGCTGCAGGTGCAGCACCAGCGCGCCGCCCTCAAGCGTCACCGCGCGGTCGGCGGCGTCGAACGCGGAGGCGTCGGGTTTGCCGTCGGCGCCCAAGGTCGAGCGGCGTCCGGTCAGCGGCTCCAGCAGGAGCCCGGAGGCTCCCCCCTCGCGGTCGGTGAGCAGGAAGCGCATGAGCGAATACTTCACGTCGTCGGCGGTCATCGTCGCGCCGTCGTGGAACTTCACGCCGCCGCGCAGCGGGAACGTGTACGTCAGCCCGTCCGGCGACAGGAAGCCGTTGTCCTTGGTGGGCACGACCGAAGCCAGAATCGGAACGAAACGGTCCGTCGCCGTTCCGTCGAAGGCGATCAGGTTCTCGTAGATCTGCTGGACGGCGAACAGCGAGGTCGCGTCATAGGCCCAGGACGGGTCCAGGCTGTCGACGTCGGAGGACAGAAGGTAGGTCAGCGTGCCGGGGTCCTTGTCGGCGCGCGCGGCCGTCGCGGCGGCGGTCAGCAGGGCGGCGAGGGCGAGTCCGCGCATGTCCGGCTATACGGCGACGAGCGCGGCGTCGCTGCGCTTGTCCTTGAAGGGCAGGACGGCGCAGGCCGCCAGGTGGCCGGCGCGCGCCTCGGCCAGCGCCGGGTCCTGGGTGCGGCAGGCGTCGACCACGTAGCGGCAGCGCGGATGGAAGCGGCAGCCGGAGGGCGGCTTCAAGGGGCTGGGCACGTCGCCGGTCAGCAGGATGCGCTTGCGGCGCTTCTCGATGGACGGGTCGGGCACGGGCACCGCGGAGAGCAGGGCCTCGGTGTAGGGGTGCTGGGGGTCGTTGAACAAGGTCTCGGAGTCGGCGGCCTCCACGACGCGGCCCAGGTACATCACGGCGATGCGCGTGCACAGGTGGCGCACCACGGAGAAATCATGGGAGATGAAAAGATAGGCGAGGTTGCGCTCCTTCTGCAGGTCCTTGAGCAGGTTGAGCACCTGGGCCTGGATGGAGACGTCCAGGGCGGAGACCGGCTCGTCGGCCACGATCAGCCGCGGCTCGAGGGCCAGCGCGCGCGCGATGCCCACGCGCTGGCGCTGGCCGCCGGAGAACTCGTGCGGGTGGCGGTCCAGGAAGGACTTGGCGATGCCGCAGTCGTCTAAGAGCTTGTGCAGGCGCCGGGAGCGCTCGGCCGGGTCCTTGTGCAGGCCGTGGATGTCCCAGGGCTCGGTGATGATGCGTTCCACGGTCATGCGGGGGTTGAGGCTGGAGTAGGGGTCCTGGAAGATCACCTGCATGCGCGCGCGCATGGCCTTGAGCTCGGCGCGCGACATCTTCGCGACGTCATGGCCCTCGAACAGCACGCGGCCCTCGGTGGGTTTTTCCAGGGCGAGCACCAGCTTGCCCAAGGTGGTCTTGCCGCAGCCGGACTCGCCGACGACGGCGAAGCTTTCCTGCGGCATCACGGAGAACGACACGCCGTCGACGGCCTTGACCGAGGTCTTCTCGCCGAACATCCCCGCGCGCGCGGCGTAGTGCTTCTTGACGCCGCGGACTTCCAATATAGGCGTCGCGCTCACGCGGCGGCCTCCTCGGCGGACTTGAAGCGGTGCGTGCGCCGGCCGCCGTCCTCCTCGGACTTCCAGCAGTTCGACATGCGCCCCCCCTCCAGGTGGAACTGGGGCGGGTCCTCGGTCTTGCAGCGGTCCATGGCGCAGGAGCAGCGCGCGACGAACGGGCAGCCGACCAGGTCCCCGGCGCCCAGGTCCGGGGGCTGGCCCGCGATCGCTTCCAATCGCTCCTTGCGCTCGTAGATGGACGGCACCGAGGCGAGCAGGCCCTTGGTGTAGGGGTGCTTCGGATTCTTGAACAGCTCGCCGACCGGGGCCTGCTCCACGGGACGACCCGCGTACATGACCACCACGTCGTCGGCCATCTCGGCGACCACGCCGATGTTGTGGGTGATCAGGATGATCGCGGTCTTGTATTCGCGCTGAAGGTCCTTCATCAGCTCCAGGATCTGCGCCTGGATGGTGACGTCGAGCGCCGTCGTCGGCTCGTCGGCGATCAGCACGTCGGGCTCGCAGGACAAGGCGATGGCGATCATCGCGCGCTGGCGCATGCCGCCGGAAAACTGGTGCGGGTAGTCGTTGACGCGCTGCTCGGGGTGCGGGATGCCCACCTTCTTAAGGAGATCGACCGCCTTGGCCCAGGCCTCGGCCTGCGTCTTCTTCTGGTGCAGGACCACGGCCTCGGCGATCTGCTCGCCCACGCGCAGGACCGGGTTGAGGCTCGTCATCGGTTCCTGGAAGATCATCGCCACGCGGTTGCCGCGCACCTCGCGCATCTGCGCGGGCGTCATCTTGAGCAGGTCGCGGCCTTGAAAAAGAATCTCTCCGGCCACGATCTTGGCCGGCGGCATGGGCAGCAGTCCCAGGATCGACAGCGCGTGCACGCTCTTGCCCGAGCCGGACTCGCCCACGATCGCCATCGTTTTGCCGGGAAACAGGTCGTAGCTGATCCCGTCGACGGCCTTGACGGTGCGCTCGCGCGTGACGAAGTGCGTCCGCAGCCCGCGGACGGAGAGGACGGGCTCCACTAGATCGAGGTCGTCACGAGGCTCTCCGTGGAGAGCACTCCGGGGATGGCGCGGATGTCGCGCACGACGACGTTCGACAGGGTGCCCACGTCCTCGGTCTCGATGTCGAGCACCAGGTCCCAGCGCCCGAACACGGCGGTCACGTGCGACACGCCCTTGACTTCCTTCAGGCGGGCCAGCGCGCCCTTTTCCTTGCCCGCCATCAGCCGCACCAGCACCAGTCCGGTCACCATGTCTGCGCGCCCTCCGCTGTCGTGAATGCCGTCACGGCGCAGTATATCACAAAATCGCGCGGGCCCAAATCGGGCCGCGCGTTGTGTAGAATGCCGCGTGAGGCGAAGGGCGCGAGGTTTCCTGGTCGCCGTCGCGCTCGTCACGCTGGCGGCGCTGGGCTGGGGCTGGAGACGGCGGGTTCTGCGGCGGCGCGAGGTCGTTTTGGGCGCGGGCCGCGCGGAGTATCTTCACTACGACCTCGTCGACCTGCGCCTCACCACGCGCGACCCGGCGCTGGACGCGCGCCTGCGCGCCGAGCCTCCGCGCGTGGCCGTGACCCGCGGCGGGACGGACGTGACCACGATCGCCGGGCTGCGCGAGCTGACGCTGACGCGCGCGGCGCCGGGCGTCTGGACCGCGCGCTGGCCGGTGCCGTGGAACGCGCCGACGGGAGCTTATGTCCCGCGCCTGGTCGGCGGCGCGGATTTGAGCGGCCGTCTGCGCGTCGCGGCGTTCCACGTGGGACGACGCGCGCCGTCGCGCCTGCCGCCGGGCTTCGTGGCGGCCACCTTGGAGACGGTCCGGCCGCTGGCGAAGATGCGCGTGACCGGGCCCGGCGGCGCGCGCGGCGACTGGCGGGGCCTGCTCGACTGGGCGCGTTTCCTGCGCGCCGACGCGTTCTGGATGCTGGGCGGACAGTCGCCGGGCGAGGACGGCGCGGTCTGGAACGACGCCAACGTCGCGCGCATTCCGGAGGTCGCGCGCGAGTGCCGCGCGCGGGGCCTGAAGTTCGGCGTCTACGCCGAATACTCGCTGACGATGTCGACCTCGGTCAAGATCGACGGCTACGAATACGCGCGGGAAATCCGCGACGGACGTCCCGTCGTCACGCGCGCGATCTCGCTGCGCGACGCGCGCCGCCCCGCCGACGTCGCCGCCTTCTTAAAGCCCTTCGCCGACGACCCGTACGTGGACTTCATCGGGCTCGACTACATCCGCAACGCGCTGGGCGGCGACGAGCTGGCCGAGGACTTCGTCGCCGAGATGCCCGGCGTGAGCGTGCCCGCGAGCTGGCCGCGGCTGACCGGGACGGAACGCATGACGTGGCTGGCGCGCAAGCGCATCCTGCGCCAGGACGCGGCGTTTCTCGACGCCTGGCAGTGGTGGCGCGCGCGCCGCGCAGCACTCATCGTGCGCGAGATCAAGGAGCGCCTGGCGACCGACAAGCCGCTGTGGGCGTTCACGCTGACCTGGGACAAGGGCTGGCAGCACGGCCAGGACCCGGTGATGATGAACGACGCGGGCGTGGACGTGGACGCGGCGATGTTCTACGAGGCCGACCGGGATCAATTCTCAGGCATGCTCAAGGATTGGCACGCCTATCTGCGCCGCGGCGACGCGCAGGTCATGCCCGGCGACATCTTCGACTGGGGCCTGCACCAGAAAAGCCCCGCGGGGCCGGCGGAGTTTTCGCGCCGCCTACGCGCGGCGCGGGCGGGCGTCTACGCCGACGGCCCGGCGGACGCCGTGTTCTTCCATGATCTCGACCGTTTGCTCAACGGCCGCCTGGGCCGCTGGGGCACGCGCGGCTGGGCGCGGGCGGCGCGCGGCGTCGCCGATGAGTTAAAATCTTCCGCCGCACAGGAGAAACGACCATGACCTTCGCCGCCCTCGCTTTGTCGCTCGTCTTGACCGGCCCGTCCCGCGCGGACTCCGGCGCCGCGCCCGCCTGCCATGCGCAGACCGTCGCCAAGAAGACGAAGCTTCGTTTCAAGCGCGGCAAGCCGATCACCGTCGACGTCGTCGACACCCCGATGTCGCGCGAGGTCGGCCTCATGTGCCGCACGCGCCTGCCGCGCGACTACGGGATGCTGTTCGTCTTCCCTCAGGAGATGTCGCTGAACTTCTGGATGAAGAACACTCTGGTCAGCCTCGACATCGTCTGGATCGGCGCGGACAAGAAGATCACCGTCATCCACGACCGCATGAAGAAGTCGACGGTCTCAACGCCCGACGAGAAGGTCGCCGTCGCCGGCGGCCGCGGCCAATACGTGCTGGAGCTTCCGGCGGGAATGGCCCGGCGGCGCGGGCTCAACGTGGGCGACCGGCTGACCTTCGACGCGGCGATTCCGGCCAAATAGCGCGGCGCGCTATTCGTCGAAGCGGTAGCCGAAGCCGCGCACCGCGACGATTTTCTCGGACGGCCCGCCCAGCTTCTGGCGCAGGTGCGAGAGCGTGACGTCGATGACCTTCGTCGTCAGCTCCACGCCGGGATCGTAGCCCCAGACGTGCTGGAGCAGGAAGTCGCGCGTCAGCACGCGGTTCTTGCGGTAGACCAGAAACCAGAGCAGGTCGAACTCCTTGGCCGACAGCGCCACCTCCCGCCCGCCCACCCAGACCTTGCGCGAGTCGCGGTCGAGCTTGACGCCGCCCGCCTCCAGCAGAGGCGGCTCGTCGGCCTTGCCCACGCGGCGCAGGAGCGCGCCCACGCGCGCGACCAGCTCCTCGGTGTTGAAGGGCTTGGCCACGTAGTCGTCGGCGCCGGTGCGCAGTCCGGCGACCTTGTCGGCCACGTCCTTCTTGGCCGTCAGGATGATGATGGGCAGGGCGGAGAGCTTCTCGTCGGCGCGGACCTCGGCCAGCAGGTCCACGCCGTCGCCGTCGGGCAGGTTGCGGTCCAGCACCATCAGCTCCGGCGGGGACTTCTTGAGGCGCGCGCGGGCCTTGGCCAAGGTGTCGACGGTCTGCGCGTCGAAGCCCTCCGCGCGCAGGACCTCCAGGATCAGGTCCGCCGTCGCCGCCTGATCCTCGACGACCAGGATTTGGGCCTTGATCATGGACGCCAGTATAGCAAAAGCGCCTACAGCGGAATGTTGCCGCGGTTTTCGTGGGTGCCGGGCAGACGCTTGTCCTTGAGGAAGCGCAGGGCGCGCGCGATCTTGTAGCGCAGTTGGGAGGGCTCGACGACCTCGTCGAGCGAACCCGTGGACGCGGTCTGGTAGGGCGAGGCGAACTTGGCCGCGTAGTCCGCGGAGAGCTTGGCCTTCAGCGCCAGCTTTTCCTCGTCGGTTTTGCACGCGGAAATCTCGCGCGCGTAGAGGATCTCGACGGCGCCCGCCGGACCCATCACCGCGATCTCCGCGCAGGGCAGGGCGAAGTTGAAGTCCGCGCGCATGTGCTTGGAGCTCATGGCGATGTAGGCGCCGCCGTACGCCTTCCTCAATATAACGGTGATCTTGGGCACGGTCGCCTCGGCGTAGGCATGCAGGATCTTCGCGCCGTGGCGGATGATGCCGCCGTGCTCCTGCTGGACGCCGGGCCAGTAGCCGGGCACGTCCACCAAGGTCAGCACCGGGATGTTGAAGGCGTTCAGGAAGCGGATGAAGCGCGCGGCCTTGTCGGAGGCGTTGATGTCCAGCGCCCCGGCCAGGTGCGCGGGGTTGTTGGCCACCACGCCCACGACCTCGCCCCCCATGCGGCAGAAGCCGGTCACGATGTTCTTGGCGTAGGCGGACTGCACCTCGAAGAACTTGTGCTCGTCGGCGATCTGCCAGATGATGTGGTGGATGCGGTAGGGACGGCGCGGATCCAGCTCGCACATCTTTTCCAGGAGCGGCACCTGGCGGCGCAGCGGGTCGGGGTTGGCCACGCGCGGGGGCTTTTCAAAACGGCTTTGCGGCAGGTAGCCCAGCAGTTCGCGCACCTGGCGGAAGCAGTCCGGCTCGGACTTGGCCACGAAGTGGCAGACGCCGGACTTGGAGGCGTGCGCGTCGCAGCCGCCCAACTGCTCGGCGGAGACCTCCTCGCCCGTGGCGGCCTTGACCACGTCGGGGCCGGTCACGAACATGTTGCTGATGCCCTCGACCATGAACACGTAGTCGGTCAGCGCCGGCGAGTACACCGCCCCCCCCGCGCACGGCCCCAGGATCACCGAGATCTGCGGGATCACGCCCGAGGCCGACACGTTTCTTTGGAAGATCTCCGCGTAGCCGTCCAGGCTGTCCACGCCTTCCTGAATGCGGGCCCCGCCGGAATCCAGCAGGCCGATCACCGGCACGCGGTTCTGCAGGGCCAGGTCCATGACCTTGCAGATCTTGTCGGCGTGCGCCCGTCCCAGGGAGCCGCCGATCACGGTGAAATCCTGGGCGTAGACGCAGACCTCGCGCCCGTTGATCTGGCCGAAGCCGGTGATGACGCCGTCTCCGGGAATCTCCTTGTCCTTGAGGCCGAACTCCACGGCGCGCGTGGAGACCAGCAGGTCGAGCTCCTGAAAACTGCCCTCGTCGAGCAGGTAGTGGATGCGTTCGCGCGCGGAGAACTTGCCGCGCGCCTTCTGCGCCTCCACGCGGGCGGCACCGCCGCCGGCGCTGGCCTTGGCCGTGGCCGCGCGCAGGCGCCGCAGGCTTTCCGCCGCGGGCCGCGCCACGGCACCCTTGACCGTTTTCGTCAGATCGTTGTCCATGTCTTCTCCTCCGTGCATGCCACCGCCAGCAAAGCCGCGCCCACGCGCTCGAAGCGCACGCTCACGCGCGGCGCGCCCAGCGCGCGCCAGGCGCGCTCCGGCATTCCTGAAAATCGCGCCGTACCGTTTTCGACGCGCACGTCGCGCGCGTCCGCGTCCAGCCCCAGGCCCAGCAGCTTCAGCGCGGCCTCCTTGCCCGTCCACAGCCGCGCCTGGGCCTCGGGGTCCGAGGCGGGCGCTCCCGCCGCCTCGCCGGGTGCCGCGACAAAGGCGACGACTTCCGCCGGCCGCGCGACCACGCTTTCCAGGTCCACGCCCACCCGCCGTCCGCCCGCGCCCACCGCCGCGGCACCCCCCTCGGCCGCGTGGGAGATCGAGAAATGCGGCACGGCGAAGGGCGCGCCGCGCGGCAGGCGCAGGACGGGCCGTCCCGCGGCGTCGTTGGACAGCTCCAGCTCCTCGGGCCGGGGCGTCCAGCCCTCCTCGGCCTCGAAATGGGCGGCCAGCGCGCGCTTGGCGGCCAGGCGTCCGGCCGCGCGGTCGCGCCGCCGGCGCGGGACCAGCGCCTCCAGTTCGGCCAGTTCGCGCGCCGAGAAGCGCGCGCGGACGTCTTCGGGCAGTTCGGCGGCGCGGTCGGCCTCGGCGCGCGGGCAGAGCGCGAGGCGGTAGGTCTTGGCGTCGGGGATGGCGCGCATCAGCCCGGGCATTATACTTCTTCGGCCGCGCCCAAATGGTAACATGAAGCGCCGGCGCGGCCGCAAGCGCGCCCGCAGGAGAGAGACCATGCCCCGCGCCCGCGCCCGCCACATCCTCGTCGACAGCCAGAAGACCGCCGCCGACCTCAAGAAGAAGATCGAAGACGGCGCCGATTTCGCCGACCTGGCCAAGTCCAACTCCAAGTGCCCCTCCGGCCGCTCCGGCGGCGACCTGGGCGAGTTCGGCCGCGGCGAGATGGTCCCGGAGTTCGACGCCGTGGTCTTCACCGCCGAAGTGGGCAAGGTCCAGGGTCCGGTCAAGACCCAGTTCGGCTGGCACCTGATCGAAGTGGTCAAGCGCGCGCCCTGAGGCGCGCTTAGAGCCGGCGGACGTCCGCGCGCGACGGGGCCAAGGCCGCAAGCCGGGCGGAAATCGTGCGCCCGCCCAGCCGCCATCCCGGCGCCACGTCGGCCAGGGGCGCTAGCGCGAAGGCGCGCTGTGCGGCGCGCGGGTGGGGCACGGTCAGCCAGGGCGTGCGCGCGCGCGTTCGCCCGTAGGCGATCAGGTCCACGTCCAGCACGCGCGCGCCCCAGCGCATGCCCGGGCGGCGGCCCGCCGCGGCTTCCAGGCCCTTCGCTTCCAGCAAAAGCCCCATCGGCGTGCGGCGGGTCTCCACGCGCACGGCTTGATTGAGGTAGGGCCGGTCGCTGGGGCCCACCGGCGCGGTCTCGTAAAGCCGCGAGACGGCCTTCACGCGCACTCCGGGCGTGCGGCGCAGGCCGGCCACGGCGGCGCGCAGGGCGGCGCGCCGATCGCCCAGATTCGCGCCCAGCAGGAACAGCGCCGAAACCTTCACCGGCGGGCGCGGCGCGCGTGCCGCCAGTCGGCGCGCTGGAGGGCGGCCAGGACCAGGATCGTCACGGCCAGCGCCGCGACGTTGGCCGTCCAGCCCTCGAAGACGCCCGGCCGGTCCGGCGCGCCGGTCCAGCCGAAGCTTTGGAGCGTGCGCCCTTGGAAAGCGATCGCGGCCAGGGCCTGGAGCTTCAGCGGCAGTCCCCCCTCGTAGACCAGCAGCGTCCACAACAGCCAGAACAGCGCGCCCATGACCACCATGCAGACCACCGGCACCGCCGCCAGGTGGACGGGGTCGAAGCGCGGGGCGGCGGGGTCCTCCTCGTCTTCAAAGAGGGCGACCCAGCGGCGCCAGAGTGCCGCCGGGGTCACGGCCGCTCCAGCAAGTCGTTCATGCCATACAGTCCGGGGGCTCGCCCGGCGGTCCACAGCGCCGCGTCCAGCGCGCCGCGCGCGAACAGGTCGCGCGACTCGGCGCGGTGCACCAGTTCCACGCGCTCGTCGCGCCCGGCGAAGGTCAGCGCGTGGTCGCCGATCACGCCGCCGATGCGCAGGGAGACGACCTTCGCGTTCGCGCCGCCGTCTTGCGCCGCGCGCGCCAGCCGCAGGGCCGTGCCCGACGGAGCGTCGCGCTTGCCCGCGTGGTGCGTCTCCACCAGCGCCGCGTCCCAGCCCGCCAGCCGCCGCGCCGCCTCTTGGGCCAGCCACGCCAGCACGGCCACGCCGCGGCTGAAGTTCGGCGCGCGGAACACGGGGATGCTCTCGGCCGCCGCCGCCAGCGCGGCGTCCTGCGCGGGCGACAGGCCGGTGGTGCCCGTCACGAAGGCGACGCGCGCGCGCGCGCAGGCGCGCGCGAAGCCCGCGCACGCGGCGGGCGTCGTGAAGTCGACGACCGCGTCGCAGGCGGGCGGGCGGCGCGTAAACGCCGCGGCTGCGGCGCGGTCCACGCGGGCCACCAGACGAAAGCGGGCGTCCTGGGCGGCCA
>JAJXVH010000028.1 GCA_021782205.1 bacterium | reverse complement strand
CGAGGGGCCGCGGCCCCCCACACCCCTCCCGGAGCGATTCTCAACGAACCAGCGCCCGGCAAGGCCCCCGCCGCCGCCGCCAAACCCGCCGCGCCCGCGGCCGCGCCCGCGCCGGCCCCGGCGCCCGCGGCGCCCGTCGAACCGGCCCCGGCGCCGCAACGGGATTTCGGCGACGATCCCTATGGCCGCTAGACCCCCCGCGCCCACGCCGAGCGTGCTGGCCATCGTGCTGGCCGGCGGCAAGGGCGAGCGCCTGCACCCGCTCACGCATGAGCGCTCCAAGCCGGCGGTGCCCTTCGGTGGCAAATACCGCATCGTCGACTTCGTGCTCTCCAACTGCGTGAACTCCGGCGTGCAGTCGATCTACGTGCTGGTGCAATACATGTCGCAAAGCCTCATCGAGTACCTGCGCACCAGCTGGCGCACCGCCGGCCTCACGCGCGACCAATTCATCACCGTGGTCCCGCCGCAGATGCGGCTGGGCACGTCCTGGTATCGCGGCACCGCCGACGCGGTGCGCCAGAACCTGAACCTGATCCACGACTTCGACCCGGACCTGGTGATCGTGCTGGGCGCCGACCACGTCTACCGCATGGACCTGGGCCAGATGGTGCGGCGGCACATGGAGACCGGCGCCGACGCGACGATCGCGACCATTCCGGTGCCGCTCAAGGACGCGCCGCAGTTCGGCATCGTGGAGACCGACGCGAAGGGCCGCGTGCGCGCGTTCAGCGAGAAGCCGCCCAAGGCCGACCCGATGCCGGGTAGCCGGACGCACGCGCTCGCGTCCATGGGCAACTACATCTTCACGACGGACGTCCTCGTCGACCTGCTGCGCGTCCGCCACAAGGACGAAAGCGACCTGGACTTCGGCAAGAACGTCCTGCCGGGCATGCTCAAGACGCACAAGCTGTTCTGCTACGACTTCTCGACGAACGTCCTGCCCGGCGTGAAGATCTACGAAGAGCGGGCCTACTGGCGCGACGTGGGCACGCTGGGCAGCTTCTACGACGCGAACATGGACATCCTGGGCGCGCGGCCCAAGCTCAACCTCAACAACCGGCGCTGGTTCATCCACTCCGGCCGCTACGACGGGCCGCCGGCGAAGATTCTGGAGGGAAAAATCTCCAACAGCATCATCGGCGACGGCTGTTTCGTGCGCCACGCCACGATCCGGAACTCCATCCTGGGCCGCGGCGTGCACGTGCACGACGGAGCCGTCATCGAGGATTCCATCATCATGGATTTCTGCAAGATCCGCGCCGACGCGCAGCTGCGCCGCGCGGTGGTGGACCGCTTCAACGAAATCCCCGCCAAGGCCCGGCTCGGCTTCGACCGGGCCGAGGACGCGCGGCGCTGGTTCGTCGACCCGTCCGGCCTCGTCGTGGTCCCGCGCGGCCAGACCGCATCCCGGTGAGCGCGCCGATCCGACGCTTCTGCGCGCACGCGCATTTTTACCAGCCGCCGCGGGAGAATCCGTGGCTGGGCGAGGTGGAGCGCGAGGACTCGGCGGCACCCTTCCATGATTGGAACGAGCGCATCGCCGAGGAGTGCTACGGGCCCGCGGCGCTGGGCGAAAATCTGCTTTCGCGCTTGTCGTTCAACGCGGGGCCGACCTTGCTGGATTGGATGGAGCGGCGCAGGCCCTCGCTGTACCGGAGGTTCCTCGAAGCCGACCGCGCCTCGGCGCAGGCTGACGGGCTGGGCAACGCGCTCGCCCAGCCGTTCTACCACGTGATTCTGCCGCTGGCGCCGCGCCGCGATCAGGAGACGCTGGTGCGCTGGGGCTTGGCGGATTTCCGCGCGCGCTTCGGACGGGAGGCGCGCGGGATGTGGCTGCCGGAGACGGCGGTCGACGACGGGACGCTCGACGTGCTGGCCGCCGAAGGCGTGGAGTTCACCATCCTGGACCCCGCGCAGGCCGCCGCGACGCGCAACGTCGGCGGGGACTGGACGGCCGCGGACCCGGACACGCTGGACCCCAAACTGCCGTATCTCTGGACCTCGCCGCGAAACCCCTCGCGGCGCTTAGCGATTTTCTTCTATCACCGGCGGCTTTCGCACGAGATCGTTTCCGGAGACGCTCTGGCCGATCCGAACGCGCTGGCCGCCGAGGTCCTGCGCCGCATGCTGGGCGGCGACGCGGCCCAGCTCGTCAGCGTGGCCAGCGACGGGGAATTCTACGGCCACCACCACAAGCGCGGCGCGCGCGCCCTGTCGCGCGCGCTGGACCGGCTGGCGGATGAAGGCGTGCCGGCGACCAACTACGCGCGCTTCCTCTCCTTGTTTCCGCCGCCGCGGGAGGTGCGCGTCAGTCCGCGCACCGCCTGGAGCTGCGCGCACGGCCTGGGCCGCTGGGAGACCGATTGCGGCTGCCGCTACCGCGCGGACTGGACGCAGACCTGGCGCGCGCCGCTGCGCGCGGCCCTCGACGCGCTGGCGCGGCGTCTGGACGGATTCTACGAGGACGAGGCCGGCCGCTTCTTCGGCGACCCGTGGGCCCTGCGCGACGCCGCGCACGAACTCCTGCGCGTGCGCGGCGAGGGCGCGCGCCGCGCGTGGCTGGACGCGCGCGCCAAGCGCCCGCTCTCGCGCGAGGAGGCCTCGCGCGCGCTGCGCCTGCTGGCGCTTCAGCGCGAGCGCCTGGCCATGTTCACCAGCTGCGGCTGGTTCTTCGACGACGTCTCCGGCGTGGAGACGGCGCAGATACTTCAGCGCGCCGCGCGCGCCTGCGACCTGGCGCACGGCCTGGGAGAGGAGGTGGAGGAAGCCTTCATCGAGCGCCTGGCGTCCGCGACGTCCAATATCCCGGCTCTGCGCGACGGGGCGACGGTCTACCGCCGCCTGGTCGCGCCCACGCGCGCGGGCCTGGACCGCGCGGCCGCGCACGCGGCGGTTCTGGACCACGTGGAGCTGGCGCGCGCGCGCGTGGCCCCCGCCTTCCACGTGGAGCGGGAAGCCTCGCGCCGCGTCGACAAGGCCGGCGCCGCCGGACGGCGCCCCAGCCTCTCCATCCGCCCGGTCCGCGTGGAGCGCGAGGAGACCTTGGAGTCCGCCCTCTTCACCGCGATCGTCCACCGCGACGACGCTCTGGATTTCGCCTGCTGGACGGTGCCTCTCTCGGGCGCGATCGTGGACCCCGCGGAGCTGGAAGGCGAATTCCTGCGCCGCGACGCCGCCGCTTTTCGCGCCGCGCTGGACGCGCGCTTCGGCCCCTCGCGCTTCGGCCTGGACGCGGTCTTCGGCGACGATCGCCGTGAGCTGGCGCGCGCGCTGACGCCCGCGGGCGCGCTGGGCCCGGAACGCGCGCTGTTCCTCTCGCGCTGGTGCGCGAGCGTGCGCGCGGCATTGGACGGCGGCCGCGACGACGACGCCGTGCTGGAGCTGCTCGCCCAGGCGCGCGCGCACGCGTTCCGCCCCGAGGAATTGCCCTGGAGCGGGGCGCTTGAGGACGCTCTTTTGGAACGCCTCGAAGAGGCACCAGGCGGCGGCGCCGCCGCGTCGCGCGCTCTGCGCTGGCTTGACGCGCTCCTGCCCTTGGGCTTGGTGCGCGGCCTCTGGCGCCTGCGCGACGCGCAGGACCGCTGGGAGCAGGCGCTGGAGAACGCCGGTCCGTCGGCCGCGCGCGACGCCTGCCGCGCGTTCGGCGAGCGCCTGAACGCCGCAGCCCCCGTGGAGACCCGATGACCACCCGCGAAATACGCCTCAACGACGCGCCCGAGGCCGTGCGCCTGCTGGGCGAGCAGGACGCGCGCCTGCGGGAGCTGGAACGCGACTTCGGCGTGGAGATCGTCGTGCGCCAGGACGCGGAATCCGGCGTCCTGCGCCTGACGGTGCGCGGGGCGGCGGCGCGCGTGGAAAAGGCCGCCAAGCGCCTGCGCGAGGAGCTGGACGCCCTGCGCCGACGCGCGGCGCCCGCCGACGCGCGCGGCTTCGAGCCGCTGAACCTGGACGCGCCGAACCTGCCCGAGGACGGGCTGTTCCGCACCCACCACGGCCGCGTCGTGCGCCCGCGCACGCCCAATCAAAAGCGCTACGTCGACGCCATCGCCGCCAGCGACCTGACCATCGGCGTGGGGCCCGCGGGCACCGGCAAGACCTTCCTGGCGGTCGCCTGCGCGCTGCGCGCGCTGGAATCGCGCCAGGTCGCCAAGGTGGTCTTGAGCCGTCCCGTGGTGGAGGCCGGCGAGCGCCTGGGCTTCCTGCCCGGCGACCTCATCGAGAAGGTCAATCCTTACTTGCGCCCGCTCTACGATGCGTTCTACGCGATGCTGGGCCCGGAGCGCTTCCGCGCCTGGCGCGACAACGACGTGGTGGAGATCGTGCCGCTGGCCTACATGCGCGGCCGCACGTTCGAGGACGCCTTCATCATCCTCGACGAGGCGCAGAACACCACGCCCGAGCAGATCAAGATGTTCCTCACGCGCATGGGCTCCGGCTCCCGCGTGGTGGTCACCGGCGACGCGACGCAGAACGACCTGCCCGCCGGCGCGAAGTCCGGCCTGATGCGCGCCGTCGAGGTGCTCAAAGGCGTGGAAGGCGTCTCGGTCCAGCGCCTGTCCGAGGAAGACGTGTCCCGCCATCCGCTGGTCCGCCGCATCATCCGCGCCTACGACGAATGGGACGAGAAAAACTGAACGTGCGCGTGGCCGGACTGGAGGGCTTGCCCGCCGCGGCGCGGCGGCCGCGCCTGTTTGCGGACGTGGTGCGGCGCGCGTTTTCGCGCGAGGCTCCGCGCCTGCGCGGCGAGGTGTCCGTCGTCTTCCTGAACCGCGCCCGGATGCGCGCCATGAACCGGGAGTTCCTGGGCCACGACTACGACACCGACGTGATCTCCTTTTCACACGACCCCGTGCCCGGCGTGCCCGTCGCCGAGCGGCCGCTCGGCGACGTGTATGTCTCCGCCTGGCTGGCCGCGCGCCAGGCGCGCGAGCTGGGACGCCCGGTCCTGCGCGAGGCCCTGACCTTGGCCGCGCACGGAGCCTTGCACCTGCTCGGCCACGACGACGCCGAACCGCGCGCGCGCGCCGAAATGTTCCGCCTCCAGGATGAACTGGTCGCCGAGGCCGGCGCGTGAGAACGCTGACCTCGGCCGCCGTTCTTCTGGCTCTCGCCTTGACACCCGCCGCCGCCAAGCCGCGACCGCGCAGGCCGGTGAAGACGCCCACCTTGGTCATCGTCTCGCGCGCGGTCCAGCGCGGCGAGCTTCTGCTGGTCGTCGTCGAGGACAACAGCGCCAAGCTCCCCCCGCGCGCCAGCCTGCGCGGCCGGGCGCTGGAGTTTTTCCCCGCGGCCTCCACCGGAACCTGGCTGGCCTTCGCCGGCATCGACCTGGACGCCCCGGCCGGAGCCGCGCGCCTGAGCGCGGTCTTACGCGACGCGCGCGGCCGCGCGCTTCCCGCCTCCGAGGATCTCACGATCACGACCGGGACGTTTACCGTCCGCGCGCTCGCCGCGGGTCCCGACGGCGCCATGCCGCCCAAGTCCGCCGCCGAGCGAGCCGAAGCCGAACTCGCCAAGCTACACGACCTGTTCGTCGGCGGCGAACCCGCGCGTTTGTTCGAAGGCAGCTTCTCAGCACCGATCCCGAGCGCGCGCGGCGTCGGCTTCGGCGCGCGCCGCGTCGTCGCCGGCCGCCCGCGCGCGCCGCGCTCCGGTGCGGTGCTGGCCGCGCGGCTCGGCACGCCCGTGCGCGCGCCGGCCGCCGGGCGCGTGGTGCTGGCGGGAACTCTGTATTTCTCCGGCAAGACGGTGGTGCTGGATCACGGCCTGGGCCTGACCACGGTCTACACGCACCTCTCGCGTCTGATGGTCAAAAAAGACGACCTGGTGCGCAAAGGCCAAATCCTGGGCCGCGTGGGCGCGACCGGCCGCGTGCCGGGCCGCGCGCGCCTGTTTTGGGCGCTCAAGCACCGCGATGAGCGCGTCGATCCCTTCTCCTTGACGGCGCTGGACCTGGACGCATATCTGAAGCCCCGCGCGGCCGATCCGCTTCAGCGCTCCGCCGCCTGCGGCCGCACCGACCTGCCCCCCGCCCCGCCCTGGGGCCGCGTCAGCCGCGGCCTGCGCGCGCGTCTGCGCCCGCTGAAGGATGTCTACGCGCCCGGCGAGCGCGTGTCCCTGCTGGTTGAACTGCAGAACGTCGGACGGCGCAGCGCCTTCCTGGATTTCGTACGCGACCCCGCCGCGCGTCCGGTCGTGCTCGGCTTGGACGGGCCGCCGCGCCCGTTCTCGACGCTGGCCTCCAGCGCGACCGCGCGCGTGAAGACCGAACAGATCAAGATCCCCCCGCGCCGCGTGCTCTGCTTCGAGCAGGACTTCGACGCCGACGGCCCCCTGCTGGCGCGCCGGACCACCGATTACGCGCTGACCTACGGCACCGACTTTCTTTATTCCTCGACCTCCACCGCGCGCGCCGGCATCTGGCGCGGCCGCGTTTCCTCCCGGCCGATCGGCGTGGTCGTCTCCACCGCCCCCGCCGCGGATATCGGAGAATCCTCCATCGAGGAGCCGTAAACCGTTCCGGCTTTAACGGGCTCGGTGGTCGCTATCGTTCAGGTCCGCCGCGCGAGCGGCCGAGACGACGAGTTGAACGCCGGGATGGCGCGGCCGGATCAACTGATACCAGCCCAGCCAGGCCAGTCCGTAGCCGAAGACGAGCAGGCGGGCCGTCACGAGGAAACGACGGAGTCGAGCCCCGTCGATGACCAATCTCCGCCGAATCCGGCCGCCCCGCGTCAGCGCCGCCGCGCCGCGGCGTCTTGGAGGAGCTTCGCCAGGGGAGACGGCCCGGATTTCCGGGCCAGGGAGAGCGCGCTCTCGCCGTCCTTGTTCTTCGCGGACGGATCGGCGCCGGCCTTCAGCAGGACGCGCGCGACGGCGACGAAGTGCTTGTCCAGGGCCGCCCTGGACGCGGCCCAGATCAGCGGAGTCCAGCCGTTGGCGTCCACGGCGTCGACGGCGGCGCCGGCCTTGAGCAGGGCGCGCACGATGTCGGGCTTGGCGGCCAGCATCAGAGGGGTCTCGCCCGCGGCGTCGTGGGCGTTGGGTTTGGCGCCGCGCTTGAGAAGAAAGGCGACGACGCGGGCGTTGGAATTATCGGCGCAGGCGGCAAACAGCGCGGTGTCGCCGGTGGCGGGGTCCCGGGCGTCCACCGGCGCTCCGTCGGCCAAGGCCGCCTTCACCGCCGCCAGGTCGCCCTTGTCGGCGGCGTCGCGCAGCTTTTGCCCGAGGGGCGAGGACGCGGCCGAGGTCAAGACCGCCGCCAGCGCCAGCGCGGCCGCGCGCACGATCGTCGAGCCGATTCGAGTCATGGTGTTCTCCTTTGGAGCCCGCCCGCGTCTTTGTTCGCGGCGACCGTCCACTCCCGCCAGTCCCCGTCGCCCGCCAGATGGTCGTCTGTGAGCGGCGCCTGCGCCCGGGCGCGGTAGCGGCCCGGCGCGAGTTTTTTCCAGGCCACGACGAATTTCGCTTCAGCGCCCGACGCTTCGTCGCGTATCGACCGGCAGCCCGCCGCTTGCCAGCGGTCGCGCTTGGCGTCTTTCTCGGCGGCCGCGCGTTCGAGGCAGACGCGAAGAATCTCGGACGAGCGCGCCGGCGCGATCGTTCCGCTGAAGCTCGCCCGGTCGGCATCGACACGGGACTCGATGCGCGCAAAAGGCTCTTCCTTGGACCACAGCACGCTTTGCCCATCCCGCTCGAAGAACAGGTAGCCCGCACCTCGCGAGGACGCCATGGACGGCGCGGCGTCGGAGGAGCGGCTACGGGTGAAGTTCCAGGGCTTGCCGGCCGCGCCTTCGGCCGATGTCTTGGCCAGGAACACGGCCTGGCTGGCGCTGCCGCCCAACGGATACTCGGCGTAGCCGACGTAGGCGACATCGTCGCCCGATGCTCCTGAGATCATCGCCGGCGGCATGCCGCCCAAGACCTCGCCCGTCTTGCGCGCTCCCGCGCCCGCGGCAATGGCCGATTCTCGCCACCCGTCGGCCGCGCGGGCCGACAGCGTCAGGCGCGTCGACTGGCCGCCGTCTTTGAAAACGCAGGCCAGCCTCGGCTCGCCTCCGACGACGGTCAGCGCGTAGACTCCGGGCACATACATGGCCCAATTGGCGGTGTTTTTCTCCACGACCTTCTCGCTGGCGGCGCCGAGGTCTGCGGAGCGCAGGCACAGGGCTCCGGGCGAGCCCTGCGGGTCGCCCGCGCATTGGTAGGCGAGAAAGGTCTTGCCATCGGCGATCCTGAGCAGGGGCGCCTTGGCCATGCCTCCGGCAGACGAGCAGTAATCGGCCGTGACGTTCTTGGCGCGCGACCACGCGCGCGCGCCGGCGGAAAGTCGGGCGATGAACGCGTAGCCGCCGTTGGCCGGGCAGTCCGGGTCGGGGCTGGAGGCGTTGAAGGCCATCACCACCTCCGCGCCGTCCACGGCGAGGCTGGGTGAGCTTGGGTTGAGGTAGGCGTCGTGTCCGGCGCCGGAGGCAGGGGCGTCGACGCGCGTCCAGGCCCCGGAGGCGTTCGTGTAGGTGAGCAGTTCGCTGGCCCCGCCGGCTTTGGGATGGCTGACGACGATGACCGCGGCAACGCCGGAGGGCAGTACCGCCAGTTGCGGCAGGGTCGCGCCGCCGGTGCCGGGATCGTCGGCCACCTTGGCCACGACTTGACGCGTCCATTTCCCGTCGTTTTCCGAGGAGAAGCTGATCACCGACGCCGTCTGTCCGGAGCCGACCGTGCGTACGTCGGCGATGTAGGCGCGCCCGTCGACGGCGGTCGCGGCGTAGCCGTCGCCTGAGGAACCGGGCCACCGGAGCGCGGTCTGGGCGGGACGCCAGCCCAGCGCGAAGCCCTCGGCGCGCGCGACGCTCGACGCCGCGACCGACGCCAGCAGTAGCGCGACGGTCCAGCGCTCGATAATCTTCATCATTTTATAAACCCCCAGCCGATCATAGCTCTCACGACACGGGATGTCCATCCGCTTCCGGGGCAACAGCAACCGCCGGTCCGAGGACGCTAAAAGCTATAATTCGCGATCGTGAAGATCGAACACATTCCATTTTCCGAGATCGAGAAGAAGTGGCAGGAGCGCTGGGAGGCGGAGGGCGCCTTCCGCGCGCCGCGCCTGCCGCGTCCGGGGCGCAAGTTCTACTGCCTGGACATGTTCCCGTATCCGTCGGCGGCGGGACTTCACGTCGGCCATCCCGAGGGCTACACCGCCACCGACATCCTGTGCCGCTACAAGCGCATGCGGGACTTCGACGTCCTGCACCCGATGGGCTGGGACGCGTTCGGCCTGCCCGCGGAGAATTTCGCCATCGCCACCGGCACGCACCCGGCGCAGGTCACCCGGGACAACGTCGACAACTTCCGCCGCCAGATCAAGGCGCTGGGCTTCTCCTACGACTGGGACCGCGAGGTGGACACCACCGCCCCGGACTACTACAAGTGGACGCAGTGGATCTTCCTCCAGCTTTTCAAGAAGGGCCTGGCCTACGAGTCCACCGCTCCGATCAACTGGTGCCCCAAGGACCAGACCGGCCTGGCCAACGAGGAAGTGTTCAACGGCGCCTGCGAGCGCTGCGGCACGAAGGTGGAGCGCAAGCTGATCCGCCAGTGGGTGCTGAAGATCACCGCCTACGCCGACCGCCTGGAAAGCGACCTGGCCGGGCTTGATTGGCCGGAGTCGACGCTGTCCATGCAGCGCCACTGGATCGGCCGCTCCGAGGGCGCGGAGGTTTCTTTTAAATCGGCGGCGGGCGACGAGATCAAGGTCTTCACGACGCGGCCGGACACCTTGTTCGGCGCGACGTACATGGTTTTAGCGCCGGAGCACCCGCTGGTCGCGAAGCTGACGACGCCCGACCAGAAAGCCGCCGTCGACGCTTACGCGGCCGCCGCGAAGAATAAATCCGACCTGGAACGCACGGAGCTCCAGAAAGAAAAGACGGGCGTGTTCACGGGCGGCACGGCGACCAACCCGGTGAACGGAAAGCAGGTCCCGGTGTATGTCGCCGACTACGTGCTGGGCTCCTACGGGACCGGCGCGATCATGGCCGTGCCCGCGCACGACGAGCGCGACCACGAGTTCGCGACGAAATACTCCATTCCCATCGTCGCGGTCGTGCAGCCTCCCGCCGGGACGAAGCTTGAGGACGGCCGGGCGTTCACCGACGACGGCACCGCGATCAGCTCCGATTTTCTGAACGGCCTGCCCACGCCCGAAGCGAAGAAAAAAATAATTTCCTGGCTGGAGGAAAAAAAGCTGGGGGCCAAGCGCGTCAACTACAAGCTGCGCGACTGGCTGTTCAGCCGCCAGCGCTACTGGGGCGAGCCGATCCCGGTGGTGCACTGCGCCGCGTGCGGCATCGTCCCGGTCCCCGAGGACCAGTTGCCCGTGCGCCTGCCCGACGTCCAGGATTACAAGCCCACCGGCACCGGCGAGTCCCCGTTGGCCAACGTGGCCGACTGGGTGAACACGAAATGCCCGAAATGCGGCGGCCCGGCCAAGCGCGAGACCAACACCATGCCGCAATGGGCGGGCTCGTGCTGGTATTATCTGCGCTTCATCGATCCGAAGAATAGCGCCGCCGCGTGGGATAAAGCTCTGGAAAACGCGTGGGGCCCGGTGGACTGCTACGTGGGCGGCGCGGAGCACGCCGTCCTGCATCTGCTCTACGCGCGCTTTTGGCACAAGGTCCTCTTCGACCTGGGCTTCGTGCATACGAAGGAACCCTTCACGAAGCTGCGCCATCAGGGCATGATCCTGTCCTACTCGCACCGCGACGCCCTGGGCGCCTATCACGGCTACGAGGACGTCGAATACGACGAGCAGGGCCGCGCGGTGCACGCGAAGACCGGAGAAATACTCTCGGCCCAGGTCGAGAAGATGTCCAAGTCCAAGAAGAACGTGGTCAACCCCGACGTGGTGCTCAAGCGCTACGGCGCGGACGCGTTCCGGCTCTACGAGATGTTCATGGGCCCGTTCGAGCAGGCCAAACCCTGGGACATGCGCAGCATCGAGGGCGTCTCGCGCTTCCTGCGCAAAGTCTGGACTTTGGTCGTCGAGTCGGCGTCCGCGCCCGCGGCCGGCGACGGCCTGGTCGTCGCGCGCCACAAGACGATCAAAAAGGTGACCGAGGACCTGGAGGCGTTCGGGTTCAACACGTGTCTGTCGACGCTGATGGAGTATCGCAACGCGATCGGAGACGAAAAGGTTCCGTCCCAGGTCGACCTCGAGACCTTGTTGATTCTTCTGAACCCGTTCGCTCCGCACCTGACCGAGGAGCTCTGGGAGAATCTCGGCCACGCGGACCTGCTGTGCCGCCAGGCGTGGCCGGCCTGGGACGCGAAATACCTGGTAGACGCGACCGTGGAGTACGCGGTCCAGGTCAACGGCAAGCTGCGCGCCACGTTCGCGATCGCGGCCGACGCGGACGCGGAGTCCGTGAAGGCGGCCGCTCTGGCGGACGCGAAAGTGAAGGCCGCCCTGGACGGCAAACAGATCATGAAGTCCATCGTCGTTCCCAAAAAACTCGTCAACCTGGTGGTGAAATAACATGCGCCGACTCGCCCTGTTCATGCTCGCCGCCGCGTTGTGCGCCTGCGGCGAGGACGTCTCCTATCAGCCCGCGCCGCAGATCCTGCCCATCAACATCCAGAAGCTGGGCCTGCAGCAGATCATCAATAACACCCAGCAGTTCGGCATCGAGGACAAGCTGGGCATCGCGATCCGCGATCAATTCCTGGCCGACGACCGCTATCCCATCGTGCCCGTGCAGGACGCCAACGGCGTGGTCATCGTCACGATCACCCTCTATCAGCTCATCCCGATCCAGTACGACGCGACGCTCAACCCGACGACCTACAAGCTGCGCATCGACCTGGACGTGCAGATGCTCGACCGCGCGTCGAACACCGTGATCTGGGACGAGAAGAACCTCAACGCGACCTTGGTGTTTCCCACGTCCGTCCTGGCCGGCGGCCTGACCGAAGAGCAGGCGCGAGAACAACTCTACCCCGTGCTGGCCACGAAGGTGGTCAAGCGCGTGATCGACGGCTTCGGCGCCGTCGGCCACGACACCCAGCGCCGCCTGTCGAGCGACTCGCCGTCCTCGGCGCCCACCACGCCCGATTCCCCGGCGACCCCGATCACCCCGGTGGTCACCGCGCCGTATTGAGCCGATGGAGCTGCGCCCCGACGAGCTGCTGACGGAGTGGCGCGCGGGGCGCTTTCGCCCCGTCTACTACCTGTTCGGCGAGGAGCCGGCGGAAAAGGCCGACGCGGTTCTGGCGCTCAAGGCCCTGTTCAAGGCCGACGATTTCAACTTCCGGGAGTTCGCGGGCGTCTCGGCCGACGAGGCCGCCGCCGCCGTCGCCGAGGCGCTGACCTTGCCCGTGTTCGCCGCGCGTAGGCTCGTGATCGTGCGCGGCCCCAAAATTCCCGCCGAGGCACGCGCGGTGCTGGCCGACTACCTGAAATCCGCCGCCGCCGCGACGACGTTGGTTCTTCTCAGCGACGAACGCCGCCCCGATAAAAAAGACGCGCTGGCCGCCGCCGCCGCCGCCGCCGGCGCTGTCTGCGTCTTTTCGCCCCTGGGACCCGAAGAGGCCGCCGCACGGCTCATCGCGCAGGCCAAGCGCGCGGGCAAGACGCTGGAGCCTCAGGCCGCCGATGCCCTGGTCGCGGAGGCCGGCACGGACTGGGGAGCGCTCGCGGGAGAGCTTGAGAAGCTGACGCTGTTCGCGGGCGACGGCGCGGAGATCGGGCTTGACGCGGTACGCGCGTGCCTGGGCTACCGCAAGGCCGCCGACCCGTGGACGTTCGAGCGCCTGATCCAGGCCCGCGATCTGAAGGCTTGCCTGGGCCAGCTCGGGGAACTGTTTCACGGCGCCAAGCCCGACGAGGTGGTCTTCCGTGCGCTGGCGCAGGCGCGCGGCGCGTACCTGAAGCAGCTGCGCGCCAAGCGGATGCTGAAAGCCGGCGTCGCCCCGCGCGAGATCGAAACGCGGCTGCGGATCTTCTACGACCGCGATTTTTTCGCGCGCGCGGCGCGCGTGGGCGAGGACCGCCTGCGCCGCGACCTGCGGCGCTGCCTCGAAGTGGAGGCGGACCTCAAGTCGAAATCCTGGCTGGACGCGAAGCTGGAGCTCGAGAGACTGGTCGTCGAGCTGTGCACCCCGACGGCGCGCTCCGCCGCGGCCTGACGCCGCGTCCGGCTACTTCGCGGCGACGGCGACGGGCGCGGCGGAGATCCGACGCACCTGCGCGGCCAGGCGGGACTTCTTGCGCGCCGCGGCCTTCCAGTGGATCGTGCCGCGCTGAGCGGCCTTGTCGAGGGCGGCGGCGGCCTTGCCGGTGAGCTCGGCGACCTTGACGACGTCCTTCGCCTTCGCGGCGTCGACGACGGCGCGCACGGCGACGCGGACGTCCTTCTTGGTTCGCAGGTTGAGAACGGCATGCCGCAGAGATTGGCGGTGGGCCTTCAGGGCCGACTTGTGGCGCGTCTGCTTCTTTTTAGCCATAGGACGGCCATTATCGCTTTTCGCCGGGCGCGTCGTCAATCCGAGTTTTTGATCCGCGCCGCCGAAGGTCTATACTGTAGCGGATGGAGCCAGGCACCCACGAAACCGAACTCGAGAAGCCGCTGGACCGGCGGCATCTGCCGCACAAGACCGGCGTCTACATCATGCGCGACACCGGCGGGGATATTCTCTACATCGGCAAGGCCATCGATCTGGCCAAAAGAGTGGCGCAGTATTTCAACCCGAACAAGGAAGACGTCAAGAACCAGACGCTGGCCCCCCTGATCCGGCGCATCGACTACATCCTGTGCGAATCCGAGCGTGAGGCTCTTCTGTTGGAGCGCCGGCTGATCAACGAAAACCAGCCGTTCTTCAACGTGATGTGGAAGGACGGCAAGACGTATCCGTATCTGAAGCTGTCGCTGGGCGAGGATTTCCCGCGCCTATTCACCACGCGCCGCAAGACCCGCGACGAAGGCCTCTACTTCGGGCCTTTTCCGAAAGTCGGCCCGGTGCGCGGCCTGCTGCGCTACCTGTGGCGGCGGCGGATGTTCCCGCTGCGGCCGTGCGCGTTCGATTTCTCCCAGGAGAAGCCGCTGGACCCGCGCAAGATCAAGGCCTGCCTCTACTACCACACGCGCGAGTGCCCCGCGCCGTGCGCCGGCAAGATCACGAAGGCCGACTATCGCGCCATCGCGGAGCGCGCAGGGTTGTTCTTCCGCGGACGCTACAAGGACCTGAAGTCCGAATTCGAACGCGACATGAAGGCCGCCTCCGCCGCGCTCGATTACGAGAAGGCCGCCCAGCTGCGCGACAACATTCTGGCGCTGGGACTGATGGGCGAGCGCGTGCGCGTGCGCGCCGTGGAGGCCGACGACGTGGGCGGGCATCTGGCCGCCACGTGCTCGGTCACCGACCTGCAGAAGGCGCTGGGCCTGGCGGTGCCGCCGGTGCACATCGAGTGCTTCGACATCTCGCACTTTCAGGGGCATCAGACCGTCGCGTCGATGACCTGCTTCATCGGTGGACGTCCGCACCGCGACCACTACCGCCGCTTCAATATCCGCGACGTGGCCGGCATCGACGACTTCAAGTCCATGCACGAGGCCGTCTACCGCCGCTACCGCCGCCTGCAGGCCGAGAAGGCGCGCCTGCCCGACCTGGTCCTCATCGACGGAGGCAAGGGCCAACTCGGCGCCGCCGCGCAGGCCCTCGGCGAGCTCAAGGTCAAGATTCCGCTGGCGTCGCTGGCCAAGCGCATCGAGGAGGTCTTCCTCCCCGGCCGCCCGGAGTCGATTGTCCTGCCGATCGGCAGTCCCGCCCTGACCTTGCTCCAGCGCCTGCGCGATGAGGCCCACCGCTTCGGCGTGACCTACCACCGCCTCCTGCGCGCCAAGAACCTGTTCGAGGGCTGACGCGCCGTCAGCCTTCCTTGCCGGCCAGCTCGCCCATGCTGAACATGGGCAGGAACATGCAGATGACGATGGTGCCGATGACGATGCCCATGACGACGATGACGATGGGCTCGATCAGGGAGGTCAGACCCTTGACCGCGCTGTCGACCTCCTGGTCGTAGAAGTCGGCGATCTTGGAGAGCATGGTGTCGAGCGCGCCGGTCTCCTCGCCGACGGAGATCATGGAGGTCACCATGTTCGGAAACAGCCCTGATTTCTTGAGCGGGTCGGACAGGTGGCCGCCCTCGCGGATCGACTCGCGCGTCTGCAAAACCGCTTCGGCGATCACGACGTTGCCGGCGGTCTGCGCGACCGTCTCCAGCGCCTGCATGATCGGCACGCCGGACTTGAGCAAGGTGCCCAGCGTGCGCGTGAAGCGCGCGACGGCGACCTTCTTGAGCAGGATGCCGAAGATCGGTGCCTTCAGCGCCAGCGTGTCGATCATCTTCTCGCCGCGCGGGGTCGTGTAGAACTTCTTGACGCCGAAGAACGCGGCGATCGGCGTGCCGACGATCAGGTACCACTGGTGCTTCATCGCGTCGGACACGTCGATGAGCATCTGCGTGGGCATCGGTAGCTCCGCGCCGAAGCTCGAGAAGATGTTCTTGAAGGTCGGGATGACGAAGATCATCAGGAAAACGGTGACGGCGCCGCAGATGGTCAGCACGATCGCCGGGTACATCATCGCTCCTTTCACCTTGCCCTTCAGCGCCTCTGAGTTCTCCAAGTAGGTGGTCAGGCGCTCCAGGATGGTATCCAGGATGCCGCCCAGCTCTCCGGCTTTCACCATCGACGTGTACAGCGCCGGGAACGCCTCGGGGCGCTTCTTGAGGGAATCCGAAATCGACAAGCCGCCTTCGATGTCCAGCTTCACCCCCGCCAGCACTTCCTTGAACGCGGGGTTCTCCGCCTGCGATTCCAGGATGCCCAGGCTCTGCACGATGGGCACGCCCGCGGTGACCAGGGTGGAAAGCTGGCGTGAAAACAAGACCAGATCGCGCGAGGTGACCTTGCCCTTGCTCATTATTAGGAGCTTGAGTTTGTCGAGCGGGCTGACGTGCTGTTCGGCGATCTCCAGCACCACCATCTTCTGCGAGCGCAGCTTATCGACGGCGTGCTTTTGTTCGTCGGCGTCGATGACGCCCTGCATGACCAGTCCGGCGCCGGTCTTCGCTTTGTAAGTGAATGCGGGCATAAGTCCTCCGACGGCTACTTCGGCGCGGCCTGCGCGGTCATCTGCCGCTGCATCAGCCGGCGCAGGTCCTCCGGATCGAGCGAATGCGACATCGCCTCTTGGAACGTGATCTTCTGCTTGAAGTACAACTCGGCCAGCGACTGGTTCATCGTCTGCATCCCGATCTTGCCGCCGGTCTGGATGGCGACCTGAATCTGCTCGACTTTCTGTTCCCGGATCAGGTTGCGGATCGCCGACGTGACGAGCAGCACCTCGCAGGCCAGCATGCGTCCGGCACCGGACGCGTGGGCGAGAAGCTGCTGGGACACGACGGCCTGGAGCACGAAGGAAAGCTGGACGCGCACCTGGTCGAGCTGGTTGTGCGGAAATACGTCGATGATGCGGTTGATCGTCTGTGCGCAGTCGGTGGTGTGCAAGGTCGCCAGCACCAAATGGCCAGTCTCAGCGATGTTGAGTGCGGCCTGTATAGTCTCAAGGTCGCGCAGCTCGCCGACCAGGATCACGTTGGGATCCTGGCGCAGCATGTGGCGCAGGGCCGTGCCGAACGTCTCCGTATCGTGGCCGACCTCGCGCTGGTTGATGATCGAGCGCTTGTGCACGTGCACGAACTCGATGGGATCCTCGACGGTCATGATGTGGCAGGAGCGCGTCTCGTTGATGAAATCGATCATGCTGGCCAGCGTGGTGGATTTGCCGGAGCCCGTCGGCCCCGTGACCAGCACCAAGCCCTTGGGCAGCTTCATGATGTCGAGGATCGCCTTGGGCACGCCGATCTCGTCGAACGTCTTGAAGGAGTTCGGGATCGCGCGCACCGCCGCGCCGATGGAGCCGGTCTGGCGGTAGACGTTCATGCGCACCCGACCGATGCCGCGCAGATTGAAAGCCAGATCCAGCTCGTTGGCCGCCTCGAAGCGCTGGCGCTGCTGGTCGTTGAGCAGGGAGTAGACCAGCTGCTGGGACGTCTCCGAGTTCAGCTTCTCGAACGGCGTCGGCACCAGCATGCCGTCGACGCGCAAGGTGGGTGGCGCGCCCACCGTCAGATGGAGATCGGAGGCCCCGCGCTCATGCATCAAGATGAACAGCTCGCCCATCGAAACCATGCGCTCTCCCTAAGACCCGATGTCCACGTCCGACGCCGTGACGCGGTTCATCTCCTCGACGGTGGTGGCGCCGGAGAGCAGCTTGCGCACCGCGCACATGCGCAAGGTCAGCATCCCCTGCTTGATGGACTGCTCCTTGATCTGTTTAGCCGACGCGCGGTCCAGGATCATTTGGCGCAGGGCGTCGGTGACGTCCATGACTTCGTAGAGACCCTGGCGCCCGCGAAAGCCCGTGTTGGCGCAGTTCTCGCAACCTTTTCCCTTGTAGAGAGTGACCTTGCCCTTGACCACGTCCTTCAACTGGGCTTCCGGGATGCCGTGCTTGAGGAGGAAATCCTTATCGACTTCGTAGGGCTCCTTGCACTTCGGGCAGATGCCGCGCAGCAGGCGCTGGGCCTCGATCATCAGCATGGCGGCGCTGACCAGGAAGGGCTCAACGCCCATCATGCCCAGGCGCGTGATCGTCTGAGACGTATCGTTGGTGTGCAATGTCGAGAAGACCAAGTGGCCGGTGAGGGCGGCGTTGATCGCGATGGTGGCCGTCTCCTGGTCGCGGATCTCGCCGACCATGATGATGTCCGGGTCTTGGCGCAGGAAGGAGCGCAGCGCCGCCGCGAAAGTCAGACCCACCTGATTGTGGATCTGGACTTGGTTGATGCCCTGCAGCTGATACTCGACGGGGTCCTCGGCCGTCATGATGTTGCAGTCCGGCGTGTTCAAGTTGGAAAGCGCGGAATACAAGGTCGTCGACTTGCCCGAGCCGGTGGGGCCCGTGACCAGGCTGACGCCGTAGGGCGCGTCCATCGCCTTCTTGAAGATCGCCAGTGCCTCCGGCTCGAAGCCCAGCTTCATCATGTCGACCTTCAGGCCCGATGAGTCCAGGATGCGCATGACGATCTTCTCGCCCGGCGCGCAGGGCAGGACCGACACGCGCATGTCCACGTCCTTGCCCTCGACCTTCAGCTTCGTGCGTCCGTCCTGGGGCACGCGCTTCTCGGCGATGTTCAGGTTCGACATGATCTTGATGCGCGCGCAGAGCGCGCCGTGGAACTTCTTGGGCGGAGCCGGCTGCTCGTGCAGGACGCCGTCGATGCGGTAGCGGATGCGCAGTTCCTTCTGGTAGACCTCGATGTGGATGTCCGAGGCGTGGGCCTTGATCGCGCCCGCCATCAGCAGGTTGACCATCTTGATGACCGGCGCCTCGTCGGCTTCCTTCTCGGAGCCCGTGTCGGCATCTTCGGGCCCCTTCTCCTCGACATGCTCGATGCCTTCTGCGGCCTCCTCGCTGATCTCGGACTGCTTTAAGATGTCGTCGAGGACTTCCTGGGAGCTGGCCTGCTTGTAGTATTTATCGTGGGCGGCGACGATGTCGCTCTCGGAAGCCAGACAGCGGACGACCTCGCAGCCCACCGTCATGCGCAGGTCGTCGGCCACCATCACGTCCAGCGGATCGGCGACGGCGATCATGAGGCGGTTCTTCGTCCGGTTGAACGGCATCAGCATCTTCTTGCGCGCGACCGCCTCCGGCACGGCCGCGACCGCCTCCTCGGGAATCTCTCCGAAGTCGGCAAGCGAGACGTAGGTGATGCCGGTCTTCTCGGCAAGGAACTGAAGGAGCTTCTCCTCGCTGATGTGGCCTTTCTCGATCAGCAACGTTCCGAGTTTGTCGCCGCTGGTTTTCTGCGCCTCCAGGGATTCCTTGAGCTGATCCGCCGTGATCAACTGCTCCTCGACCAGTAATTCGGCCAAACGGCGGGAGAGTCCGAGAGAAATCGCGCGCTGAGCGTTCGCCATTCTTCTATTAGGTTAGAGTCCGCGCCGGTTTTTGTCAAGGCCGCAACAACGTAAGATCATATTTAGAAGAAGCATCGTTTCGCGCGCTAGGGGGCGGCCTTCACCGTGTCGGAGCCGAAATCTCCGTCCGGTTCGGCCGGAGCCGGGAGTTCGCCATCCGAGGGCAAAGGAAGCTGCGCAGTCTCCGGCTCGGCGCCAGCCGAGGCGGAGGACACCGCACGATGGAAAGCGGAGGGAAGTCGGGATTTCTTCTTTGTCGATTTCCTGCTCTTCACCCGGCGACTGTTATTGGCGAACGTCCGTGGACCGCCGCCGGACAGCATGTCGCGCGCGTCCCGGTTTTTACCTTGAACGTAGCCGCGCGCCGGATCCGCTGCGAACAGGTACAGTATCTTCGGAGCGTCCGGAACGTTCGGAATAAAGCGGTACTCGACCAGCACGGACCCGTCGGACTGCTCAACGCCATTCCAGACCTCACGGCCAGCGTCCGGGGTCGCCGCATAGGAGAACTGCAGCCATTTCTCGACCGTGCCTCGTCCTCCATCCAGCGGGAAGTCCTTGACGAAGGCGACCGCCGCATCACCGGGTCCTGGCGCGGGAGCCGCCGCGAGAGCCTCAGCCGCAGGAGGCGCCGCTTCCGGGGCAACGGGCGACGGCCGTCCGGCCCCTGCGGGCGGCAGGCCGGAGACGCCCGGGGCCGTCGGCACAACGGGCGCCGTAGACGCGCCCGATGCGCCGGGAACGGCCGCAACGGTAGAAGGCGGTGAAGCAACCGGAGCCGTTGCGCCGGGAACGGCACCCGCAACGGCGGCCGATGGCTTGGGTAAAGCCATACGCGACGCCTCGTCGACCGGCTCGGCGCCGACCAGCGGCTTGCCGTCGTCCAGAGCCGCCATCTGCTTAAGGTCGCGGCTGTGCCGCAGAAAGGCCACGCCCAAGAGGATCAGGACCACGACCAGAACTCCGCCCAGAATCATGAATGTCTTGCCGCCGCCTCGCGGCTTCGGCGCAGGCGCCGTCGGTGGAGCGGCCGCGGGTTTGGCTAGCCGCGCCAAAACTTCCTGCGTGCGAGGCGCGTCGTGTGCCTCGACGGCAGAACCGAACGCAGGCGCTCCGGAGAAAACCGCCGTCGAGGGCGGAATATCCGCATCCGCCGCGGGCAAAGAAGGGGCTGACGCGGATAATGCCGCCGGAATCGATCCGGACGACGGGAAAGCCGCGGCGGGAAAAGCACCCGGAGGCGGAAACGCGGCCGACGGCGGCGCCGAAGTCGCGGCTGCGGGCACCGACTCGAACGCGGGCGAAGGAGCCGGCGGCGCCGGCACGAACGCCGTCGGCGTCGGCAGCGGAGGAAGAGTCGCTTCCGGGGCGGGCATGGGCGCAGGCTCCGGAGGCGCGACGACGGAAAGGTCCGGCATGGGCGGAAGCGGCGAAGGCTCCGGCACAGAAAGCGCCACGGAAGGCGCCGGCACGACGGAGACCGCGGGAACGGAGGCCTGGGGCTCGGGATCGACGCGCGCCTGGCCCGCTTCCGCCGGCCCTACGACGCGCAACGTTCGCATGGTCGGCACGATGCGCAAAGTCTTCGGCTTGTCGAAGACCATTCGACGCGTCGAAGCCGGAGTCGGTTCCGGAGACGGCTCCGACGCGGATTCCGGCACCGGAACCGTGGGCAACTCCGGCGCTGACGGTTGAGCGTTCGATATCTCGGCGACCTGAACCGGCGCGGGCACCTCCAGCGGCGGCGGCGCCGCCGTCTCCAAGAACGGCAGCGGCGGCAAAGGAGCAAGCGCGCTTTCGACCGAGGAATTTTCTGGTGCTGCCATCGGCATTTCCGGCAGCGGCGGCTGCAACGTCTCTAGTGGGGACGCGGGAACACTTTCCGCAGCCGTCTTCAGAACCGGGATATCGGGAATCGGCGCTACGGGGCTTGGCGCGGCTTCCACGTTCGCCCGCGCCGACACGCCTGAAATTTCTTCCGCCGTCGCTACCGCCGACAAATCTTCGTTCTTCGGCGGATCGAGCGGCTGGGGCATTGCCGCAAACGCCGCGACCTGGGGCTCCGCCGCCTGAATCTCGGGCGCCGTTTCCGGTTCCGGCGCCGGCACCGCAGCCTGCTTCGCCGCCGGAGTCGGCCGCGGGGCGAACGTCGGAAACGACGCCGCGGCAGGCGTGGACGTAGTGGCGGCCACGACGGACGATGCGGCGGCCGGCACAGCCGGAGTGGGGGCCTCAGTCGGTCGCACGGCCGCGTCGGATCGCGACAGCTTGCCCAGGAAATCCGCGTGAGTGTTTTCCAGCTGGGCGATGCGCCGATACATCAGCTCCAACTGCACCGAAAGCTCGGAAACCAAGCCGCGCAGGCGGCGGACCTCGGTGTCGTCCGTGCGCGTGCGCGAGACCAGCAATTCCGCGAAGGATTTTTTGATCTCCGCATCCTGGAACAAAACCTCGGCCGCGCTCGGATACTGGTCGTCGCCGATCAGGCCCGCGGATTCGATCTGCAGCTTGTCGAGCAGGTCGAACGACGAGGCGGGCGCGTCGGGCGCCCACGCCGCGCCGTGCGCGAGCGCCAGCGGCGCCAACTCGGGCACGTCGGCGGCAGGGGACCACTGGCCCTCGGACGATCCGGCGGCGTCCCCCGCGCAGACCAAGGTGGACGCGTCGAAGCCGGGCAGTCCCGCCATCGCGTCCCGCTCGAACGGGCCCACGATGCGCGCGTCCTTATATATCCAGTATTTCAAGCACCCGCAGGATACATCGCGCGTGTTACATTTTCAATACGAACCTAAAAGAAGAGGGTCAGTCCTTGACTTATTAAGTTGTTGCGCCAAATAACTTAATAAGTCAAGGACTGACCCTCGCGCCTCTCCCCGAGGGGGAGCGGGTTAGGATTCGCCGGCGCCGAATTCGCCGATGGTGCTGAAGTCGGGGCCGGGCTCGGCCTCCACTTCCTTGTTTTCGAGCTGGTTCTGGTACTCGATGGAGTAGCGCGCGTAGGGAATGGCCTCCAGGCGCGCGCGGCCGATCGGCTTCTGGGTGGCCTCGCACAGGCCGAAGGAGCCGTTGTCCACCTTGCGGATGGCCGACTCGATCATGTCCAGGGTGCCGCGTTCGTTGTCGGACAGCTCGAAGAGCAGTTCCTTTTCAATGGACTGGCTGGCCTGGTCCACGGAGTCGCCGTTGTCGACGCCTTCCTCGACCTGCTGCTTGCGCACGGTCTTGAGGATGTCGTCGCGCATGGTCACCAGCTCGGCGCGGATTTCCTTCAGCTTGGCCGGCGTCAGCCAGGACATCTCCTTGGCGCGCGCGGCCGCCGAGGGCTCGGCACTTTTCGGCACGGCTTTCGTCTTCACCGCCGCCTTCGCCACCGTCTTCAAAGCTTTCTTCGTCATCGCAGCCTCCGTCGAGAAACAGAATAGTAACTGAAACAGGCGGCCCGCGCAAGGGGCCGCCGTCACGCCCTTTCGGGGCCTACTTAAGACGCTCGGCGGCGCCTTTTAGGCGCGCGAGCACCCTCTCGCGCCCCATGATCTCCAGCATCAGAAACAAAGTCGGTCCCTCGGTCCGTCCGCTGACCGCGGTGCGGATCGGATGGAAGACCTGCCCGGGCTTGAGGCCCCTCTCCTCGCAGAACTTGCGGATGCGCGCCTCCAGGGCCTTGTCCTCGAACGGCGCGAAGTCCTTGAGCGCCTCGACCAGGCCCAGCAGGACGTCCTTGGCCCCCGGCGCCTGCAGGACCTTGTCGGCCTTGGGCGTAAACTCGACGGGCTTATAGAAAAACTCGATCAAGGTCGGGATCTCGGAGAGAAGCTTGAACTTCTCATGCTCCAGAGCCACGACCTTCTTCAAGTCCGGCCCGGGCAGTCCCAGCAGGCCCGCCTTCTCCAAAAAGGGCTTGGCCAGCTCGATGAGCTCGGGGATCGGCGTCTGGCGGATATACTCGCCGTTCATCCATTGCAGCTTCACCGTGTCGAACGTGGCCGGGCTTTTCTGGCAGCCGGCCAGGTCGAACTGGGAGATCAGGTCCGCGTCGGTGAACAACTGCTGGGACTCGCTGTTCGACCAGCCCAGCAGCGCCAGGTAGTTGCGCATGGTGTGCGGCAGGTAGCCCTGATCGCGATATTCCAGCACCGAGGTCGCGCCGTGGCGTTTGGACAGCTTGGAGCCGTCGGGCCCCAGGATCATGGACAGGTGCGCGAACGTCGGCGGCGTCCAGCCCAGCGCGTAGTAGATCTGGATCTGCGAGGGCGTGTTCGACAGGTGCTCGTCGCCGCGGGTGACATGGGTGATCTCCATCAGATGGTCGTCGATCACGCAGCAGAAGTTGTAGGTCGGGCCGTCGGTGGTCTTCCAGATGACCAGGTCCTGCTGGAGGTTGTTCTCGAAATGGACCTTGCCGCGGATCACGTCGTCGACGATCGTCACGCCGTCCTGCGGCATCTTGAAGCGGATCGAGAATTTCTTGCCTTGCGCCTCCAGCGCCGCGCGCTGGGCGTCGGTCAGCGCGCGGCAGCGGCCGTCGTAGCGCGGCGGGCGCTTTTCCAATTGGGCCAGCCGGCGCATCTCGTCGAGCTCTTCCTTCGTGCAGTAGCAGCGATAGGCTTTGCCTTCCTTGATCAACTGATCCAGGTACTTGCGGTAGATCGCGACGCGCTGCATCTGGTAATACGGCGAGTGCGGGCCCTTGTCGGTCTTTTCGTCGACGGGCCCCTCGTCCCAGTTCAGGCCCAGCCACTCGATGGAGCGCAGGATCGCGGTGACCGAATCCTCGGTGGAGCGGACCTCGTCGGTGTCCTCGATGCGCAGGATGAAGTCGCCTTTGTGGCGGCGCGCGTAGAGCCAGTTGTAGAGCGTGGTGCGGGCGCCGCCGATATGCAGGAAGCCGGTCGGCGAGGGGGCGAAGCGGGTGCGGACTTTCGTGGTCATGAGGTGGTGTTCTCCAGTAATTCTTGAGCGTGCCGTCGGCTGGCGGCGGTGGCGGCGCGCCCGCCCAGCATCAGCGCGACCGTCTCCAGGCGGCGCTCGCCGTCCAGGCGCTCCAGGCGCACGCGCGTGCGGCCCGCGGCCGTCTCCTTGACGACGTGGAAGTGCGCGTCGGCCCGGCAGGCGACCTGCGGCAGGTGCGTGACGCACAGCACCTGGCGGCCGCGGCCCAGGGCCGCGAGCTTGAGCCCCACCGCGCCGGCCACCTCGCCGCCGATGCCCGCGTCGATCTCGTCGAAGACGAGCAGGGGCGTGCGGTCGGCCTGGGCGAACGCGGTCTTGAGCGCCAGAGTCACGCGCGAAAGCTCTCCGCCGGAGGCCGCGGCCTTGACCGGGCGCGGCGGCTCGCCGGGGTTGGCGGCCAGCAGGAACTCAACGGTATCCGCGCCCGTGCGCGACCAGTGGCCTTCCTCCATCTCCACCGCGCAGACGAAGCGCGCGTCGCCCATGCCCAAGGCCTTGAGCTCCTTGAGCACCGCCGCGTCCAGCTTCTTGGCGGCTTTCGCGCGCCGGGCGTGCGCGTCGTCGCAAAGCTCGGCCAGCTCCTTCTCGGCGGCCGCCAACTCGCGCTTGGTTTCTTCTATGCGCGCGTCGGAATTTTCCAAGCCGTCCAGTTCCGCGGCCAGACGCGCGCGCGTCTCCAGCACGTCGGCCAAAGTCGGGCCGTGGCGTTTTTTCAGCCGCGCCAGGACCTCCTGGCGCGCCAGCAGGGCGTCGAGCGCGGCCGGATCCGCGGTGACGCGATCGCGGTAGTCGCCGACCTCGTGCGCGACGGCCTCCGCCATAAGGCGCGCGCTTTCCAGTTCCCCTTGCAGGCGCGCGGCCGACGCGTCGATCTTCGCCAGCTCCCCCAGCGCCCGCGACGCCTTCATCAGCTGCGGCAGGGCGGCGTCCTCCTGCGCGTAGAGCAGTCCGTAGGCCTGATCGGCGAAGCCGCGCAGGCGCTCCGCGTTCTTGAGGCGCGGCAGGCGCTCGTCGAGCTCCTCTTCCTCTCCCGGCCGGGGCCCCGCCGCGTCGATCTCGTCCAGTTGAAAGCGCAGCAGCTCCACGCGCCGCCGGCGCTCCTCCTCCGACATCGACGACGCCGACAGCCGCGCGCGCAGTCCGTTCCAGCGCGCGTACGCGCGCGCCAGCGCCTCGCGCTCGGCTTCCAAGCCCGCGTAGCGGTCCAACGTTTCCAATTGGACCGCGGGGCGCGTCAGCGCCTGGTGCTCGTGCTGGCCGGAGAAATCCGCCACCGCGTCGCCCAGGGCCGCCAGCGCCGCGACCGAGGCGGCCTGGGCGTGGATCAGCGCGCGCGTCTTGCCCGAGGCGTCCAGCTCACGCCGCGCCGTGAACGTCCCGGCCGGGACCTTGTAGCGCTCGCGCAGGTCGGCGGGCAGATCGACGGCGTCGAAAGTCCCCTCGACTTCCAGGCGGTCGCAGCCGGTCCTCAGCCACGACGCGGAGCCGCGCGCGCCCAGCAGGAAGCCCAGCGCTTCCAGCAAGATCGACTTGCCGGCGCCGGTCTCGCCGGTGAAGGCGACGAAGCCCCCGGGGACGTCCAGCTCCACGCGCTCGGCGATGGCGAAGTTGACGACGCGCAGGCGCCTCAGCACGGCGACGTCCTCGAAGTCGGCCGCCGTCCAAACCCATCCCCGCCGGGAACGCGGCGGATTGACCGCCGCTTGGCCTCGCTCGCGGCTATACGGCGGAACGACGACCTTGACGCCGTCTTCGCTCGACATCCCGTCGGGGATGGGTTTGGACGGCGCTCCACACAGATTGACGGCGACGGCCTGGGCGCGGCGGCTGCGCCGCCGGCGCCTTGTCGGCCATATGGAATTTCCTTAACGGAGCCGAAGCTCAGCGCTGAATGTAACGGGAAACGGGGGTCGATCGGCGGGTGGATCGACTTTTGGCGGGATGTCGAGTCCGGACGGCGCAGAGCCGTCGCACCGCCGCCGGACGAGGCCAAGCGGCGGTCAATCCGCCGCGTGCCCGACAAAAGTCGATCCACCCGCCGGCCGATATCTCGTGTCCGTGCGTTCATCGTCAGCGCTGGCCCCACTTGAGCTTGCGCCGCAGGATCTCGAAGAACGACCGTCCCGGCGGCAGCAGCAGCCGCAGCGGCGTCTCCGCGCGCCGCACGCGCACCTCGTCTCCGACGCGCAGCTCCCAGCCGTCGCGGCCGTCGAGCGACACCCGCACGCGCGGGACCTCGTCGGCCCGGCGCCGTCCCAGGCGGATGGTCAGCGGCAGGTGCGCGGGCACGATCAGCGGTCGCTGGGTCAGCGTGTGCGGGCAGATCGGGGCCAGCAAAGTCACGTCGAGCGAGGGGTCGATGATCGGCCCCATCGCGGCCAGCGCGTAGGCCGTCGAGCCCGTGGGCGTGGCGACGATCAGGCCGTCGCCGAAAAAATCCGCGACGAAGCGCTCTCCGGAGCGCGTGGCCAGGCTCACCGCGCGCGCCTGGTCGCCGCAGCGGATGACCGCCTCGTTGAGGGCCAGGTCCGGTCCGTGCACGCGGCGGCCGCCGCGCAGGACCTCGGCGGTCAGCATGGAGCGCTCTTCGACCAGGAAACGCCCGCGCAGGACGGCGTCCAGGCGGCGCTTGAGTTCGGACAACTCCGCTCCGGACAGGAAGCCCAGCGTGCCGATGTTCACTCCCAGAAGCGGAATCCCGCGCGGGGCCACCTCGCGCGCCACGCGCAGCATCGTGCCGTCGCCGCCCAGGGCGATGGCGAAATCCGCCCGGCGCAGGGCCTCCGGCGACAGGCGCGGATCCGCCGACCAACTGGCGACGCCGCGCGCCTTGAGCAGGGCGCGCACCAGCGCCAGCGTCCGCGCCGAGTCGGGCTTCGACTCGTTGCGAAACACCAGCGCCGCGGTGAACGCGCGGCGGGAAAAGTTCTTCGACGCGGAGGGAGGAGCCATCGCTGGACGCCTCGAGCGCGCAGGCCCGGGGACGGAGGATTATAGCAAAAGGCTCCCCGCGCCTTCGGACGACCGAGAT
>JAJXVH010000027.1 GCA_021782205.1 bacterium | reverse complement strand
GGCCGCGCCGCCGGCGGCCGCCGACGCCGCGCCCGCGCCCGCGCCAACGCCGGAGCCCGCGGTCGAGGGTCCCGCCTCGGACTGATCGACCGCCGCCCCGCGATTGGCCGTTTACGATTGGCCTTGCCTTTCCTCCCCCCGCCATGCGACGATCATGAGGGAAACCGGGGGGACGTCAGGGCGTCAGTCTGACCTGACCATTTCGTCCCTCCTTTCAACCATTAGCTATGGCGCCCCCTCGGATGCGCTTGAAATATGGCGATTTGCTAAGCTGAGTTAAGAAACCCAACTCTGCCACGGCCCTCCAGAGATATCGCTTTTAACGGACGTATCCAGGAGACCTTAACATGACCACCACTACCCCACTAGGGCTCGTCGATCAGCTCACCGAAGAAAGACGGCGCGTTGATTTTGACTCCTACGACATCACCGTTCAACAACTTGTCTCAATGGTAGCTGAGAATCAGATCGATGTAGCCCCAGCATACCAACGGAGATTCCGATGGGACGCACCGCGCCAATCGCAGCTAATTGAATCGGTCTTTCTTGGAATCCCAATCCCGAACTTATTCATGGCAACAAATACGAGCGGAACCTGGGAAGTCGTCGATGGCGTTCAGCGTCTAAGCACTCTCGTACATTTTGCTGGCACCAAGGCCGGCCGCAACAAGCTCGGAATTACTGAACCTCTGGTGATTCAGGGGCTTGAAAAATTGCTCGTTATGAACGGCCTCGACTTCGAGCGAATGCCTCAGCCCGTTCAGACACAATTCATGCTGCGCCCCATCAAAGTTACAACGCTCAGCGATAAGAGCGATCTAAAAGTGCGATTCGACCTCTTTGAACGTCTGAACACTGGCGGCGTCAAGCTTACCGACCAGGAAATTCGTGGGTGCATTTATCGTGGTCAGTTCAACGATTTCCTAGAGCGTTTGGCCACGAATAAGGATTTCAAAAAAGTCGTCGTGCTCAAAGACTCCGTAGAACACGACGGCACACGCGAAGAATTAGCCCTCCGATTCTTCGCGTTTCTCAACGGCTACAAAACCTTTGACCACTCAGTGGTCGAGTTTTTAAATGATTACATGGCCGCTGCAACAAAATCATTTGATTACGCCAAGGGCGAAGAGATATTTATAAAAACATTTTCCGAATTGGCACGAATATTCCCCAAGGGAATTGGTCGCCGCACGCGATTGACACCCGTAAATCTTTTCGAAGCTATCGCGGTTGGCGCTGCGCTCGCGCTCAAGGGCCGCGATAAATTGACAGCCAGAGGCGTGTCAACTTGGATCGCATCCGATGAGCTGCGCGGACTTACTACTGGGGCGACAAACAGCAGAAGGATGGTTACGGGACGAATCGAATTCGCATTAAAAAAGTTCCGAGCAGAATAATGCTTGCTGTCGTTAATGCCGAAGCACTTCAGCGAATCGCAGCAACCCGTTCCGTTCTACGGTTAATCAACACGCATGAACGCACTGTCGGGGCTGGCGACGACGCTAGCCGCTCGTTAAAGGGTCTCATATTCGTACATAACTACGCTGTCTATGAGTACGTCGTTATCGAGTCTGTTAGAGGACTCGTAGCCAATGTTAACTCGCGCGCCCTGCTGTTTTCTTCGACCCGAGTCGAACTGCTCGCGATGGCACTCAATTCGGAGTTCACCTCGGTCATTGCTGGCTCTATTAAAAAAACCTGGGCCGGAAGAATGGATGTCTTAAAAAAATCCAGATCACAAGATGCTTTGAGTATCACGGAAGGGCTCTTTCCAAAAGATGGCAGCCATTTTCGTCCTCCGCAGCTTGAAACCATATGGTCTTTGTTTGGCGTTCCCGGAGCGATTGTGCCCAACGCACGACTTCGCACCCATATTACCGAGATGGTAGAGACACGCAATCGCATCGCGCATGGTAATGAAGCCCCCGCTACTGTCGGGAGCGGATTTACCGTGACCGAACTCGAGAAACGCGTTGATGATACTGAAGCCGTATGCACTCATATCATCGCCAGCATATCCAGACATGCAGGCAGTGCTACAGCTTTTTCCTAAGATCGCCCAAGCTGACACTGGATGCCGCATAGGTCATGGGTTTTCTTTGACGCCGAATCTCAAAACAACCCGGCCGCGTTCGCCCGCGAACACGCCCATGTGATCGACAGGAGAATACTTCCTATGCTGGAGAGCAACTTCCCTATCGGCAAGGTCCACATAGATGCGCACCATGTCGAGGGTGTTGTGCCCGAGAATTTTCTGCAAGCTGAACGCATCGCCGCCGTTTAAGATGTATTGCGTAGCGAAAGTGTGGCGCAGCGTATGGGGCGAGACGCGGACGCCTTCGATCTTCGCCGTCTTGCCGTAAGCTCTGATTCGCTCTTGCAGCCATCGGGCATTGAGGGCACGCCCGAACTGATCAACGAAGAACCGCTCCTGGCCGGTAATCGTTCCCATCTTGGAGGCATACCGCCAGAGGGCTTGCTTCGCCGCTGACCCGAAGGAGACTTCACGCTCCTTCCCACCCTTGCCCATCACGCGCAACGAGTTGGCCTGGAAATTCACCTGATCTCGCCGTAGATTCAAGACCTCAGAAACGCGAAGCCCCGAATCCAGGATAAGAAGCATGATCGTCCATGAGCAAAGCCCGGCGTATGTGTCGTGATTCGGCTGCGCCAGGAGGATACGAGCTTGATCGAGATTGAGAGCCTGGATGAACCGCCGCTCCTTGCGCGGCTTCTCGATCAAACTCATCGGGCTGGCCGGGATCATTCGCTCTCGGGCCAGGAAGCTAAAAAAACAGCGTAGGGCCCCGTAGATGCCTACGATGGTGCAGGACTTATGCCCGCTGACTCGGCGCTGATCTAGGTGCGAACGGATCAGGTTCGGGGTTGCGTCGCGCGGACTGTCGATCCCATGGGCTTCCAGAAAGCACCCGAAAGCGCCCAAGATGCCCTTATACCAGCCGATGGTGAGCAGGGATAGGTTCTGCGCCCGGCAACGCAGCAGGAACGATTCTTGTGCGTGTTGGAAGGTGATGCGTGCGGCCACGATCTCGGCCCGGTGTCCGCGGATTTCCATGTCCATGATAGTTCTCCCTTTCGGGTCGAACCTTGCGTAGTTCCAAAGTGATCACGGCCCAGTCTCCCAGGCCACAACCCCCACGACATGGCGGGTTTTCCGACGATCTGTTGCGTTTTATCGCTGTATCTGTTATCATGCTTCTGCGGGGTAGAGCAGCCCGGTAGCTCGCAAGGCTCATAACCTTGAGGTCGCTGGTTCAAATCCAGCCCCCGCAACCGATATTAGTGATAGATCGCCGGTGAGTGCCCACGAGGGCGCTCCCGGCGATTTCCTTTGGATAAGGAACACTTTTCAGTTGCGGGATGACAGGGACGGTGAAGAACGAGTAGGTCGCGCGGCGCTGTTCTCTGTCGAAGACGATGCGATGGAAGAAGGTCCGGAGGACGGCCTTCTTCTGCTCGGCCGTGCCGTTCTCCAGCAGGCAGCCGAACTCCTCCAGGTAGGAGAGCATCGCCTCCACCATCTCGTCGAGATCGCCTGAGACTGTGTTGGCCTGGTAGACGCTCTCCAGCTCCGCGGACAACTGCTTGCGCTGCTCCTCCAGGCGGGCGATCTCCTCTTGGACTCGCCCCCACTGCAGGCCTTTCTTGATCGCGTTGAGGAGGTTGTTCATTTCCTCCTCGCAGCCGCGGATCGCCTTGCTATCTCCTGCTCGGTGATCTTCGGACGCTCGGCGAACTCGACGCGGACGAGGTCCTCCAATCTCTGTCGGAGTTCCTGACTGAGCGAGGGATTGCCCAGGCGGGCGACGATCTCCGCGATCGCGAAGGACTCCACGGCCTCCCGCGTGACGTGGAAGCTCTGGCACACGGAGCGGCCTTTGGAGACGTAGCCGGAGCAGTTGTAATAGTCCTGCTCATGCAGGACTCCGTGAGCCTTGCCGCTCTTATGGTAGCCGTTGAAGCGGTGGTTGCAGTCGCCGCAGTAGGTCAGACCCGACAACATACAGGGACGCTGGGCGCTCCGCCCCTTCCCCCAACGCTCCGGCCCGAGCTTGGCCTGGACGCGCTCGAACAGGACCCGGTCGAGGATCGCCTCGTGCGCGTTCTCGGTGACCACCCAGTCTTTGGGATCGCGCACGGCCGGCTCCGAGCCGGCGCGGTAGCTGCGCCAATCGTGCTTGAAATAGACGCGACGCCCGATGTAGACCGGATTTCGGAGAATCGAAAGAACGCCGTGCGGCGTCCGCGGGGCCGTTAGCCGTCAGCAAAGAAGCAAGAAAATCCCGCCGCCCAGCGGTGGATACTGTGGGCATCGCGGACCCGAGGCGTTCGCGGGTGGACCGCAGGCGGAGCGATCCGCCCCCGCAGGGGCGATGTCCAAGCGGCGGTGGGCGGGGTGGGTCAACGCGCAGCGTTGTCCACGCCGTCCACGGACGCGGCAGTATCCACCGGCAAACGAGTTCATGATCTGCACGAGGTAAATTTGTAACTTATCAGCGTGTTAGATACGATTCACAGAATCGAAACGGCGGCTTTCGACTCCAGCACGGACAGTCAAATGACCGCTCGCCTGGAATTTCCTAATACGGCGACGGGCTCTATTCGAGTCGTATTCCCGACGGGGAGTCACATCGAACTCCCGCGTGAACAATTAGAAATTGCGTGTCTTGAGGTGCTGTCCCACCCGTTTCCAAATTGGCCCCGGTTGATCGGACCCGCGGCGCAGGCTCTTATGGATGTATCGGGATTCTTGCCCGCTGGAAGCACGGAGGCGATGCAGGTCATCACCAGTCTCTTTCATCTGACCTATAGGCTGTACAATATCGAGCAAACCGAACCTTCGATCGCTCATTCCCCCGCTCTCGTTCAGCGGCTATTTCATCAACGACTCCGCGACCTATTGCCACCCAAGAACTCCTTGTTCATCCCTGCCCGCGAACTCCAGGAGAGGATCGTCACGGAAGACCGCAACGGGGAGTTGTTCAAATTCGGACGTCTTTACAAATGCACCGTTAGGTCCCGCGTAAAAATAACTGATACGGTCCAGAAAACATTTCCCGACGGAAACAATGGCCAAGATGCAACGGTTATTTCACCGCGGGACCTTATTGCTGATGACTGGGAACAGGTTTTTCACTATCGCCCCTACAACACCCCGATACTCGGGCTATGGAAGCTCCGCGCAGTTGAGAGATTGAATTCGGACTTACGAGACGAATACGAAAGCCTCGAAGACGACTGATGTTCCAGCAATTCAAGCCCCTCACATTTCTAGGCCCAATGCTCATCGCTTACGTCGTAGCGGCGGCATCGGCGGCTGGCGCACGCGGAGTAGAAATTCTACGCACTCTCCCGACCAGTTCGCGCGCTGTATCGCGCAAGCGCCAGATTTTCTCCGAGCAGACGCTCGAAAAAATTTACTCGGCGTGTCTCACGGAAGGTCTATTCATGGGCAACATCGCCTATGCGGTCTGGGCTATGACCTTGGAGTCAGAGGCTAACTCGGAAATGCGGGTAGGCGCGGTCATGCTGATGGCGGGTTCAATTTTCTTTCTACCTTTCTCCGACCTGCTCACGCCAAGGAGGAAGCGATGGGTCGCATTCGGCTCACTGCTTCTCGCCGCGTGGATTCTCTATCAATACAGAATATGCAGCGGCAGTCCCGCGGCACCTATCCCCTAGATATCTGACGTCGAGAGCGATCCAAATGATTGATCACGAGTTTCGAACCGCGTGGATGTACGAAGTATGCCGCGCTCTACATCCGCAACGGCGGGGATGCGTTCAGCCTCCAGAAAATTCTCGGGCACTCGACGCTGGAGATGACCCGGCGCGACGTTCACCTGGCACGGCGGGACGTTTCCGAACAGCACAAGAAATTTCGCCGATGGCGACGCTTGCCAAGGTCCTTCAGACGCCAGGCATCGCGCCTCAATGGGCGTAATTTGACACGAAATCCCCCTTGTAAATTCGTAATGGGCGCAGTATAGTATCCGTATACGGATAAGTTAATCTGTATACAGATTAGCAAGCCATGACGCCTCAAACCCAAGCCTTACGCCATAAGATCAGCGCCAAGATCCGCGAACTGCGGCTGCAAAGGCGCTGGACCCAGGCACGCCTGGCCGAGTTGCTGGGCATCTCCCAGAACTACCTCTCCGTCTTGGAGCGCGGCCAGGGCTCCTTCACCGCCGAACAGCTCCTGACGCTGCTCAGGCACTTCAATGTTCCCATCGATGAGTTCGCCCCTGAAAAACGATCGGTCGGGAGCCAGATTCAAAACGCCCTCGCCCGGCAGGGCGCCGATCATCTCTTGGAAAATACCAGCGTCCTCCCTTCTCAGCATCTCAACAGCGCCTTCGACACCCTCCGAGAGACTCTTCTCTCCGCTGAATCCGCCCGATACGTCACCGCATTGGCCCCGGTCATCGTGGCCAATGCCCGCAACCTCAACTTCGTCAAACTCCGCGCCGAATTGGCCCAAGTCGGAGTCGACCGCCGCCTGCCATGGCTGCTGGAGAACGTCAAAGAGGCCCTCGAACACGAGTCCCGCAGACCCGACTTGCCGCGCGATCCCGGCCTCAGCTATGACAAGGCGCGAATCGTCCTGCATGAAGTCCTCGCGTCTTGGAATTCGATAAACCGGAAATCCCCGTCTGCCGACGATCTGTTCGATCCTGACATTGCCAGCGAGAAGAGCCTTGAGGAGGTGCGGCGCACGCGCTCCCACATCTCCAAGCGCTGGCATATTCTTAGTCGTCTTCAGGTGGACGACTTCATCAATGCCTTGAGGGCCGCCAATGAATGACATCGAGAGACTCTTCCTGGAAGTCGATCGGCTTTGGAAGCACCCTCAGCCGACGAAGATTCCCCTCAAGATCATCGGAAGCGGAGCTCTGTTTCTACAAACGACTTACGGCCGAGCGACAAAGGACGGCGACGTGCTCGAAACCTTGGAAGTCACGGCGGAACTCAAGAGTCGGCTTCTGGCCGTGGCCGGAAAGAACTCCGCGGTTCACCAACAGATGGGGCTCTATCTCGATGTCGTCATCAACGGCTTGCCCTTCCTTCCACACGGCCCGCTGTTCCACCCCCAAACCCGATTCAACGCCGGCTTACACCATTTCTCCATCGAAGCGTTGGACGTAACGGACGTCGTCGTCAGCAAGCTCAAGCGCTTCAACAAGAGCGACGCCGAGGACGTGAAGGCCATGGCCGACAGGGGATTGATCGAACACGCCAAGTTCATAGATCGCTTCAACGCCGCGGTCGATCGCTTCTCCATGGATAGCCGCGCCGATGATTTACCGCGCTGCATCGCCAATCTCAACCGCGTCGAGCGCGACATGCTGCGCGTCAAGGAATCCAAGATCGACCTGCCGGATTGGATGCAGTAAGTCCCCGACTTGATCCCCAGGAGCCGCATCATGCCCATTAAACCCGCCGTCCAGATCAACCTGACCAAAGAGCAGTACAAAACCCTCGTCGAACTGGTCGATCTAGGTCAATGGATGGCCAACGCGATCCGCACCAAGAGGATCAAGAAGTACGACGACATGGAGCAACTCGTCTTCTCCTTCACAAAACAAGCCGGGCTCCAGGACTGCGTCGATTACGACGACGAGATGAAGATGTACTTCCTCCTTCGGGAATTCGAGGAAAGCACGATTTTTCCCCTCAAAGAAGAATACGACGATTACACCTTCTGGGAAGAGTTGGCCCACCGTCTGGCGGACCGCGACATGCTCAAACAATTCGGCGAGAAGGAACTCGCAGACATGCCGAAGGATGAAATGAACAAGGTCCGAGACTCCCTTATACGTAAATACGAGGACGAGTCCGTGGAGCACGGCATCGAGCGATTAGCGATCGTCAGCCCGAAAGCTTGAGCGATCGGTCGTTTGCCTCAGGCGAAGATGGCATTCCTCGGGAGTCATACTAAGTACGGACATCTTGTTCACTTTCATGCGATGGCCACTGATGGCTGGCTTATAGTTCCTAGATAATAGCCGGTATTTTTGTTAGACATTGCGTGGCCACAAGGTTAGACGCTTAACCGAGCGGCGATGAGCGAAATCCTCGATGGAGAGGCGCGGAAGTTTTCCTACGCGACGCATAACCCTGAGGTCGCTGGTTCAAATCCAGCCCCCGCAACGGTCTCTCAGGATTAGGAAAGCCCGACAAGCAGAATTTGCTTGTCGGGCTTCTTCTTTGACCCCGCAACGACATTAGAGAATTGACTTTAATTCGATCTAATGGGCACACCTCAAGCGCAAGTCCCGCCGATTCGGTCTGGATCTACTGGCGCAGTCGATCTTATTTTCACCTCGGGCGAAGCAGAATCATTCTTGTGCCGCTCTCGATCGTTCTGCAACATTAGATTCAGAAGGATGCTTTTTGCTTCCGCCCATTTCTCGGGAGGCATCTCGAGTTTACTCTCGGTCGCCACCATTTGAAGAACCGTCCGTTTCCCCATTCTCTTGCCTCCGATCAGTGATTTTAAAGTGCATGAATTTTACATTAAAATACTTGCATATAAACTGAGCTGGGGCTATACTATGGACATAGCAGAGATTCCCATGAAGAACGCCAACAAGCTTAGGGATGCAATGAGTCCGGGCCGGGTCTATCGTCGCCAGGACCTGGCAGGGCTCACAACTGCGGTCGACCGCGATCTAAAGACGCTGGTCAGTTCCGGTGCAGTGAAAAAGCTCTCCGGTGGTCTTTACTATCGGCCTGCAAAGAATCCTTTTGGCGCAGCTCCTCCAGACGACCATCAACTCGTCGCAGCATTTCTTAAGACGAATGATTTTAGGCTAACCTCTTACGACCACTACAATCACTTGGGCCTTGGGCTAACCCAGCTCTACAACACTCACGTCGTCTACAATCACAAGCGTTCTGGGGAATTCACCCTTGGTGGGAAGCGGTTCCTATTTCGTCTAGTTCCAGCCTATCCCAAGGCTGGACGCACGACCAAGGAATATCTCCTAGTCGACATGCTCAACAACCTCAAGCATCTACCGGACGATGTCGCGCTCGTTCGGCGCAATCTTAAGTCTCACTTGAGCAGATTCAATCGGCAAAAAGTTCACGAGAGTATGGCTCGGTATGGAACACCAAGCGCACGCCGAGCTCTCAATGAAGCCTATGCCTGATTTCTTTCACGACCGCTCCGACGCGAAGAAGTTGATCGAGACTTTGGCCGCAGAGAAAGGTCTTCCCCCTGCCCTCATCGAGAAAGACTACTGGATCATGCATGGCCTCTGGGGGCTTCAGCAGAATAATCTAGAGTTCGAGATGAAGGGTGGAACGTCTCTTTCAAAAGGCTGGGGAATCATCGACCGATTCTCCGAAGACATCGACATCCGCTTTGAGCCGCCGAGCACTCTGAATACCAAGGGCGACAAGCCTCAGCACATCAAGGCGCGCTTCACATTCTTCGATGCGCTGGCCGATAAGATCAAGATTCCCGGCATGCAAGCGCAAAGAACCCGAACCTTCGACGATGAGCGCGCGCAAAACGCTGGGATTGGCCTAAAGTATGAGTCGCACTTCGCATCCCTCCCCGGACTGAAACCAGAGGTTCTGCTGGAGGCCGGTTTTGCCAGGACTGCGCCCAACGAACCCCGAGATTTCAGCAGCTGGGTGATGGACAAAGCTCTCGAAAGTGGACTCAAAGTAACCGATAACCGCGCCCCCGGTATTCGCTGCTTCAACCCGGAGTACACTTTCGTCGATAAGATCCAGACAATCTGCCGGCGGTTCCGGCAGTACCGCGATCGGAATCACCCAGATCAGGATCGACCGCGCCAGTTCATGCGCCACTACTACGACCTCTATCTATTGCTGGGCGTAGATCGGGTCAAAGAATTCATCGGGACGCCGCCATACAAAACCTATCTGAAGGAAAAGCTTAAGGGAGCCGACATCAAAGAGTTCGAATCTCGGGATTCGTTCACGCTCGGCGACGCCAAGACTTACGCGCTCTTCAAAAAGGAATTTGAATCGATGAATACCCTGCTGCTGAAACCGGGGCCGTCGTTCAAAGAACTCGCCAAACGGATCAAAGACGCTTCACTCGACTTCTAACGAAATCGACCTCTCCCCCAACGCCAGGTCGTTGTTAAGTTGAGTTCTTAACGCCGCCAGGCCGTCTACGGCTTCTTGAGCCACTTGTCCAAATGAACCGGCTTGTGGCGCGCGAAGGCGTCCAGAAGCTCATCGGGCGCGCGCGCCACCAGGAGCTGGTCGCGGTGCTCCCGGCGCACGAAGCCTTGCGCGACGGAGTGATCGACGAACTTCAGGAAGTGTCCGAAATAGCCGCCGACGTCCAATATTCCGGACGGCTTGCTGTGCAGGCCCAATTGCGCCCAGGTCAGAATCTCGCAAAATTCGTCCAAAGTCCCGAAGCCGCCCGGCAGAGCGATGAAGCCGTCCGAGAGCCTCGCCATCAGCGCCTTGCGTTCATGCATGGAGCCCACGATGCGCAGTTCCGTCAGCCCGCGGTGCGCCAGTTCTTTCTTGACCAGGTCGCGCGGGATGACGCCGATGACCCGGCCGCCGCGCTCCAGGACCGCGTCGGCGATGGCTCCCATCAGGCCGACTTTTCCCCCGCCGTAGACCAGTTCCAGGCCGCGCGCGGCCAGGGCATGCCCCATTTTCACGGCGGCGGCGCGGTATTTCTCGCCGCGCCCGATGTTCGAGCCACAGAATACGCACACGCGTTTGAACTTCATCGTCATTCAGCCCGCGCGGCCGCGCGCCGTCCACGCGGACTTCGCGCGGCGGACCAAGATGGGAGCGATGATCATGCCGGCCAGGATGATCAGCATGGTGCGGTTGGGGTCGCCCAGGTATTTGTTCAGCCGCAGGGTCGCGGCCATGATCAGAAGAAAATAGAGCATGTCGCCGGCGATGGCGATGGTCCAGCCGGACAGGAAGCCGTGGCCCGCCGCGGCGGCCGCGGCGCGGCCGGTCATGGGGTCCACGCCGAAAGCGATCATCACCAGCATGAACGGGCCCGCGCCCGCGCCGCCGCCGTAGAAGGCCGCGGTGCGGGCCATGGCCAGGCGCATGGCCTCGACCATGCGGCCCAGCGCCGCCACGCGGCGGCCCGCGGCCACGATCAGGCGCAGGACCGGCTCGAAGAGCAGGGCCAGAATCACGTCGGAGACGAAGTAGAGCGCCGTGGTCAGAGGCCAGACGAAGCCGTATTTCTTGGCCAGCAGCACGCCCGCGGGGATGCCGCCGCCGACGGGGATCAAAAAAAGCAGGAGGACGGCGGTCATGGTTCCATCGGCCGCGCCCGTCCAAGGGCGGATAAATCGTCGTCGCTGTCTGTCATGTCTCGCTTGGAGGCGGGTATTCTAGTATTTCAACGCGCGCCCGCCCCGCTCCATAAAATGTATACTAGGTCCGTCGCTTTCGAACCCGTGACAAGAAATGGCGGGATCAAGCCCTTGGGCGAGCAAAGCCCAGGGGTTTCGTGTTTCTATCTAAAGGAAGTCTTAAGAATGCCCATACTGCTCAGCTGCCAAAAGTTGTCCAAGAGCTTCGGCGTGCGCCCGCTTTTCGAGGGACTGTCGTTCGGGCTGTTCGACGGCGAGCGCACGGGCATGATCGGCCCCAACGGCGCGGGCAAGTCCACCCTTCTGCGCATACTCGCCGGGCTTGAGACACCGGACGACGGCACGCTCTCGCCGCGGCGCGGGCTGCGGGTGGGCTACCTGGCCCAGCAGGACCGCTTCGACGACGCGGGCGGCGCGCCGAGCGTCGCCGAGGCCGCGGCGCGCGCGCTGCAGGGCCTGGGGCTTGAGGACTACGAGGTCGACATGCGCGTGGAAGCCGGGCTGGCGGAGTCCGGCTTTCGCGACCCGGCGCAGACGGTCGCGGCGCTCTCCGGCGGCTGGCGCAAGCGGCTGGCCATCCTCGCGCAGGTCATCCGCGAGCCGGACCTGCTCCTGCTCGACGAACCCACCAACCATCTGGACCTGGAAGGCGTGCTGTGGCTGGAGCGCTTCCTGGCGGGCGTGCGCTTCCCGTTCCTGGTGGTGACCCACGACCGCCGCTTCCTGCAAAGATCGTGCAACCGCATCATCGAACTCAACAAGCGCTACGAGGACGGCCACTTCAGCAGCGCCGGCCACTACGCCGATTTTTTAGAAAAGCGCGCCGCGCTGTTCAGCGAGCAGGAGACGCGCCAGGACAAGCTGCAGAACACCGTGCGCGGCGAGATCGAGTGGCTGCGCAAGGGGCCCAAGGCGCGCTCCACCAAGCAGCAGGCGCGCATCGATCGCGCCGGGAACATGATCGAGGATTTGGCGGAGCTCAAGCACCGCAACGCGCAGGGCCGCAGCGTGGACATCGATTTCATCGGCAGCGAGCGCCGTAGCCAGAGCCTGGTGCGCGCCGTCAAGATCGAAAAAAGCCTGGGCGGCCGGCGCCTGTTCGGGCCGCTGGACCTGATGCTGGGCCCCGGCGACAAGCTTGGGCTGCTGGGTGAGAACGGCAGCGGCAAAAGCACCTTGCTGAAGATCCTGGCGGGACGGCTGGCGCCGGACTCCGGCGAACTCAAGCAGGCCGAGCGCCTGCGCGTGGTGACCTTCGACCAGCACCGCGAGCAGTTGAACCTGGAACAGCCTCTGCGCAAGGCCCTCTGCCCCAACGGCGAGCACGTGGAATACAAGGGCAGCCGCATCCACGTCTTCAGCTGGGCGGAGCGCTTCTTGTTTCGCAAGGAGCAGATGGACATGCCGCTGAGGATGCTGTCCGGCGGCGAGCAGTCGCGCGTGCTGATCGCGGGGCTGATGCGCCAGAGCGCGGACCTGCTTCTTCTCGACGAGCCCACCAACGATCTGGACCTGCAGTCGCTGGAGGTCCTGGAAAACAGCATGCAGGATTTCCCCGGCGCGCTGGTGCTGGTCACGCACGACCGCTACCTGCTGGACCGCGTCAGCAAGGAAATACTCGCGCTCGACGGCCGCGGCGGCGCGCGCTTCTACGCGGAGCTGTCGCAGTGGGAGACGTGGAAGGCCGCGCAGACGGAGGCGCCGCTGGAACCCGAGCCCGCGCCGGCCGCAGCACCCAGCCTCAGCCCGGCGGAGACCAAGGAACTACGCCGCCTGGAAAGCGACATCCGCGCCGCCGATGAAAGGACGGCCGCCGCCAAGCAGGCCCTGGAAGATCCCGCCGTCGCCGCCGACGCCGCGCAGCTGCGCGCGCGCCACGACAAGTTCGAGGCCGCCCGCGCCGAGGCGGCCGCGTTGCTGACGCGCTGGGAAGAGCTGGAAGCCCGGCGCTGACCGGATTCCAAAGAACGCCCGTCACCGACAGAAATACTGACTCCAGCGTCAGTTGATTTTTTTAGTCGGGATTCACCGAGTTCAATATCCGGCGCTGAAAAATCAGTCAGAACCGGACTGGAGCAGGGCTTCCACTTCGACGCGCAGTTCCTTCACGCCGACGTTTTCCGCCGCGCTGACCCAGGCCAGGTTCTCGGGCAGTATTCCCATCAGGCGCGCCGCCTCGCCGCGCCGCGCGGCGGACGCCGCGCGCTTGACCTGGTCGGACTTCGTGGCGACCACGCGCCAGGGCAGACCCTGAGACTGCAGCCAGGCCAGCATGTCCAGGTCCAGGCGCGTGGGGCCGACTTTCGCGTCGACCAGCACGAAGATGCGGCGCAGCGCGGGACGCCGCGTCAGGTAGCCCTCGATCATGGCTCCCCAGCCCGCGCGCTCGGCCTGGGCGCCCTGCGCGTAGCCGTAGCCGGGCAGGTCCACCAGCCAGCGGCCGGGCGCGGCCGCGAACACGTTGATGGCGCGCGTGCGGCCGGGCGTGCCGGAGACGCGCGCCAGGTCCTTGCGGCACACCGCGTTGATGAGGCTGCTCTTGCCCACGTTGGAGCGGCCGACGAAGGCGACCTCCGCCGTGCCGGCGCCCAGCCGGTCGGCCGAGGTTTCGCTGAGCAGGTATTTCACGTCGTCGAGGCCTGAGCGTCGCATGGCGCATGATACCATGGCCCGCGCGGCTTGCGCAGGACCCAGAAAAATGGGACCAAAGGACCCTGCCGGCCGCCGGGTCCTTCGGCTACAAAGAACCGACGCAAGCCGCGAGGGGTCGCGGTCGCCGCTGGGAGGTTGGTCATGATCCGCGTCTCAAGCCTGTCGGGTCTTCTGACGTTGGCGATCCTGACGTTTGGCGTCTGCTCGCGCGCCGCGCAGGCCTCCGGGTCCGCGTTCGACGGGGCGGCCGGGGGCGAACCTTCCTTGCCGCCGCTGGACTACTCCGCCGCCCGCGCCGCCGCGGCCGGCGCGGACGCGTCCGGCTCCGCCGTCAAGCGCTCGCGCGCCGATTTATTTGCGTTCACCCGCGCGGAGGCCGTCGCCGCGCGCGAACGCTTCGGCATGGAGCGCGCGCCGCGCGCCGGCGCGCTGGCCTTCGACGCCGACGTGCCCGCCGACATCAAGGCCCAGCTGCTCGCCGATCTGAAGTTCATCGGCACGATCTTGGGCGGACCGGGCACGCCCCTGCACCGGAGGATCTTCGGCGCGGTGGACGGCGCGACCTACACGCGCTTCTTCGACACGCGCGTGGCCTCGGTCGGCATGAACGACTGCGGCGACGCCAACGCCGTGGCCTGCGTGATCCCGTTTGAGGATCCTTCCAAGATGTGGCTGACGCAGAACTACGTCAAATTCAGCCACCCGCAGATCGCGCGGCTGATGGTGGTCTTCCACGAGTCGCGCCACACCGAGAGCCAGAACGACAACTGGCCGCACGCCACCTGCCCCACGCCGTTCCTGGACTCCAACGGCGACGACATGAAGAGCATCTGGACCGGCGCGCCCCTGGCCGGCGAGCCCGCCTGCGACGTCACCCCCTTCGGCTCCTACGGCTCGTCGACGATCATGCTCAAGAATATCGAGAAGTTCTGCACGAACTGCACCGGCAAGGTCAAGATGGACGCCGGCCTCTACGCCGACGACCAGCTGGGCCGCATCACCGACCCCGGCGCGCTGCGCCAGATGCAGGACGACTTCGCCCAATGACCCGCGCCGCGAGGGCCGCGGCCGCCCTGGCGGCCCTCGCGGCCGCGGCGGGCCTGACGTGGGCCTGCCGCCGCCCGCCGCGCGCGGCAAGCCCCGCCCTGGCGGAGCTGCGCGACGTCCTGCGCGCGGGCAACGACGACGACCCGCGCCTGGATGCGGATTTCAACGCCTTGAGCCCGGAGGACAAGCGCCTGTTCCGCGCCGAATACGCGCGCCTGGCTCCCGAGCGCCGAAATCAGCGCGGCACCATCGTCTACCTGATCGGCCGCAACGCGCTCGACGCCGACGACTGGAGTTTTCTTTTAAGCGTGGTCGAGGAGCCGCCCTGCCGAAGCCTCGCCGACTGCGCCCAAGCGCCGCGCGCCGCCGGCGAAGAGGCCGTCGGCGACGAGGTCACGCTCGCCTACCCGGCCCTGGTCGCGCTGCGCCAGGCCGCGGCGCGACGAGGCGACGCGCGCCAGACCGCGGCGGCGCGCGCCGTGCTGAACGCGGGCTTGAAGTCCCGTACGCGCGCGGTCGCGCGGCTGGCGGAGCGCCTCGATCGTGGCTGACGCATGGACGCGCCCTACCATTTGGTCCAGCGGACTACTTGCGAATGAATCGCCGCAAGGCCTTCACGCGCGCCGGGTCATGAAGCTGTTTGAGGATGACCAAGAGGTCTTCCTTTTCGCGCGCTCCGCGGCCATGCAGCAATGACTTAAGTTGCCGTTCAAGCTGCGCGTCGGACGAAACGACGCGCGGAACTTCGCGGAACAGGTCCGACAACGACAAATTCAGGGCCCTGGCGAGCCTCGCGGCCGTGGCGATGCTCGGCGCCTTCTTGCCGGTCTCGATGTAGCCGAGAAATCCCACGTCGATATCCGCCAGCTCCGCCAGTTGGTTCATCGTCAACCCCGCCTTTTTTCGCCAAGCGCGGATGCCCGAGCCGACCTGAGCCAAAAGCTCTGTCTCGTTCATTTGTCTCCGAGGCCATTCTACGGCTAATGGGCCCGGAGACAAACTATCCATAAGACGTATTTACGATACATCTCTTATTGACAAATACGGACGAGTTACTATACTCTGACTCGACACCCCCGGACCCGTCGGCCCTTAAGCGAGGCCCACTCGATGCGCGCCCTCATCATAGACGACGATCTGACCGTATCGCAACTCCTGCGGCGCAGCCTCTGCGCGTGGGGTTGGAACGTCGATGAATGCCACGCCGCCCTCGCGGCCGTGGAACTTTTCAAGCAGGGGCGCCATGACTTGGCCATTTGCGACGTGGACTTGCCGGACGGCGACGGGATATTCCTGGCCCGGACGCTTTTGAAGATCATGCCGTCGCTTATCGTCATCATCGTTTCCGGCGACACTCAAAACCTGGAGCGCGCCCGAGAAGCCGGATTGTCAGCGCGTCTTCACAAGCCCTTCGCGTTGGATGATTTGCGGACCTTGTTGTATTTGGAATGCGCGAGGAATGCCACCATCGTCGGGCGAGCAACCGCTTTGAACAAGCAAACTCCAACAAGCGCTCCCGTTCATGTCCTACTCGTGGAGGACGACCTTTCACAGCTCGCGGACGCATGGGGCATTCTTGAAGCCGTCGGCTGCCGAATCACCTCCGCGGAGAGCGCGGAGACGGCGCTTCGGGCGGTCGAACGAACCCGGTTCGACGTCATCTTGACGGACAACATTCTCCCAGGAATGACGGGCCTGCAAGCGCTCCCGCTCTTGCGCGCGTCAGGCGCTCCCGTCATCGTCATGAGCAGCCAGCACGGTCCGGACACGGAGAAGGATGCACGCCTCCTCGGAGCCGCCGCCTTCATCAAGAAGCCGCTCGTCCTCGATGAACTGTCTCGGCTCATCCGAGAGGCGCTTGATTCCAGGATGCGGCCGCCGGAGGCGTGATCAACCATGGAGAAATTCAGCAAAAAAGTCCTTTGACACTAAAGCCGCGTCGGCGCGGCGCCGCTAAATGCTAGCCTTTCCGTCATGGCATTCTTCCCGAAGAAAAAACGCAAGGTCGGACCCAGCAAGAACGATGAAAAAGTCCGCCGCGCGCGCGACGCCGAGGCCCAGGCCCAGGCCGCCGGAACCTTGTCCACCCGTTTTCCCGCGCTGCGCGGGCTGACGTTGCGCTACGTCTTTAAAAACCTCCAGGGCGTCGTCCTGGGCGAGGAAGACGTGGCGCTGTCTCCGGCCGACGCGTTCCAACTGGGCGCGGACTGCCCCGGCGCCTGCGGCACCGGCCGCTTCGACTTCTCCGCCACCGTCATCGAGGCCCTGGGCCGCGCCCAGGACTCCGGCGCCGTGGAACTGGCCTGCCGCGAGTCGCTCTACGGCGGCGGCGCCACGCCGTGCGGCTGCGTGGCGCGCTGCGAGTTCTCCGTCAAGCGCGCGTAGCGGCCGCCCCATTGCGTCGCTGGTAGGCTGCTATCGTGGTGTAGAGGGCACAGGCGATGACCAGGACCGATAGGATACCAGCTTCGGCGTCGCCGCCACCCGTGAGCCATGAGGGGCCGGAACCGGAAATCTGGAAAAGACGCTTCGAGAAGTAGACGTGCATCTCCAGCGTATTCCACGCATAATGAATTCCGACCGTATACCAGACGTTCCCACCCTCGAGAAAATAGGAAAAATTCATAAAGGCCCCGGCAAGTGCGATGCCGAATATCGCTAACGGGGTATTTCCCTTGCCGAGCAGGTGAACCAGACCGAAGAAGAGACCCCATACGGCGCAGGTGCCCCACACGGACAGACGTTCCGTCAATTTCCAAAGAGGATGTGTTCGAAAGACGATCTCTTCGCTGAACACCTGAAGCCATTGGATCGCGAACATCTCGGCCGTGATTAAGAGCGCGCCTATGGAGGGGTGGGCGTACGCCACGTGGACCGCTCCCGTCGTCAGCATGAGCAGGAAGGTCAGCGTCATCATCACGAACCCGATCGCTGCGCCGCGCAGGAAGAGGCGGGTCGAGACGGCGTTCAGCGTCAAGCCCAACTCGGAAAAGCTCCTGCGAGATATCCAGCGCTGGAATACCCATACGAGCGAAAGGGCCAAGCCAACGGCAAGAAGCTGCGAGACGCCGTAGCTGATGAGCCGGTTTGTCGAGATATACGGCATCAGGCGCAACGGCACGATGAAGATCGTCATCGCCAGCAAAGAATAGACCATAAGGTGGCCTATGTACTTCACGGTATCAATCATGAATATTCACCTTGGTTCGCCGTTCCGATTAAATTCCACTTCTGCGGCGACCGCAACCGTTCCGAGCGCAACCCCATTTGACTGTATAAAATTCTACTCCTGCCGGATTCCCGAAAGTCCCAAACGCCAGCGGGTCATCTGTCCGCCGCTCTCGGGTCGCCTGGCTCCCGCGACCGAGAGCCTCCTCCTGCTAAAATCGCTTGATGACCATCCTCTCAACCCTCCTCCTCACCATCGGCTGCGCCGTCTGCGCGCACGCCCAGGCCTCTTCCCCCGAAGCCGCCTGGTCGAGCGGCGCCAATATCTTCGACGGCCTCGGCGACGCCGCCGCTCTCCAGCCGCCGGTTTCCGTGCGCGACGCGGGGAGCGGCGTCGAGGTCATCACCCTCTCGCAGCTCGCCGACCGGCTCTCCCGAAATCCGCAAGCCGTCGACGCCCTCATGGCCGCGCTCAAGAACGACAGCTCCAAGCTCGGCGGCTGGCCGGAGATGGGCGCTCTCGACGCGTCCGGTCAGGCCGCGCTGGCCCAGGCGCTCAAGAGTTCCGATAAGAAGTTCCTTGACTCCTTTCCGACGATGACGGTCCCCGAACTGCGGGCCTTCGTCGCCGCCTACGGCGACAAGGTGGGCATGGTCCCGGAGCCGCCCGTGCCGGCCCAGGAGACGCTGGCGTTGACGGGCCGCCCCGGACAGGCCAAGGATGGAGAATTCCTGACCGAATGGGCGCCCGGCCTCTACCACGGCGACTTCACGCGCCACTCAGCCTCCGTCTCCTATGGAGACGAGGTCGCCGTCACCGACGCGCTCAATAATTTGGCCCTCAACGCTCCCGGACAAGCCCCCGTCTACACCCTCATCGACCAAGGCAAGCCCTACACGGACGTCGGCGCGTGGCTTTCCTCCCTGCTGGCCTCCGGGCACGTCGTCACGGCCCGAGACCGACGCTTTTTCGCCAACTTCGGCGGCATCTGGTATAAGCAGGGTACGCAGTGGGTCTCCGTCGTCACGCCTCTTTGGGTGGACACCGGAAACGTGTTGCCCAGCGGGCGCAAGCTCATCGTCCCTGTCGCACATTCAGAGCTTGACATCTCCATCCGCGGCCCCCGCGTCAACGTCGACATGTCCTACTACCTGGGCGTGGGCGGCGGCGCCCAGTTCTACGCGCAAGGCGAGACCAACAAGCCCTGGGTCGGCGGCCGCGTGGCGCGGACTTACCAGAGCGAGGCCGCCGTCGGCTTGATGGCCCGCGCCGCCGTCACGCGCCGCGAGCTCGCCGCCAAGGTCAAGGCCGACAACCTTCCCATGGGCGGCTACGGTCCCTTGGGCGTGTGCAACGACGTGGAGGCCATGATCACGGGTGTGCCGATCTACCCGCAGATCCGCGATCCGAAATACTACCAAGGCGGCACGACCATGGACGGCTGGGCGGCCGCCCAGCCCGTCGACGACGGCAGGACCCCGCCCAGCCTGGAGCGCGTCTGGGACTCGCTGGCCGTTCAAGACCCCGCCCAGCTCGAAGTTCCGCAGGCACGTGAGACGATCTCCGAGCTTAAACGCGTGCTCGGCCGCTGATATCGCGCGGAACGCGGGCTAGGGGCCGGGATTGGCCTGAAGAAATATGCTCTGCGTGGTCGTCGACGTGGTCGGCGGCAGTTCGATCCGGAGAAACAAGAGCCGCGTCGTCCCCGGCGCCAGATTAAAGCCCTGCACGGACGCGGGATCTCCCGACAGCGCGTACGTGCTCGTCGACGCGGTCTGGCTGCTCGTCGAGATCAGGTCCGCGCTCGGGTTGAAGCTGCCCGACGGCGGCGTAGCACCCGTGAAAATTCCGGTCAGACGGAACTGATCCGGGCCCGGGACCGCGGAGGTCGCGACCCACACCGTCGGGTCGGTCAGGCTCAGCTGCACGGTCGTGCCGATGTTGCCGAGGTTGGTGACGGTGTCCGAGGACAGCACGTTGACTTGGTTCGGCACGGTCATGTTCACGCTGATGACGTTCGTCGACAGCGACAGCGCGTAGATCGGGGCGATGTTCGTGGAGCCGGCGACGGCGAAGTCCGGCGCGGAGTTCCAGTTCAGGGAGGCGACTTCCAGGTAGTACGTCGTCGCGCCGAGCAGTCCCGACGCCGACAACGCGGTCGCCGACGGCGCGGAGGTGGAGGAAACCGAGATCACGCTGGAGAAATTCGCCGTGGTCGAGACGTAGAGAACGAAGCCCTCCGCCGTGACGCTGGACGGCGCGGCTGGATACGCCGCCCAGGACACGGTCGCCGAGGAGAAATAGGTCGCCGACACCGCCGCCGACGGCGGCAGGGCCAGAGTGGACGTCGAGCCGTCCAGCGTGTAGGACCGCGTCGAGCCGCCGATCAGGACGCCCACCTCCGCGAAGTAGGTGGTATTGGACATCAGCCCGGCGAGCGGCGCGGAAAGGTTCGTCGTGGACGTGGAGAACACCGCGCCGCCGAACGCCGGCAGGGAAGACACCTGCACCGCGTACGTCGTGCCGGGACCGTTATAGCCTAGAACCGCGGTGCCCGAGTCCCAGTTCACCGTGAACGACGACGCCAGGACCAGAGTAAACGGCGCCGCGGCGGGGCCCGGGGGCACGGGCAAGGTGACGGTGCTGATCGTCGCCGGGTCGGGCGCGCCGTTCCAGTTGAGCGACTCCAGCGCGAAATAGTACAGACTTCCGGCCGAAAGACCTGACACCGTCAGGGAGCTGATCGTGGGCGCCGCGGACGCGGAGCTCAGCACCGTGCCGGTAAACCCCGTGTCCGTGGAGGCCAGAAGCACGAAGCCCTCGTCGCTCATGCTTGACGGGGACAGCGCATACGGCGCCCACGTGACGGTCGCCGAAGCAAAGTTGACCGCGCTGAAAATCGGCGCCGGCGCCAGCGCCAAAGTGGACGTGGAGCCGTCCAGCACGTAGGACTTCGTCGTCACGCCCACCAGCACGCCCACCTCCGCGAAATAGGTGGTGTTGGGCATGAGGCCCGGCAGCGGCGCGGAGAGATTCGTCGTGGACGTGGAGAACACCGCGCCGCCGAACGTGGGCAGGGAAGACACCTGCACCGCGTACGTCGTGCCGGGGCCGTTGTAGCCCAGAGCCGCCGTGCCCGAGTCCCAATTCACCGTGAACGACGAACGGCCCACCAGCGTGAACGGCGGCGCTGCGGGCGCGGGCGGCACGGGAGGCGTCGTCGCGGGGCCGACGACGGACACGTCGGCGACGCCGTTCCAGTTCAGCGTCTCGACCTCGAAATAGTAGGCCGTGTTGGCCGAAAGCCCCGTCACGGTCAGCGTGGACTGCGCCATCGCCGCCGTCGCCGAGGACAGGATCGGCCCGGAAAAAGTCGGCGAGGTGGAGGCGATCAGCACGTATTGCTCCGCCGTCTGCTCTTGCGGCGCGGGAGGCAGGGCCGCCCAACCCACGGTGACGCTCGACAAGCCCACGTTGATGAAGGAGGTGCTGACCACCGGCACGGACAAGGTCGACGTGGAGCCCAGCGTCGCTGAATACGGCCCCTGGCCGCCCGCGCTCTCCGCGGCCACGCGCGCGTAATACGTGGTGTTCGACAGCAGCCCCGTCACCGAGCCGGAGGACGCCGCGGCGCCCAGTCCCGAGCCGAAAAAGTCCGGCCCCGCGAACGTCGGCGAGGTGGAGACCTCGATCAAGTAGCTGTTGACGCCCAGCTCCCCGGTCGGCGTGAAGTCCACGATCAGCGACACGTCGTCGGGTGGAAGCGAGAACGGCGGGACGGCCGCCGTCGGCGCCAACGTGGGCGGCTGGGGAAATATGCCGACCGCCGCCCCGTTGGACGGCACGCCGTTGGAGATCACGAACAGCTGATAGTGGCCGTAGCCGATCGAAGTCGGAATCGTCAACGTCATCGTCGTCGACGACAAGGCGTTGACGTAGACGTAGGTGGACAGGTCCACGAACTGCGCCGACTGCTCCTGCGGGGGCGTGGTGCCGGTGTCGTCGCCGCGCGCAATGAGGCGCGGCAAGTTCGCGCCGGAAGCCTGAGTGCCGCCCGCCGCGTCGGACACGCCCGTAAACGAGGAGCCCGTGATCGTGTACGTCTGACCCGGGGTCAAATTGATCGTCGCCGGCGGGGAGATGCCGCCCACCGCGGAGATGGTCGGCTGGTTGGAGGGCGTCACGGCGGGATAGTTGTACTCGGTGTAGAGCGCGGTCTCCGCGCTGTTGAGCGGGGTGAACGTCGCGTCGACGCCGCCCGCTTCCAGTATTTGGCCGTCGGGCAGCAACGTGGCGGTCTGGTTAATTCGTGTGGTCGTCATCGAATTCGTCGTGGACCACGTCGCCGAAGCGGGATCATACAACTCGGCGCTTGACAGCACCGCCGCACCCGTGTCCTCGCCGCCGCTGGCCAGAACCTTGCCGTTGGGCAGGAGCGTGCCCGTCGGCTGCTGGCGCGACGTGGTCATGGCTCCCGTCGCGGTCCAGGCGTTGGTCGCCGAGTCGTAGATGTCGACCGAGGCCGTCGCGTTCGCTCCGCTTTGGCTGCCGCCCATCGCCAGGACCTTGCCGCTGGCCAGCAGGATCGCCTCCAGGTTGCCGCGCGCGATGGACATGTTGTTGGCCGTCATCGTGAACGTGCCGGTGTTGGGATGGTAGATCTCCGCCGAGGAGAGGCCCGCGCCGTAAAGAACGCTCTGGCCGCCCGCGATCACCACGCGGCCGTCGGGCAGGATCGCCGCCGAGTGGTTGGCGCGCGCGACGTTCATGCTGCCGGTGGTCGTCCACTGGCCGGTGTTGGGGTCGTAAAGCTCGGCCGAGTTCATGACGGTCGCGCCGTCGGGCGAGCCGCCGGTGACCAGGATCTTGCCGCTGTTGAGCAAAGTCGAGGTCTGGATGAAGCGCGCCTGGTTCATGGAACCGGTGGCTTGGAACACGCCCATGCTGGAGATGTAGACCTCGCAATTGGCGATCGGCGGCCCCGCCAGCGTCGCCGCGCCGCCGGCGATAAGCACGTCGCCGTTGGGCAGGATGGACGCGGTGTGTCCCACGCGCGCGAACGCCATCGACCCCGTGGCCGTCCAGGTCTGCGCGACCGGGTCGTAGAGCTCGGCGGTGTTGACCGCGTTGCCGGTCAAGTCGATGCCGCCGACGACGAGCACCTGCCCCGTGGGAAGCAGCGACGCCGTGTGCGCGTAGCGGTTGTCGGTCATCGTGCCCGCGGTCGCGGCGAAAGTCCCGGCCTGGAGATCGAGCAGATCGACCACCTTGCTGACCGCGGCCCCGGTATATCCGCCCGCGACCAGGAACTTGCCGTTGGAAAGAAGAAGCCCGGCCCCGGCGCCGCGCGCGACCGACAAGACGCCTTGCGCCGCCCAGGTGTTGCTCGCCGGTGTGTAGACATAGACCGTATTGGTCGCGGCCGTTGCACCGATGTTGGTCCAGCCGCCGGCAACGACGAGAGTCCCGTCGGGCAGGACCGCGGCGGCAGCCAACTGCCGGGCCGTCGTGATATTCCTGCGATTCGTCCAAGTATTCGTGGCCTCATTGTAATACTCCGAATTGGGCAGCACGCCGGTCGCCGTACGCCCACCCACGACCATCACGAAACCGCTGGGAAGCCGCGCGCTGACCTGACTGTAAGCGGCGGCATGCATGTTCGCGGCGGCGGCAAAAAGGTTGGTCGAAGGATCGTAAATGCGCGCCTGCGCTTGAGCGGCGCCGGCGGTGTTCGAGCCTCCCGCGATCAGAACCCGGCCGCTGGGCAGAAGGCTTGCGGTCGCGTTCTGCACCGCGGTCGTCAGCGTGTTGCCCACGACCGTCCAGGTGTTGAGCGCCGGGTTATAGACCTCGCCCGTATTCAGCGCGGCGGCACCGCTGTTGCCGCCGGCCACCAGCACCCGGCCGTCGTTGAGCAAGGTCGCGGTGTGCTCCTTGCGCGCGCCGGGAAGGCTCGCGGCCGGCGACCAAAGGCCGCTGGTCGGGTCGTAAAGCTCCGCCGTGGACAAGGCCGCGGCACCGGTGCCTCCCACGACCAGCACCTGTCCGTTGAAAAGCAACGTCGCCGTGTGCTGATAGCGCGCCGAACTCATGGGGCCGGTCGCGGTCCATGTGCCAGCCAGAGGGTCATAGAGCGTGGCCGTGGCCACGGCCGCAGCACCGTTGTAGCCGCCCGCCGCCAGCACGCGGCCGTCGGGAAGCTGGGTGAGCGTCTCGTAATCGACGGCCGTCGGCAAGGTCCCCGCGCCCGCGACGGTCCACGCCGGATCGATGAGCACGGGGTAGCGCAGGCCGCGGCTTTGGAAGGCGAGGGTCAAGGTCCACGCGCCCGCGCCCGCGCCCGCCAGTTCATAGCGCGCCGGAGCGACTCGCCCATCGCGGTCGACGACGACGGGCGCCGTCAACGTCAGTTCCGCTCCATCCGGCCTCCGCCGGGTCACGATCAGGGCTCCGCCCTCGCGGCGCAGTCCCGAGGCCGCGCCGCCCAAAGTCAGACGATAACGCAGCGGCGCGGACGGCGGCCGCGAGAGCAGGTACAACTTTTCTGCCGCGGCCGGGTCGCGCGCGTAGAGGACGTCCAGGCCCGGCGCCGCCTGCGGGTAGACCCAGTAGCCGCCGACGCGGCGACCGCGCGACCGGCCGTCGCCGTAGAGCGGCGTCATCGCCACCGTGGCCGAGTCGAGCGTAATCGACAGGCCGCCGTCCGCGTCCGCGTAGGAGAACCGCGGCGATCGCTCTCCCGCGCGCCGCGCCAGGGACGCGCGCGCCCGGCGCACCGCCTCGGGCTCGCCCTCCTCACCGGGGAAGCGCCGCGCGTATGCGGGAAAATCCTCGGACAGACGCGCCGCCGCCGCGCGCGCCAGCGCGTCTTCGTAAATCTCCAGGTTGCGGCGCGCCTTCTCCTCGCTCGGATGCGCGCGCAAAATTCTCCGGGCCGCGTCCGCCGCGGCCTGAATATTTCCCGCCCGCGCCAGCGCCGCCGACAGGTTCGAGGCGACGTCGACGCGCTCCGGGGCCAGGATCGCCGCTCGCCGCAGGGCCTCCACGGCCATGTCCGTCTCGCCGGCCTTGAGCGCCGCCGTGCCCAGCTCGAAAAGCGCGTCGGGCTGGGAGAGGCGGGTCTGCAAGGTGGCGCGATAGGCGCGCAGCTGCTCGGCGTTCAAACCCGCGTCGTGAACCGCGCGGCCCACGTCGCGGGCCGCTTCTTCATAACTCGGGTCGATGGCCAGGGCCAGGCGGAACTGCTCGGCGGCCTGGGCGTAGCGCCCGCGCGAGGCGTAGACGCGGCCCAGGCCGTAGTGCATGCGCGCGCTTTGCGGACACGTCGCCAAGGTCGCCTCGATGAGCCGCTGGGGGTCGTTCCAGACCGCGCCGCGCCGCGCGCTTAAAAAAGCGCCCAGCGCCAGGACCGCGGCGGCGGCCGCCCAAGCGCCGCCGCCGCGCCGCGCACGCGCCCAGGCCTCGGCCAACGCCAGCGCCAAGCCGGCGATCGGCAGATAGAGAAAGCGCTCGGCCATGATCGCCTTGATCGGGATCAGGTTCGCCACGGGGATCAGGGAGGCGAAGGCCAGCCCCAGGCCGAACGCCAGCCCCGGACGGCGTCGGCGCTGGCGCCACGCCGTTGCCGCTCCCATCGACAAGAGCGCGGCCGCGCCCAGCACGTTCAACGACAGGACATGCCGCTCGACGGGAAAAAGATATTCCAGGCTCAGCGGGTGCGGCCAGACGAGCAGGCGCGCGTAGGTCGTCCACGCCCGCGCCATGGTGAGCTGGGTCAGGACGAACGAACCTCCCCACCAGCCTGTCTGCGCCGCATGGCCCAAAAGGAAGAAGCGCAATCCCGTGTAAGCCGCCGTCAAGGCGCAATACGGCGCGGCTTCGGCGGCGGCCCGCGTCAGCGCCCGGCGGCCGCCCGGCGCGCCGAAAAGGGCTTCCTCCAAAAAGACGGCCGCGGGCAGGACGACGCCGAACTCCTTGGACAGCAGCGCCGCGGCGGCCAGAGCCCACGACGCCGCCCGGCCGCCCGCGCCGCGTCGCCGCGACAAAAGCGCGCCCAACATGAAAACCGCGCACAGCAGGTTCCCGCGCCCGGACACCCACACCACCGATTCGGTCTGCGCGGGATGCACCAGGAAAAGCGCCGCCGCCAGGAACGCCGCGGGCCCGGCTCGCGCCGACTCGGTCCCGGCGCGTTTCAGCAAATCCTCAATATAGGCCAGCAGCAGCCACGCCGCCAGCAGGTGCAGCAGGACGTTGACCAGGTGGTAGCCGAACGGATTCAGCGCGCCCGCCGCGTAGTTCAACGCGAAGGACAGAGTGGTCAGCGGGCGGTAGTTGTCGCGGGCCAGCGACGCGTTGCCGGCCAGCGTGCCCGGGTCCCGAAAAAAGGAGCCCGCGCGAGCCAGTGAGCGGATCGCTGTATTCTGGACGACGAAGGCGTCGTCGTCGTAGACGAATGGGGCGCGCAGCGAGCCGCCGAACGCCGCCAGCGCCAGAACCGCCAGAATCGCCGCGAAGAAAGCGCGGCGGGCGCCGGGTGACCAAGGCAAGCCGCCGCGCGGCGACTTGCCGTCCGGGCTCACGGCTTGGCGGCGGGAGCGCCGGCCCCGGCGGCCGCGGCGGCCGCAGCCGGCGCGGCCGCCGGCTGTTTAGACGCCTTGGGCTTTCTTTTCTTTGGGTCTTCGTCCCGGCGAGTGGGTAAAAACAGCCTAAGAATTGGCGTTCTCTCGACGGAGAATCGGCTATTTTGATGGTCAAGAAATCTGGCACGATTGGCGGATGCGAAAACAGCTCCGCCTTC
>JAJXVH010000130.1 GCA_021782205.1 bacterium | reverse complement strand
CGCTGGTCTGCGCGGAGTTCGCCGACGACGCGCGCGAGCGCCTGGCCTCTCTCCAGCAGCTGCGCGCCGGCGCCCGCCTGGCGCTGGCCACGCCGGAGGGCCTGTCCGCGTCCGCGCCGCGGCGCGACGATTTTTCGGCGCGCGTCGTGCGCCTGCGCGCCGGGGATCATTCGCCGCGTGACTCGGCGGCCGACGCCCTGGCCGCGGCCGGCTACCAGCGCGTCGACTTCGTGGAAAGCCCGGGCGAGTACGCGGTGCGCGGCGCGGTGCTGGACTTTCATGCGCTGGAGCCCGCGCTGGCCTACCGCGCGCTCTACGACGAGGACCGCGTCGCCTCGATCCGGACTTTCGACCCGCTGACGCAGGAACCGGGAACGTCGGTCGCGGAGGCGATGGCCACTCCGGCCGAGGAGCCGGCCGACGGCGGCCGCGTCTCGGACTGGCTCGGCGACGGCGCCTTGTGGCTGGCGTCGGAGGGTCTTGAGTTGTCCGCGCCGGACGGCGCGAAACTGCTCCGCTTCGCGCCGTCGCCCGCGGCCGAGTCGGGCGGCGCGGACTTCGGCGCGCGGCCGGTGGGCCCCTACGGAGACGCGCGCGGCGCGTGGGAGGAACTGCGCCGCGACGCGCAGGCCGGACGGCGCGTCTTGCTGTTCAGCCTCAATCACGGCGAGGACGCGCGCTTGCAGGAACTTCTGGAAGGCGAAATGCCCGCGGGGGCCGTGCAGTTCCTGATCGGCCCCCTGCGCGAGGGCTTCCGGCTGGAGGCCGAGGGCCTGGCCGTGCACGCGACCTCGCAGATATTCGCGCGCGACTGGCGCGGCGTGGGGCGCTGGAAGCGCTTCGCCGCGAAGGGCGCGCAGGCGCTGCGCTGGCGGGAGCTCAAGCGCGGCGACTACGTGGTGCATCAGGAGCGGGGCGTGGCGCGTTTTCAAGGGCTTGAGCCCGTGTCCGTGCCCGGCCACGGCGCGCAGGACTGCGTGAAGCTGGAGTTCCGCGGCTCCGACCGGCTCTACGTGCCGCTGACCGAGTTCGACCGCGTGCAGAAGTACGCGGGCGTGGAGGGCAAGCGCCCGCGGCTGTCGAGCCTCGACACGCGCACCTGGGAGGAGGTCAAGCGCCAGGTGGCCGAGGGCGTGCGGGAACTGGCCGAGGAACTTCTGCGCCTGCAGGCCCGGCGCGCGGCCCAGCCCGGCCATGCGTTCCCGCCCGACGGCGAACTGGAGCGCGAGTTCGCCGACTCCTTCCCTTATCAGCTCACCGAGGACCAGGCTCGCGCGGTGGCCGAGACGCTCGACGACATGCAGGCTCCCCGCCCGATGGACCGCCTGGTGGTCGGCGACGTGGGCTTCGGCAAGACCGAGGTCGCCATGCGCGCCGCCTTCAAGTGCGCGGCGGGGCTTAAGCAATGCGCGGTGCTGGCCCCCACCACCGTGCTGGCCGACCAGCATTTCCGCACCTTCTCCAAGCGCATGGCGGGATTTCCGGTGAAGCTCGCGATCATGACTCGTTTCCAGACCAAGGGCGAGCAGAAGAAAACGCTGGAGGACCTGAAGTCCGGCAAGGTGGACGTGGTCATCGGCACCGCGCGGCTCCTGCAAAAAGACGTGCGCTTCTTCGACCTGGGCCTGGTCGTCGTCGACGAGGAGCATCGCTTCGGCGTCGCGGACAAGGAGCGCCTGAAAAAAGTGCGCGTCAACGCGGACATCCTGTCGCTGTCGGCCACGCCCATTCCGCGCTCCCTGCACCAGGCCCTGACGGGCCTGCGCGGTATCTCGCTGATCGAGACCGCGCCCGTCGGCCGCCAGCCCATCGTCACGCGCGTGGGCCCGTGGGACGAGCGCGTGGTGTCCACCGCCATTTCCGAGGAGCTGGCGCGCGGCGGCCAGGTCTACTACGTGCACAACCGGGTGCGCACCATGAAGGAGGCCCTGGACGGGATTGAGCGGCTGTCCGGCGGCGCGCGCGTGGCGATGGTGCACGGCCAGATGCGCGGCGCGGAGATCGAGAAGGCCATGTGGGACTTCGCGCAGAGGAAGTCCGACGTGCTGGTGGCCTCCACCATCATTGAGTCCGGCCTGGACATACCGACGGTCAACACGCTCTTGGTCGAGAACGCCCAGGACTTCGGCCTGGCCCAGCTCTATCAGCTGCGCGGCCGCATCGGCCGCGAGCGCGCGCGCGCGTTCTGCTACCTGTTCCACCCGCCGGACGCGGAGATGAAGGACCTGGCCGAGGACGCGGTCAAGCGCTTGGACGCGCTCAAGGAGTTCGGCGCGCTGGGCGCGGGCATAAAATTGGCCATGCGCGATCTGGAGATCCGCGGCGCCGGCGACCTGCTGGGCGCCAAGCAGCACGGCTTCATGAACGCCGTCGGCGCGGATTATTATTCCCAACTGCTCGAAGGCGAGGTCGCGCGCCTGCGCGGCGCGGCCGTGGAGGACGGCGGCCCGGTCACCATCGACCTGCGCCGGCCCGCCTATATCCCCGAAAGCTACCTGCCCGGCGAGACCGAGCGCCTCAAGCTCTACAAGCGCGCCCTGCGCGCGTCATCGGAGGAAGCCGCGAAAATACTCGCGGAACTGGAGCGCCTGTCGGGACCCGCGCCGGAGCCGGTGCGCAACCTGTTTGATCTGCTGGCCCTGCGCGCGGCCGCGCGCCGCGCGCGCGCCGACTCCGTCGTGGAGCTGGACGGAATGCTGGAGGTGCGCTTCCGCCCGGACGCGCCTCCCGATGACGGCGCGCCGGGGCGCTGGCTTGCGGCGTTCGGCGCGCGCGTGTCCTTCGTGCCCGCCGCCGACGGCGACGCGGTGCGCCTGCGGCTGGATGGGGAGGCCGCGGCCGAGGCCGCGCGCGCGCTGCTGGACGCGGCGGGGGCTCCGGCGTGAAGCCCGCGCCGCTGCCGCCCGACGAGGCCGACCGGCTGATGTCTTTGCACGCGTTGCGCCTGCTTGACACCCCGCCCGAGGAACGTTTCGACCGGATCACCCGGCTGGCTCAGATCGTGCTGGGTTCGCCGATCGCGCGGGTGAGCCTGGTCGACGCCAAGCGCCAGTGGTTCAAGTCAAGCCAGGGCCTGCCGGGCTTGCGCGAGACGCCGCGTGAATTGTCCTTCTGCGCGCACGCGATTCTGGGCGAGGGTATCATGGAAATCCCCGACCTGGCCGCCGATGAGCGTTTCCGCGACAATCCGTTCGTCACCGGCGAGCCGCGACTGCGTTTCTACGCGGGCTCCCCGATTTCGTCGCCGGACGGCCGCCGCGTCGGCGCGCTGTGCGTGGCGGACCGTCGACCCCGGGAGTTGACGGTCGCCGAGCGCGGCGCGCTCAAAGACCTGGCCGCTCTGGTCGAAGACGAGTTGGCGGCCTCGGCTCTGGGCCGTTCGCTGGCGCTGTCGCGCGCATTCGAGCAGAGATTTCGGCGCCGCAATCGCGTTCGTTTGCGCGGGGCCGGGCGCAGAGCTTCGGTGGGTCTCGGTGCGGCGGTTGTGGCGACGGTCGCGCTGGCCGCGGCGGCTTATATGGGGGCGCAGAGCTTGGCCGAGGTCGTGAGGGGCGTGGGCCTCAGCGCCGCGGCGCTCGCGCGGACCAGCGGCGCGCAGGACGGCGAGCGGCGGCGGTTGGCCGCGTTGCTGGCTCGCGCCGACGCTCAGACGTGGACTCTGACGTGGATCGTTTTGATCGGCGGCGCGTCGGCGGCGATCGCGGTGCTTATCTATGGCGCGACGATGCGGCGCGACTTTTCCGCGCGCGAGCGCGCCGAGGAGGAGACGTCCTGGCTCAACGCGCGCTTGCGCGCGATCCTGGATTCGGCCGCTCAGGTCGCGATCATCGTGATGGACCTGGGAGGCAGGATCACCCTTTATAATGCCGGCGCGGAACAAATCCTCGGCTATAAAGCCGATGAGGTCGTCGGCCGGCTCACTCCCGCCGCGTTTCTGGGGGCGGAGGGCATCGCCGCTCATGCGCGCGAGCTGAGTCGTCGGCTCGGAAGGGAATTGACCCCGGAGGGCTCCTTTCTGGAAACCGCCCGAGCCGGCGGAGAATATGAATGGACCTGCCGGCGCAAGGACGGGGGGATTCGCGTCATGAGCGTCTCCATGGCCGGTCTCGAACACGATGGCCGTTTGGCCGGAGTGCTGGCGATCGGGCGCGACGTGACCGAGCAGCGCCGCGCGCGCGAGGAGATGGCGCGCGCCCGCGATCTGGCGCTGGAGGCGGCCGAGGCCAAGAGCCGGTTCTTGGCCAACGTCAGCCATGAGATCCGCACGCCGATGAACGCGATCCTGGGCATGACGGGCTTGCTGTTCGACGAAGAGTCCGATCCCGGACGCCGCGAGCGGCTGGGCATCGTGCGCACGGCCGCGGACGCCTTGCTGGCGTTGATCAACGACGTGCTGGATTTCACCCGCGCCGAGGCCGGAAAAATGCGGCTGGAGGACGTTGTGTTCGATCTGCGCGAGGTCGTCGCCCGCGCAGCGGAACTTTTCGAGGAAAGAGCCCGCGGCAAGGGCTTGGCGCTGACGACCGACATCTCCGAGGATTTGCCCCGCGCGCTGCGCGGCGACCCCGGGCGCCTGCGGCAAGTTCTGCTGAATCTCATCGGCAACGCGATTAAGTTCACGGAGAGAGGCTTTGTGCGCGTGAGCGTCCGGCGCGGGGCGGGCGCGAGCGGCGAGGCTCTGCGCTTCGAGATATCCGACTCCGGCCCCGGGATCGCGGCCGAAGACGTCTCGCGATTGTTTCAGTCGTTCAGCCAGCTGGACTCGTCCTCGACGCGCCGCCATGGAGGCACCGGACTGGGTTTGGCGATCTCGCGCCAGCTCGTCGAGCGCTTGGACGGGCGCATCGGCGTCGAGAGCTCCCTCGGCCGCGGCGCGACGTTCTGGTTCGAATTGCCGCTGGTCGTTTCCGCCGAGCCCGTGCCGCCGGCTCCGCCCGAGACCGTGCGCGCGGCTCCCCCGCGACGCTTGCGCGTGCTCGTCGTCGAGGATAATGCGGTCAATCGGAAGGTGCTTCTGCTTTTGTTGGAGCGATTAGGACATGTCGCCGAGGCGGTTTCGAGCGGCCGGGAAGCGCTGGAGTCCCTGTCCGCGATCCACTACGACCTAGTCTTGATGGATTGCCAGATGCCGGAGATGGACGGCTGGGAGGCGGCGCGCGAATTACGCCGGCGCGAGCGTGCGTCGGGGGCGCCCCGGGCCCAGATCACCGCCCTCACGGCCAACGTCCTGTCGGAGGACCGCGCGCGTTGCTTCGAGGCGGGGATGGACGACTTCCTGGCCAAGCCGGTGCGAGCGGAGGATCTCCAGCGCGTGCTGGATGAGGCGGCGAGCACACCGTTGAACGCGGCCGCCGTCGCGCGCTTTCGGGAGATGGTCGGCGCGGAGGCCTTCGAGGACGTCTTTCGCGAGTTCCTACGCACGGGAGCCCTATCGAACGAGGCGCTGGCGGCCGCGGAACGCGCGGGCGACGCCGAGGCCTTGCGGCGCACCGCGCACGCGCTCAAGGGGGCGGCGCTCTCGATCGGGGCGGAGAGGATCGCGGTGCTGTGCCTGCGCTTGGAGGGGCTAGAGGCCGACGCGCAGGCGGAGCGCCACGCGCTGGTCTCCCGCATGGCGTCGGAACTCGACGCGGTGCGCCGCGCGCGGGCCTGAAATATCCGCGGCCCAAATGGTAGTATGCCGCTCGTCATGAGGCGCGCCGCCCTTCTTCTGCCCCTACTCG